>JBEKIU010000122.1:0-12972 GCA_050011635.1 Acidimicrobiales bacterium
CGGCGTGCACAGCAGTGCCGTGCCGATCTGCACGGCCACCGCACCGGCATCGAGTGCGGCCGCAGCGTCGGCACCGGACATGATGCCGCCACTGCCGATGAGGGGGAGAACGGTGAAGGCTCGGATCTCCTGCAGCAGTGACAGCAACGGCCGAGTGGCGGGTTCGAGGTCGAGGAAGGTGCCTTGATGACCGCCGGCCTCCGTCCCCTGCACGGTGAGCACATCGCTGCCGACGGCACCAGCAGCCTCGGCTTCGGGCACCGAGGTCACGGTCACCGCAACCAGGCTGCCGGCATGGTGGAGCCGGTCCACCGTCTCCGCCGACGGGCAGCCGAAGGTGAAGCTGACCAGATGGATGCGGGTCGATTCGACGACCTCGAGCTTGGCGTCGTAGTCGTCGTCTTCCCAGCGGGGATCTCCGAGCCCGACACCGAGCCGGTCGGCTTCGGGCTCGAGCTCCCGCGCATAGCGGGCAACGTCGTCGGGTTCGCCCGGGGCCGACGGCACGAAGAGATTGACCCCGAACGCCTCGTCGGTCAGTGAACGGGTGGCGGAGATGGCCTTCCGGAGCCCGTCGGCGGACAGGTAGCCGGCGGCCACGAAGCCGTAGCCACCCGCGGCGGCAACCGCCGCGGTCAGTTCGGGTGTCGACGCCCCGCCCGCCATCGGCGCCTGGATGACCGGTCGTTCGCAGGGCAGGATCACGGTTGCGACCATCGCACCGGCGGGGTCACCGCCGACCGTCGGTTCCGACCGGCCGGATCGCTAGCCCCAACGGGCCATCGGCGGTCCGAATCCGGCATCGTCGGCACAGCGGCCGCAAAGATCCATTCTCCGCGCCCCCGGTCGGTCGGAGGCAGCCACCCGCCGCCAACCGTAGCGTCGGGCCTCCTCGAGGCTGGCCGACTCGGACCAGCGTGGCGTGGTGCGGGCGCCACACTTGCCGCAGGTGCGGAAGAAGGCCTCATCGTCGTAGAGATCGTCGAAGGTCAGGTCGTCGGAGGTCAGGTCGTCGGGGTCGAATTCCATCGCGTTGCTCCGCACAGAGAGTACCGCCGGAGGGAAGGGTCCGTACCATCGCCCGTGGCCTGGCCTCCGTCGCCGCGGGGGAGGGGACCGGACGACAGCTCTCCCGTCGGCCGCCGGACTGCCCGGGGGCCCGCGCTCCTAGGATGAGCGGGAACGCCGAAGCGCTCTGACGACGGGACGCGCGGCACGGCACGGCATCGGGCTCAGGATCGGAGGAGAGGGTCATGGCCGAGGCGAACGATTTCAACACCCGGATCATCCAGGAATTCCGGGACAACGCGGGCAGGCTCGGCGGCCAGTTCGAGGGAGCGCCGATGCTCCTGCTCACCACCGTCGGGGCCAAGTCGGGCGAGACCCGGGTGCACCCCATGATGTACCTGGCCGAGGACGGACGACGGTACGTCTTCGCCTCCAAGGCCGGTGCCCCCACCAATCCGGACTGGTACCACAACCTGCTCGCCCATCCCGACGTCTCCATCGAGGTCGGGTCTGACGTCATCGACGTCGTCGCCGTCCCGCTGCTCGGCGGCGAGCGGGATCGGGTCTACGCCGAGCAGGCCCGCAGGTATCCCGGATTCGCGGAGTACCAGGAGAAGACCGACCGGGTCATCCCCGTGGTGGCTCTCGACCCCCGGTAGTCGGTCGGCGCCGACGGCCGACGACACCGCCGGGGCCGTCATCGGCCGGCCCAGCCGCGAGGCGCACTAATATCGTCACAGTGACGAAAACACTGGACAGTGACCGGTGCGGGTGGTGTCACCGCCCGGTACCCCAGAAGCCCGGCCCCGGCCGACGGCGGAGGTTCTGTTGCCGGTCGCATCGGCAGCGGGCCTACGAGGCCCGACTGCGAACGGACTCGCTGGGCATCCCGGCCGGACAGGTCATCGTGACCGAGGCTGATCTGGCGAAGCTGCACGACCGCCTGTACCGGCTCGAGGCCGCCGTCGAGGACGTGAATGCGGATCTGGCCCGGAACGCCGGTCCGAAGGCCTATCGGGAGGCCTTCGAGCATCTCTGCGATCCGGTAAGAGACCTGGTGGGAACGGTTGTAGAGCCCGTCCGGGAGTGATCGCTCCTCTTCTGAGACCGCCGATAATGTATATTATGTCAAGTAAAGAAGAACCCGGCACGGCGGTCCATCCGGGTCGGATCCGAGGGAGTCACTCCCCGCCCGAGGACCGCTCCTGGGCGGACCGGCGGGTCGTGGCCGCCACGCCCACATAGAGTGCTCGGCCCGGTCGCAGCAGATGCGGGAGACGGTTGAAGCTGAGGTCGGCCGCCGCAAACGCAGAGGCGAACTCCCCGGGGTCCGAGAGCCGGAGGACATGGTGCTCGTCGATGCTGTCGATCCGGCTGCCGGTGGCCCACGTGTAGCGCGACGTGAACTCCGATCGCATGCCCTCAGCGCTCGACGTCGTCACCCGGGCCAGCGCCAGTCCCTCCGCCTGGCAGGAATCCACACTCACGTTCGGCCCCGACCATTCGCTCGGCTCGACCCAGCCCTCGATGGCCAGGACGCCACCGGGATGCAGGTGTGTGGCCATGGTGAGGACCGCCTGGCGCAGATCGGTTTCCTCGACCAGATAGCCGATCCCGCTGAAGATGCAGACGATGGCATCGAATCGTCGGCCGAGATCGAAGGATCGCATGTCGGCTTCGACGAACGAGACGTCCGGACATTTCTCCCTGGCGATGGCGAGCATGTCCGCGCTGGCGTCGAGACCGACGACGTCGAACGACTCGGCGAATCGAGGCAGGTTGGCGCCGGTCCCGCAGGCGACATCCAGCATCGTGCGAGCCTGAGGGTTCCCCCGTCGGATCTCCCTGACGACAACGTCAGCCTCCGCGTCCGGATCGCGGCCCCTGGCCCGTTGGATCAGATCGTAGAATTGCGCCGCTTCGCCGTACACGTGATCAGTTTCCCATCTCGCCGACCGGCTCGGCCGGGTCGTCGTCAGGGACGACACGGACCTCACCGTCACTACGGGGTCGGCAACAGGCCGTCCTGTCCCAAAGCGCCGTAGTATCACTCGGGATGACGGACAGCAGAGCGAAGGCCATCGACGACCTCGACCGGCTCCTCGTGGCCCACGACGAGCTGGCTGAGCTGTTGGTGGTGGTGCGAGGCCGCTATCTCAACGCGAGGGACAGCCTCCGTGCCGGCGACAGCATCGAGACGGCCCTGTCCAAGGCAAAGGCGGCCCAGACACGCGAGCTGGTGACGGCGGCGCTGGACGAATTCGAGAAGTGCCGGCACGTCTCGAGGCTCTCGCTCATCGCCGGTGGGCTCGGCGAAGGTATGTCGATCAACGCCATCAGCAAGTCCTGGGGGGTGTCACGCCAGTTGATCTCGAGGCTGGTCGCCCTCATCCCCAAAGATGGGGAGCAATAGGCATTGCGTGAGCGTCGAGGCTGGTACACTGCGGAGAGCAGTTGCCTGCCTGTCGAGCTGGGTTCCGCCGCCTAGCTCCAGGCCGGTGACTGTTTTCGGGTTCAGAGCTGGTGTCGGGCCGGTCGAGAACGTCGGCCGGTGTCGAACACCGGTCGGGACCGGGTGGTCCCCCCACACCCCCCTGTCTGCGCCGCCGCCTAAGATGGTGCGCGTGCTCCAGCGTGAGTACACCGCCGGCGGCAGCCGCTGGTCGAAGGAGGACAACGTGCCCGAGATCGTGAAGCTCCCACCCAACGCAGCGTTCGACTCCCCCGAGCACGAGCGCCTCCACCGCAAGCAACGCCTGGCCGCCGGGTTCCGGCTCTTCTCCAAGTTCGGCTTCGACGAGGGGGTGGCCGGGCACATCACGGCGCGCGACCCAGAACGACTCGACCACTTCTGGGTCAATCCGTTCGGCATGCATTTCGGGCACATCCGAGTGTCGGATCTCATCCTGGTCAATCACGAGGGTGAGGTGGTCGAGGGGGACATGCCGGTCAACGGAGCCGCCTTCGCCATCCACTCCCAGATTCATGCGGCCCGGCCCGATGTCGTGGCCGCCGCCCATGCCCATTCGATCTATGGCAAGTCGTGGTCCGCTCTCGGACGCACCCTCGATCCGATCACCCAGGATGTGTGCGCGTTCTACGACGACCACGCGGTCTTCGACGATTACACCGGCGTGGTCCTCGACGTCGAGGAAGGCAAGCGCATCGCTCACGCGCTGGCGGGCAACAAAGCGGCCATCCTCCGAAATCACGGCCTCTTGACCGTGGGCCATTCGGTCGACGAGGCGGTGTGGTGGTTCATCACCATGGAGCGGTCGTGCCAGGCCCAGATCCTGGCTTCGTCGGCCGGTCAGCCGGTACTCATCGATCCGGAGATGGCCAAGCTGACCAGCAGCCAGGTGGGATCACATCTGGCTGGGTGGTTCAGCTTCCAGCCGCTGTTCGACCGGATCGTGCGCGAGCAGCCCGACCTTCTCGACTGAGCCCCCGTCCGCCGACCGGTCGCCGCCCGCGGTGCTCGGCCGATCGGGAGTGATGATCACCACCGGTATCCTGCGCGCCGTGTGGCGCTGGTAGACGTCGTACCGGCCGCGGACGCCCGGGTGGAAGATGCGCGACATCCCCCGGTTGGTCCTATTGACCAGCGGCCACAGCTGCTCGTGCTCTTCGGGTCCGGCCACCCGGGCCGTGGCCGACAGGACCCGGCGGCCCACCCGGACCGTGACTCGGGGATCGGCCTGGAGGTTGAGCAGCCAGGCCGGCGGCCGGTCGCTCCCCCCGTTGGAGGCGACCACGATGAGGTCTCCGCGATCGCGGCAGTAGGTCAGGCCGTTGGTCCGCGACTGCCCGCTCCTCCTGCCGGTAGTGGTGAGCAGCAGGGCCGGCACCCGGTTGCTGTGCTTGCCGATCCGGCCGTCGCTCGTCTCGTAGATGTACTTGTGGAACCGCAGGTAGGGATCGACGAATCGGGTGGTGAAGATGCCGTCCACTGGTCGCCGCCGCGATCAGGGCCGGGCGTCGAACGTGGGGATGAGGTTCCGCGCCGCTCTGGCCTCGTCCACCCTTCTGACCGGCGTGTTGATCGGGAACTCGGCCATCCACCCCTCGGGCCGCCGGGCGGCCTCGTCGGCGATCCGCTCCAAGGACTCGGCCAGGGCCTCGAGGGTCTGGGGGCTCTCCGTCTCGGTCGGTTCGATCATCAGGGCCTCTTCGACGATCAGCGGGAAGTAGACGGTGGGCGAGTGGAACCCCTCCTCGAGGAGGCGCTTGGCCACGTCCAGCGCCCGTACCCCGTAGGCCTGCTTCAGCGAGCGGACCGACAGCACGGCCTCGTGCATGCACGGGCGGTTGAAGGGCACGTCGTACGTGCCGGTCAGCCGCTGCCGGATCCAGTTGGCGTTGAGGACGGCGGTCTCGGCGATCTTGCGCAACCCGTCGCCGCCGTTGACCAGGATGTAGGCCAATGCGCGTGCCAGGACGAGGGAGTTGCCGTGCCAGGTGTGCATCCGTCCGATCGACCGGGGAGGATCGGCCCATCCGTAGACCGGAGTCTGGTCGTCCGACTCGACCCGCACGGCCCGCGGCCCGGGGAGGAACGGGATCAGGCGCTCGGAGACGGCCACCGGTCCCGCTCCCGGCCCTCCCCCGCCGTGGGGTGTGGCGAACGTCTTGTGCAGGTTCATATGGACGATGTCGAAACCCATGTCACCCGGACGCACCACGCCGAGGATGGCGTTGAGATTGGCCCCGTCGTAGTAGAGGAGGCCGCCCACCCGGTGGACGGCGGCGGCGATGGCGGCGATGTCCTCTTCGAACAGCCCGAGCGTGTTCGGGTTGGTGAGCATGATTCCGGCCACGTCCTCGTCCAGCACGCGTTCCAATGCCGCCATGTCGACGCAGCCCCTTTGGTCGCTCGGGACGGTGACCACCTCGTAGCCGCCGAGGGTGACCGACGCCGGGTTGGTCCCGTGGGCCGAGTCGGGGATGATCACTTTGTGGCGATCCGACCCCTGGGCCCGGTGCCACGCCCGCATGAGCAGCAGCCCGGTCAGCTCACCGGCGGCGCCCGCGGCCGGCTGCAGGGTGGCCGCGGCCATGCCGGTGATCTGGCAGAGGATCTCCTCCAGCTCGACCATGAGTGCGAGCCAGCCCTGGGTCAGCGACGCCGGCGCGCCCGGGTGGACACCGGCCAGACCGGGCAGCCCGGCCACGGTGTCGCACACCTTCGGGTTGTACTTCATGGTGCACGAGCCCAGCGGATACGCCCCGAGGTCGACCGAGAACTGGCGGTGGGACAGGCGGGTGAAGTGTGCCACCAGATCCCGCTCGGAGACCTCGGGCAGCGGAACCGGATCCGGGCGGAGGTGGCCCGCCGGGACGAGCTCTTCGAGCGGCAGCTCGGGGATGCCCGTCGTGCGGAAGGACCACGCCCTTCTGCCCGGGTGGGACAGCTCGAACAGCGTGGGCTCGGTCTCGCGTCCGAGCAGGGGGGCACTGTTGGCCTTTCCCCCGGCGGCTCCGCGGGCCGGCACGGCCGACGTGTCGGTCATCAGGCCACCGCCTTCGCCAGTGCGGTGACGTAGGCGTCTATCTCGTCACGGGTCCGACGCTCGGTCACCGAGACGAGCAGGCCGTGCTCCCCGTCGTCGTACTCCTCATCCAAGGCGATGCCGGCCAGGAAGCCGGCGTCGGCCATGCGCTCGATCACCACGGAGGCCGGGATGGGCAGCCGGACGGCGAACTCCCGGAGGACCGGCGCACCGGCGAACGGGGACACCCGCTCGAGGGAGAGCAACGCGTCGCGGGTGTACCGGGTGGCCTGCGCACACCGGCGGGCCAGCTCGACCAGGCCGCCGGTGCCGAGCCACCCGAGCTGGATGGCCGCCGTCACCGCCATCAGGGTCTGATTGGTGCAGACATTGGAGGTGGCCTTTTCGCGCCTGATGTCCTGCTCGCGAGCCCGGAGCGTGGTGACATAGGCCCGACGGCCCTCGACGTCGACGGTCTCCCCCACCAGCCGACCGGGCAGGCGGCGAACGTGGGCTGAGGCACAGGCGAACATGCCCACGTAGGGGCCCCCGAACCCGAGGGTCGTCCCGAAGACCTGCCCCTCCCCCACCACCACGTCGGCACCCCAGTGGCCCGCCGAATGGAGCAGCCCTGCCGCCACCGGATCGATGCCCACCACCAGTTGCGCACCTGTCCGATCGCACAGGGCGCGGGCCGCGGCCAGGTCTTCGATGCAACCGAGATAATTGGGGTAGCCGACCAGGACCACGCCGGGAGCGTCCTCACGCTGGCGGTCCTCTCCCGGCCAGTGGGTGAGCCCGTCGACCAGGGGGACCGTCACCAGTCGATGACCAGTCCCCGCGGCACAGGTGGCGAGCATCTGGCGCCAATGCGGATGGATCCCGGCCGACATCCAGACGGTCTCGCGGCCCGAAGCGGCCACCCCGAGGTTGACGGCCTCGACGGCGGCACTCCCACCGTCGTAGAGGGACGCGTTGGCTACCGGTAGTCCGGTCAGGCGGGCCACCATGGTCTGGTACTCGAAGACCGCCTGCAGGACCCCTTGGGCCACCTCGGGCTGGTAGGGCGTGTACGAGGTGACGAATTCGGAGCGTCCGCCCAGAGCGCCGGTCACCGACGGGATCTCGTGGTCATAGGCACCGCCTCCGGCAAAGCAGACCAGGCGGTCGGCTCGCGCCCGGTTCCGATCGGCGAACCCCTCCATGGTGGCGAGCACGTCGGGCTCGCCCACGCCGGCCGACAGTTCGAGTCCGTGCTGGAGCCGCAGCGCCTCCGGGACCACGTCGAACAGCTCATCGACCGAGGAGAGGCCGAGAAAGGCCAACATGGCCTCGAGCTCCTCATCGGTGTGCGGGATGTACGTGCCCACAGGTCCACTCCTCCAGTGCAGTGTTCTCTGGTTTCTAGTTGAGGGCGGGCCCGAAGGCCCAATGCCGACCCGGGTCGCCCCTCAAACGCCCGATGCCCACTGACCGGGGCGGGTGAAGGGTGTGGTGACCACCGTGGCCGGAAGGGACCGGCCCCGTTGTTCGATGTCGAAGACGGTCGACGGCTTGGCATCGAACGAGGAGTCGACGAAGGCCAGGGCGATTCCGTGCCCGAGCATGGGAGAGAAGTTCCCGCTGGTGACGACTCCGGCCGGGTGCCCGTCCTTTTCCAGGTCCGACCCCTGGCGCGGTGGCTGGCGGCCCTCCGTGGCCAACCCGACCAGGTGGCGGGCCACTCCGCGTTGGCGCTCATCCGACAGCGCCGCACGCCCGCGGAATTCCGTCTTGTCCCAGCCGACGACCCAACCCAGGCCGGCCTGCAGCGGGGTGATCCCCGGGCCGAGCTCGTGGCCGTGCAGGGGAAAGCCCGCCTCGAGGCGGAGGGTGTCCCGTGCGCCCAGGCCCGCCGGCTGCACGCCGGTGGCCAGCACCGCGGTCCACAGTGCTTCGGCTGCGTCGGCCGGCACTGCGAACTCGACCCCGTCCTCTCCCGTGTAGCCGGTGCCCGCGGCCACACAGGGAACGCCCTCCCACACGAAGGGGACGACCCCGAACCGCGGGACCGAGGCGGCATCGGGCGCCACCGTGGCCAGCCGTGTCCGGGCATGTGGTCCCTGGACGGCAAGGATGCATCGCGACCGCGTCGTGTCCTCGCCCCCGGTGGCCTCCTCGACCCGCCGGGTGTTCGATGCATTGGGCATGACGTCGAACACGTCGTCGGACAGCCACCACACGATGATGTCGTCGACGACCGAAGCGTCGGCATCGTCGAGCAGGTGCGTGTACTGGGCCCGCCCCGGGGCGACCCGTCGGAGGTCGTTCGAGAGCGTGGCCTGCAGCCGGTCGAAGGCGCCGGGCCCCTCGACCCGCACGGTGCCCAGGTGGCTCACATCGAAGATCACCGCGTCCTGTCGACAGGCACGGTGCTCGGCCAGGGTGCCCTGAGGGTAGGAGAGCGGCATCTCCCACCCACCGAACCCGACCAGCTTCGCCCCCAGCCTCCGGTGGGCATCGATCAGGGCGGTGTGCACGAGAGGTTCGGGACCCTCGGAGCCCGGATGATCGCCGATCGCCGTCGGGGTGTCGGCCACGTCCAAGAGGTTACCGGCGCCGGTCCTCAGGCGGTGCGGGCGACACCATGGGAGCCGCCGTCGCCGGCCAGGCCGTACTTGGCCAGGAGGGCCAGCGTGTCCCTCTGGTAGAGGAGGGTGACCCGGACGTCGGGATAGAGCTGCCCCAACCGGCGGACCTTGCCGTTCTTCTTCGTCACCAGGCGCTGATTGAGCGTGGTCACCTCGACGAAGAGGCCGGGTTCGGGAAGCCAGAAGTCGGGCCGGAATCCGGCCATCGGACGGCCGTCCTGATCCCAGTCCAACGCGAACTCGACCGGCTCGTACTCCCACAGGACGCCGTAGAAGTCGAGGATGCGAGCGAACCGTCGTTCGGACTCGTGGGCGAAGCGCGTCACGTGGAGAAGTGGATTCGCGTCGATCCCGGACGAGGTGGTCAACGCTCGGCGGCCTCGGTCGACGGCAGGTAGTCGGCGGCCGGATGGGCCTGAGGCTGCACCACCGGGGGGGCGGCGTTGATCTCGACGATGGCCGCCTCGAGCT
This sequence comes from Acidimicrobiales bacterium, assembly GCA_050011635.1. Taxonomy (GTDB): domain Bacteria; phylum Actinomycetota; class Acidimicrobiia; order Acidimicrobiales; family RAAP-2; genus Bog-756. Next base: position 9,599 of record JBEKIU010000122.1, read on the forward strand.
CCGAGACCACTCCGGCCAGGGGCAGGATGTTGAAGACCCCCTGCCCTCCGGCCAGGAGATCCACGACGTCGCCATCGGAGTGGGCCAGCACCGATCGGCTTCCGACCATGACCAGTTGCGACGAGGCCGGATCGGCGCCGAGGTCGCCGCGGAGGCACTCGACGGCCTGGCGGGCCTGCTGCAGCTTGAGACCGGCGTCGAGGAGTCGCTTGATGACCTTCAATTCGAGCACGTCGCGGTACGAGTAGCGACGCTGGCTCCCGCTGCCGGTGGCATCGGTGATCGACGGCCGGAGCAGATTGGTACGAGCCCAGTAGTCCAGCTGCCGGTAGGTGATCCCCACCAGGGTGCAGACCTGGGCCCCACGGAATCCCTGGTCGGGCACGGCCGCCCGGTCCCCGTCCGATGTCGCGTCGACCCTGTCGGAGCCCATTCCCATTCCTCCACCTCGATCAGAGGTTCACCGTGAACCGAAACCTTACGGTCAACCTGCTCCTTCACGGTATCACACAACCGTAATTACGTGCGTGTCACAGGGGCCCGGGGCCGGTTCGTGGCCCCTGATTTGGACCCGGGGCCGGCTCGGGCAATGATCGGGCCATGACCGTCGTGAAGATCAACGCCATCACGGTGCGGGAGGGCTCGGGGGACGAGCTGGCCCGCCGCTTCGCCAAGCGGGCCGGAGCCGTGGACAACGCCGACGGCTTCGAAGGCTTCGAGCTCCTCCAGCCGAGCGATCGGCGGGACGTCTGGCTGGTGCTCACCCGCTGGCGGGACGACGAGTCCTTCGACGCATGGGTGGCTTCTCCGGCCTTCGCCCATGGCCACCGGGGCTCGGTCGAGCCGCCCGAGCAGGGTGCCGGGACCGCGGCTGGAGACCCTCCGCCCGTGGGCACCCACAGCGAGCTCTGGTCGTATGACATCGTCGACCTCCCGTCGCCTCCGTGACACTCTCGGAGGTGCCGTCGGCCGATGCGGTCCTGGTCCATCGACGCTCGGTCGAGTACGACGCTTTCGATGCCGGTGACGAGTTGATCGTGGTCGGACGCCTCCGTGACACCCGGCCGTGGGCCGACGACGGGGATGCCCCGGCCACGGTGCACGAGATGGAGCTTCGTGTGCGGGTGGCGATCCCCGACCTGACCATCGTCGAGGCCACCGCCCGGATGGACACGTTTCCCCATGCCGAGTGCCCGGGCATCGTCGGGGCGTTCGCCCAGCTGGAGGGGCTCAGCGTGACCCGCGGGTACACCCGCGAGGTGCAGGCACGGTTCGCGGGGCCCAAAGGGTGCACCCATCTCGAACAGCTGGCCCGGGCCCTCGGGCCGGTGGTGGTCCAGGCGGTGACCTCACGCCGGGCCCGGGCGGTGAGCACGGGACAGCTCGACAACCTCCTGGCCGGCGGGGGCAGCCCGTGGGCGCGGGATTCCTGCCACATCTGGGTCGAAGGCGGGATCGCCGACCAGAAGCTGGCCGCGGGCTGGCGACCGGGCACGGGACCGTACCCGGCTCCCCCACTGGAGACGTTCACCGAACCGGGCGCCACCGGGTGAGCCGGTGGCCGGTGGGAGCCGTTCGCCACGCCACCCGCCGCCACCTCCTGGCCGCGGCCGCACTGGTGGCGGTCACGGTGGCCTGCGCGAGCTGCGCGGCTTCGGGCACCGCCATCTCCACCCCGTTCGCCACCACTCCCCCCGTGCTGGAGCACGGGCCCGTCTACGAGGTCAAGATCGCCACCATCGGCGGCCTGGGGCCGGTGCTGGTCGACGGGCAGGGCATCACCCTCTATCTCTACGAACGGGACCATCGGGGATCCCCGTCCCGGTGCTACGGGATCTGCGCCGTGCAGTGGCCGCCGCTCACGCTGCCGACCGGGGTGACGAGGCCGGTGGTGGGCCCGGGCATCGAGCCCGGCCTCCTCGGCACGGCACCGCGGACCGACGGGACGACCCAGATCACCTACAACGGATGGCCCCTCTACCTGTGGCCGCCGGACCGCGCCCCGGGCAAGGCCACCGGCCAGGGGCTCACCAACGCCGGTGGACGCTGGTACGTGGTCGATGGCGCCGGCAATGCCGTCCAGACCTCCTGAGGGGTGTCCGGACCCCGCAGCAGTGCTCCAGACGAGACGGACATGGTCCAGACGAGACGGGTGCCCCCCGGCCGGGTCACACTGGTGGGCATGGAACGTCCGGGCCGGAGGTCGCGCTGGTCGATCAACTCGACCGACTCGATCCTGTCGGTCAACTCGGCGGGCTCGATCCTGTGCATCGGCTCGGTGGGCTCGATCCTCTCCATCGGTTCCGCGCTCTCGTTGGCATCGATCGGGAGCTTCCTCGGGGTGGGTTCGGTCCTCTCGTGCGCTTCGGTGGCGTCAGTGCTGTCGTTTCGCTCCACAGCCGCCGTCATGTCGTCGGGCGGACGCCGGCCGCGGACCTCAGGTGGTTGGTCCTCCCAGCCAGCCGCGCTTGCGGAATAGGTAGACCAGGCCCGCCGCGGACACCACCTCGAGGCCGATTCCGAAGATGAGGAAGGGCACCCCGCCGGCGATGTGTCCGATCAGCCAGGAGAAGTTCTGGCCGAAGAAGCCGGTGAGGAAGCTGAGGGGCAAGAACACGGTGGCGATGATGGTCAGCTGCTTCATGACCACGTTGAGCCGGTTGGACACCGTGGACAGGTGGGTGTCCATGACGCCGCTCAGCAGGTCGCGGTACCCGTCGACGAGATCGCTGATGCGGATGAGATGGTCGTAGATGTCGCGCATGTAGCGCAGACCGTCGTCGGTGACTCCGGGAAGCTCGGTGACCCCCGAGGAGATGCTGGCGAACATGTCGCGTTGGGGGGTCACCACCTTGCGGATGATGATCAGCGAGCGCTTCATGGCGAACAGGGTCCCGAGCTGGGCGTCGGTCGGCTGGACCAGGATGGCGTCCTCCAACTCGTCGATCCGGTTGTCGAACCCGTTGAGCACTGGGAAGAAGCTGTCGACCAGCTGGTCGATGATCAGGTAGGTGAGGACCAGCTGCGGGGCCCGCATGTCGGAGGCCCGGTGGTGGCCGATCCGCTCGCGCACGTCGTCCATCATCGGACACATCCCGTGGTGGATGGTCACCACGAAGTGGTCGGCGAAGACGAAATGGACCTCCTGGGTCGATGACGGGTCGGTCGATGCGCCGTAGACCACCATGTACATGAAGTCGTCGTAGTCCTCCAGCTTGGGGCGCTGGCCGAACTTCTGGGCGTCCTCGACGGCCAGCGGGTGGATCTTGAACACCTGGAGCAACAGGTCGCGGGCCTCGTCGTCCACACCGTCCAGATCGAGCCAGAAGAACTCGTGGGAGCCGACCCGCTCTTCGACCGACTGACGGGTGGCC
>JBEKIU010000123.1:0-22019 GCA_050011635.1 Acidimicrobiales bacterium
GGGTGGCTTCAGAGGAACATGCAGACAGGGCGGCCCCAAAAGCAAGAGCAGCGGCGACAACGAACGTCCACCTCACGGGTCGAGCCTAATCCGTGCGTGGCCGCGGATAGCGGAGTGACCCTCTCCCATAGCACGGGGAGTGGCAGCGTTATCCAACGATGGGTGCTCGCTGTCCGCGAACTGCCACCGACCGGCACTTACCGGGCGTGTGGATAACTTCGCACGACAGGTACGAAGATTCCCCTCTTCCGGATTGAACCGGTTCAAAAGAGCGATGAGTGCATCCCGCCCGAACCTCTTCTCGACGATGAGAATCGACCCTCGTGGACTAGGGCCTGGCGGCGTCTTCCGGATCAGAAGCCTCAAGAGTGCCTCGAAAGAATCGGACGGCCTCGAAGCGGTCGCTCGCCCCGAGCTTACGAACGATGGCCGCCACGTGTGTGCGTACCGTAACGTCAGCAACAAATAGCCTTCGAGCGATTTCCGTAGTCGACAGATCTCTGTTAAGCAGGTCCAACACCTCCCACTCCTTCTGCGTCAAGTGGGTCCCATTGGATAAGCGATTGCGGAGGCGTTGACGAGATGACCGTGACTTGTACTCACCAAAGAGTCGCTTGGTCAGAATGCCGTCAATAGCAGCTTCTCCGGACAGCACCCGCCAAAGCGCATCGGGAATGCCTATTGGATCGCCACCCTTGAGCAGATACCCCAATGCCCCTGCAGACACTGCCGCAAAGAGGTCAGAGTCGTCAGCGGAAACAGTGAGCATGACAATAGCGACATGAGGCTGTTCGGCACCAATGATGGTGGCCGCATGAATCCCACCACCAGGCATTCGGACATCGAGGAGAGCGACGTCCACATCGTTCTCGCCACACGCCCGAACTGCCGCGTGTGCGTCGGGAACTTCCGCCTTCACCAAGAACCCGCGTTGTTCGATCGAACGCCGAATCATCCTCCGAGTTGGCGCGTGGTCGTCGGCGATGAGCACTCCCGGGGTTGCCGTCACGCCCACATGACTTCCACCGTGGTGCCATTGCCGGGGTCCGAGCGGACTACCAGCGAACCCCCGATTGCCTCGGCAGTCTCGCGCATGCTGATGAGGCCGCATCGACCTAGATGCGCTGAACCGGCCACATCGAACCCCACACCGTCATCATGAACCCGCAGTGTTGGGGGATTTTCCACACCGAGCCGAATGTTGACGTTGTGGGCGCGGCCATGTCGTACAGCATTTGCGACTGCTTCCCGCACGATTGTCACAATCGATTCTCGGTGTGCCAGATCCATGCCGCTCCCCTTGTCGTCCACTTCGACACGAATGTCGACGTCAGCGTTTGAGCAGTCCCGGGCGGTCTGGCTGAGGTCCGCCTCGAAGGACATTGGTTCATCTGTTGAGAGAACCGTGATTGCACGGCGAGCCTCGGCCAAGGCACGAGCTGCCGTGAGCCGAAGTTCCTCACCCCATTGACTCGAGACCCGATCTTCTGCGGAGCAAAAGGCATAAGCGCTCAACAGCGCAAGTTCCTGAGCGAGCCCGTCGTGCAGATCGAGGGCCACGGCCCTCCGAGTTTTCAGTCGCGCCGACTCTGCGACCGAAGACCAATAGTTCACGATCTCGATGATGGCTGCCACGGCCCAGGTGCAGACCGCTGCAGCTCGGAGCAAGTCGCCGCACCGAAGCCAATTCGCTCCCCCGGCGGGGAGCAACCCGTAGCTGATCATGGCGAAGGTGGCGAAGATGCATCCGACGGCGATCCAGCTAAAAAACTCATCCGAATCGGACCGAGCCCGCTGTGACAGCCATACAAACGCCACCAAGAAGACCGCAGCGCCCACGATCTGAAACAGCGAGGAGAACGATTGAGGCCACGAGACTCGAACCAGTAGGCCGCTCCTACCGATGGGCACTTTCCATGCCAACAGGATCGTTGTCAATCCACCGACTGCAGCGACTACCAGGAGTGCTAAGTAACTACTGATACTCCATCGAGACGTTGTGTGTTCTCGTCTTCCGTGGTACCGGGCCGCAGCGATCAGAAGACCTGCTGCCGTGATCCTAATTACAAGGGTTCCCCAGACCTCGTAGCGCTCGCTGATGCCGTTTCCGACGGAATCCGGGGAGATCAAGTCGGGTATGGTGCCGAACAACGTGTGTACCCAAGCCAGCAGCGCCACGGAACAAGTGATCGCAAGGTCACCGAAATCACCCGAACGCCGGAATCGGCCAAAGAGAAGAACGGTGACAAGGGTTCCGATGATCGCTACTGCCGTCTCAAGGATGGTCTTGAGGACCAGTTCGGGGTGGCCCACGACGGCATTGTTCGTGATCACACCAGTGATCAAAATTCCCAAGCCGAGGATCCCGGCCAGCCAGCCACGCACCGCCGTGCGGTCCATACCTCGATGGTAGTGGATGGCAGGAGCGTTGAGGAAATTCAACGCCCTATGTCTGGACATCTCCTATGCCGACGTGCTCCCATAACAAGCATCCGCTCTCAGCTCTCGTAGGTGGACATGTCACAGGAGGCGATTTGCGCAAAGTGAGCGGTGATCGGGCAGAAAGCTCGGTCGCCCATATGCCAGGAGAGGAGCGATGATGGCCTGGCTATCTATTTGTTTGCCACTCATGATAATTGGAATCGCAATTGCGACAATTCCCCTCATCTACGCCATACACCACCAACATCGATATGGCCTCGAATCGAAACCTCGTCCGAATACACAGCACAACATCGCGGTTCGGGAGGGTCAAAATGGAGCTGGCTTATTGATTTGCCCCGAATGCTCGGCATTCATCATGGATCGAGAGATCCATTCTGGAGCTGTCCACCAACCGGTGATTGCCTGACGCTCTCGGGTGTCAAATGGCCTGGCTTGGGTTGCTTCCGTCTTCCGTCGTGCGCTGCGTTCTGATCGCCATTGACCGGTGTGCAGGGCGTCGTAGTCGACCCCTCGACCAAGTCTTACGTTACAAGGCGAGGGGCCACTTTTGTGTCTCACCGTATCTCTACGTCTGCAGGGGGTGATTGTGAGCGGACGAAAGAAGCCTCAAGTGGGAGTCAGGGCAAAGGAGTGGGAGCGCCGAAACGACGCTGCCGCCAAGCGTCGTAAGAGGCAACCTGAGGATGACTTCATGGACGATCTTCGTGATTCTGGCGGCACAGATGAGGTCTCTTCGTAGTTCCGATGCGACGCTTGACAGTAGAGCCGCCGCCGGTCGCCCACGGCGATTCCGGCCAATCTGGGTGTCCCACATCGGACATGCATGCCTCCGAGTGGCACTTCGTCGGACACTCTTCCCAAACACCGCAACCCGATCGGCATCCGCATGGAGTTCACCCGCTTCGACGGACACATTAGGAAGCCTGAGGCTGGTCCAATGTGTTCCGTTGTCCATTCGTGGTGACATCTGCGGCATTGCAGGCTCATTTCGTTGCTCGCAAGCCCCGTGCCTCGAACGACGAGGATCGGCGTCCGTCGGACACCTCGTCAGGATACTGGCGAGACTCACGTCGGCGACCCTGAGCAGACCGCCAGGCAGTGCCCCTAGCCACCGGCTCGAGGCACAATGTGCCTAACCGAGCACAACAGCGATAGCGAAACAGCCGGTCGTTTCCCTACGCCGGGCGGAACTGGTCAGTCCAGGTCGAGCCGTCCCAGTAACGCAGCTGCCCCGGCGCACCCCCCGGAGCAGTAAACCACCCGGCCGGCGGGAGTCCGGCGGTCGGTGGCGCACTGGCTGCTGACGGGATGGGGGTGGTCACCGCCATCTTCCCTCCCGCGATGAACTCACCGAAGGTAGGCAGTTCGGCCTCTTCGCCGGAGGAGGTTTCAGGTGTCGTCTGGCTTGGGGCGCTCAGAGTCGGGCTCCCGGGGTTGGGGCGCCTTGGTCCCGGCCCACCGGTGGGCCCGCCACCGAAGCCACCATATCCCCGGTTGCCAGCAAGCTGTGCTCGAAGCATCTGCACCTCTCGGGTGACCGGCCAGGTGGAGAATGCGAAGATGAAGATGAATACCATTCCGACCAGAGGGACGAGGGTGATCAAAACCCACCAGCCCGAGAAGCCCGCCTTGGTTACCACCTTGACCGCGGCGAGGATGCTGAGGACCAGGATCGCCAGGTACACGAATACAAAGACACCCAGGCCGGTGAGGAGCCCAGCCGACGCGCCGGTGCAGACAGTCTGGCCCGTCGCGTTGGTCACACAGCCGAGGGCTGCGTGGACCGTACCGGTGAGCGGCACGTAGGCCGGAACGTCGCTCATGTTCATCTCCGCTACTTGGTCGGCGGCCAGCGAGTTGGGCGTGATTTATTGGCCCAGGACTCGAGCTGGACAGGTGGGCGTGCCACATCTGTTTCGTCGGCAAGCCAAGAGATGCCCTTTAATCAATACCTTTTTCTGTTAAACGTTCGCCACCTAGGAGCGGGTGTCCCGAAGTGCCCCTGAGCTGCCGGCTCGGTGGCCACGAAAGAGGAGCCGCCGTTTCTCTCGCTGAGCCGAAGCGGGCGTCCTTTTGACGGTCAGAGGCGGCCCGGCGAGAGTAGCTGTTGCGTCTCAGCAGCGAACAACGGCCATGACGGCGTCCTGGGTGACGGACGTCCCATGGCCCGCTCCGGATGTGTCCTCCAAAAAGAACACGTCGCCTGGGCCCCAGGCTCGGGTCTCGCTACCCACGGTGCTCTCGCCCTTCCCCGACAAGACAAACATCCACTGTCTAGCCGGTGCTGGATGCGCCGGGTCAGTCCAACCGGCAGGGAATCGTATGAACATCAGCTCGCGCACTGTGTCCGCCGCCGAGACGTCAAGAGGTGGAGCTGGTGGCGCGAACGTGGCTCTTGCAAATGAGACCTCGCAATCTTCAAGCCTTGCCCGGCCCTCCTCGTCGTTATAGACATGGATGAAGTTCATCGGTCCTGTCTACCATCGCAGGCTCACCACCTAAAGTCTCTGCGGCTGCCACTGCCCCAGTTCAGCTGGATCTGCGGCGGTTGTCACCGGCCCATCCAACCGCACGAATGGCAGACCCTTCGGCCTGCTATCCGTCTTCGGTGACCCGGATGATCGTCTTGCCGGGGATGCGCCGGTCGGGGGCGAACGCGGCAGGTGCTTCGGCGAGTGGCCGTACTGCCCCGACGATCGGTGCAAGCCGTCCTTCCCTGATTCGCTGGGCGAGATCCGTGAGCCGGGACCGGTCGGCTTCGACGACATAGAAGATGGCGCGGCCGTCCTTGGGCTGGACTGTGGGCACGCTGATGGTGGTGACGAGCGTGCCTCCGGCGCGCACCAGCGCAGCCGAGCGGTCAAGGATCTCGCCGCCGATCACGTCGAGCACTACGTCAACTTCGCCGGCGTCTTCGAGCTTGTCGGCCTCCAGGTCCAGGAAGGTATGCACTCCCAAGCCGAGGGCGGATTCGCGGTCCTTGGCCCGGCCAGTGCCAATCACGACGGCTCCGACCTCACGGGCGAGCTGTACGGCGATCGAACCGACACCACCCGCGGCGTCGTGGATCAGGACAGTCTGGCCTGTCGTGAGGTGAGCGTGGTCGATGAGTGCCTGCCATGCCGTCAGCCCGGAGATCGGCAGGGCGGCGGCCACGGTGTGGTCGATGTCAGCCGGAAGGGGAGCGAGGTTGCGGGCCTCCACTGCGCTGTATTCGGCCAGGGAGCCATTGCGGGTCCAGTCGCTCAGGCCGAATACCCGCTGGCCCACACTGAGGCCGGTGGTTCCGTACCCCAGCTCGACGACGACTCCCGACAGCTCGTGTCCGGGCACGCTCGGCGTTCGGTGACGCCCAGCGCCGGTCGACCCAGGTCGACGACCAGTCCAGCTCACCGGGGGTGAACCCGGCAGCATGCACCCGTACGATGACGTCGTTCTCGGCGGCGTGCGGGTAGGGCACATCGGTCAAGGAGAGTCCACCGATACCGACATCGCGGTCTCGAACGGTGATGGCTTGCATGGCAGCTCTCTTCTCTTGGGGGATCGTCGATAGGGCCAAGTCGAAATTAGGCGTTGTGTGATGCCCTTGCTGTACCAAAAGTGACCCTAAACGCGCTTACTCGACTACTTTTCGATTCGCGGCCGCCGGCCTGCGTGCACGCTGACAGCCCCGCCACCCGAGAGCAAGGAACCACCGAGATGGACAAGACTACAGAACTTGAGCTCCAAGGGCTCCTTGACCGGGATCGCATCGTGGCGCTCATGGACCGCTACTTCGCCACGATCGACGACGCTGGCGGCCTCGACGCCGAGTGGGGCGCCTCGATCTTCAGCGACGATGTTCGCGTTGAGTACCGGGGCTTCATGCTCGAAGGCATCGAGGACCTAGCCGTCGGCAACCGCTTCGTCCGGGAAGGTTGGGACCGCACCTTTCACATCAGCACCAACGCTCAGGTCGAGCTCGACGGCAACCGCGCCCACCTCCGGGCTCAGCTACTGGCCATCCACGTGCACCCGGAGTCACCCCGCCCGAGCCGCCAAATCGGTCACCAAGTCCAATGGCGTCGAGCAGGGCGACCCACGCATCGACGGCGCGACTTCGGCTCCTCAAGGAAGGGCCGAAGAGCCGGAGCACCGGTGGGGAGGTCGCAGAGTCGGGGCGGGACGTCCGCGTGTCTACACCATCCCTGCGCAGCGCCAAGCGGCGGACCGGGCTCGCAGACGGCTCGTTCGCCGACGCGGTCTCTGAGCAATCGGGCCATCTACTCCCGACCGTCGAGCAAAAGCGTGACCGAGGCAAAGACGCTGGCACATTCGGAGGCATCTTGCACCACGGGACCCTGTATTCAGCTGCCCACGCGGCCTCAGTTTGCGACGGGGCGCTACTTCGCGATCCTGGGGTGTCCCCGTCGCCGCTGCTCGTCGACCATGCAAGGCCAATTTGCTGCGCCTGCAAAGCAGAGTCCCAAGAGACATACTCTTCGATGAGCAGATTACCTTCCCACCTGGCAGTAGTGGCGAAGTCGAGATCGAAGGCCTCACCTGTCGGGGCGATCACCGCACCGTTGGGTCCCGGCATCTCTCCACGAAAGGTCCCTGTGCAACGAGTGATCACCGTGATCCAGTCATCACTTCCGAACTGAATCGGGTAAGGGTCATTGACAACGTGAACGTCCGGGAAGATGTGGAACATGCCCTCCATGGCTTGGGCGTGTGCTTCCCGTCCGTGTATCGGCTGCCCGTTGCCCGGCATGTGAACGATCATGTCCGGATGGTGAACAGCGTTCATTCCCTCGAAATCTTGGGAGTTGAAGGCGTCATCCCCCCTTTTCATGAGTGCAAGGAGGTCGGCAGTTCGGTTGGCGGTTTGCGTCGTGGCGGTCATGGTGGCTCCTTATTCTTGAACGGTCGCGCATCAATCCACGGATTGTGTAGCACTGCGCACTGCGGTTCAGGTTTGGTGGGTACCTTTGGACTATGCGGTTCGAGGAACCCACTTTCAGAGCTTCGAACGCCACCCAGAACCTTAGACGTGTTACGTCTGCTCCGATCAGTGCCGTTTTCTCAGCGGCAGAACGCTTATCTTCACGCCACCCAGAACCTTAGACGTGTTACGTCTGCTCCGATCAGTGCCGTTTTCTCAGCGGCAGAACGCTTATCTTCAAGGATCGACGGTCAGCGTCGCCGCCACCCCTCTTGAGCGCTCCCGAACACCGGTTATCAGCGAGCGTTATCGACCGTGACTGACCGGCATATTCGGGATACCGCTTCACGAGTGCTGCGGTCAAGTCGACCGGATCAGGTTCCGAGCAGGGCGGCGAGCACCGTTTCGGTGTCGGAGAGATCTGGAAGGAGGAAGTCGGGGTTGAGGCCACTGAGTGAACCCAGCCCTTCCCTCCCCGTGCCGACTAGGAGACAGCGCACTCCTCCCGCTCTGGCACAGCGCAAGTCGTTGGCGGTGTCACCGACGATCCATACCTCTGACAACGAGTAGCGCTCGTCTCGGAGCCGGGCGACGCGATCGAGTGCAATAGGAACGAGATTGTCCCGATTCGCGTGGTCGTCTCCGTAAGCGCCGACGGAAAAATCGAAGAAACCGGCTAGGCCGAAGGTTTCAACCTTGACAAAGGCATTGGCCCGGACGTTGCCGGTTACGAGCGACTGGCGTACACCCCCAATAGCGTCGAGTCGCTCGAGCAGATTGCGTACGCCAGGGTGCACCCGTCCCTCAGTCACCATTTGGCTTCGCCCCTGGGCCAGGAGGGTTTCTGCCGTGGTCAAGGCTTTTGGGACAAGTCCGGTGATGAGTCGGTCCGGTACTCCTGCAGCCGCCAAGATCTCTGCGATGATTTGGGGATCAGTCTTTCCGCCCATGGAGACCTCCGGGACGGTGTCGAGCCCAGCCGCCTCGGCTGCGGCGTCTTCGAGTGCTCGGCGTCCGATCACACCGGTGGTGATGAGGGTTCCGTCGATATCCCAGAGGATGAGGCAGCGAGCCATGCTTGACATACTGCCGCCATTCCTTCCCCGCACTGGACATGCCAATGGCTAGATGTACTCAGACTGTCCCAGATCACCGGGTCGGTGGGATGGTTCGGTCAATCCACGGAGGCTACGGTGGGCTCGGCGAATGGAGCATGAATGAGCATTCGAGTTGGGGCAGCTTTGCTATGCGTTGGGCTCACCGCTTCCGCCTGCACCACCTCGCCATCCGCGACCAATCGTCCGTCCTCACCACATAGTCGACGCACCTCAGCTTCTTCGCCGGTTGGGCCAACCACGACACGGGCGACCATCTCCACGCTTCCGATTCCGCCGCCAAGGCCCGCTTGTCCACCAGGGTGTCGGTACCCATCCAACTTCGACGCCATCACCGTCCTGGCATCGTCTGCCACCATGGTGGCGATCGTTACCGTCAACCACCCGGCCGACCATGGTGTCGCCGGGGGTGTCTCGGTGGACAGTGTGCTGCAAGGCAATCCCAATGGCAACGTCTACCCTCCATCGCCGTATGAACTGGCCCGCGTCTTGGCCCTTGCCAGTGCAGGTCCCGGCAGGAGTTACCTCGTCTTCAGCTCATTCAATCGTGGAGGTCCATGTCCTTCGGCGCTCTTTGCCTACGACCGAACCACCCGAGTTGCGACGTTCATCCACCAATGGACAAAGATCGGCCCCAGCGACCAGATTCATCTCCCGGGACGGATTACAACCATTCCGGCAACAATCGCCCTGTCCGCCCTACGGTCACGGCTCTACCCGACCGGCGGTGTGACTTACCCTGTCGACACAGAAGAATCGTTCTGCCCTGGACCTTGATTCCCTGACTGTCACTGATCGCCGGGGATGAGTGCCGATCCATAACAAGGGGTGGAACTCAACAGAACAAGGGTCCGTGACGTTAAGCCTAGGGGTAGCTGCCCGCCATGAACGAACCTAGTCTGGATAGCTGGATAGCTAGGAGGGATGCTCGGTCTTGATTCCACACTGGTTCCTGCCACAACCACAGAGGAATCTGACGTAAGGCAATCATGCAAAAACTCCGAGATTCCAAGGGCTCAGCGCTGATCGGCGTGGCGATCGTCATCGTGGGGTTCATGGTCGTGCCAGCCACACTGGTGCTTGCAACGGCGCACCCCGCCAGTTCCGCGGAAACGTGGTGGACCGCACCGCCGGGCAACCTTCCGTGGCAGTGGTACCTCAATGGTGCGTTGGATCTAAGCAATCCGACCGACATGGGCACCAACGACACGTTGTCCGACGGGAGTGCCGCGCCGGATCCGGTCGTCTACGACATAGATGGCATCGACAACTCCGCCGGCACCGTGGCTTCGCTCCACGCCGACGGTGACCATGTCATCTGCTATATCGAGGTTGGAACGGCCGGTGACTACTACTCGGCGTCCCAGGAAGGGATCAGTACCACCTACTACGCCCAGCTACAGGCGGCCGGCGATCTCAGTTCCAACGAGCTGCAGGGCTACCCGGAGTACTTCATCGACATCAATGCAGCTTCAGCCGTCAGCATCATCGAGTCGATGATCGACCAGCAGTGCGCCGACAAGGGGTTCGACGCCGTTGAGACCGATCTGGACGAGACCTACAACGACAACGAGGGCACGACCCCGTGGACGATCACCGAGGCGGATGAACAGACCTACCTCACCACGCTGGCCGACTACATGCACTCGCTCGGACTGGGATGGATCGCCAAGAACCTCGACGACACGGGTGACGGTTTCGCCGGCGTCATGGAGCCCCTCGCCTCGGGCATCATCACCGAACAGTGCAACGAGTACGGCACTTGTGGGCAATTGACCAGCTACGAGGGGCACGTGGCGGTGCTCAACGCGGAGTACGAGTCGTCGCTGTACCCGGGATTCTGCGCCTACGACGAGGCGAACGGAATCAACGGTGCGCTGTTCGACGTGGCTCTCGACGGCCCGCGCTCGCCGTGTCCCGGACCCGGGGGCTCGTCATCGGCGATTGCCTTGACAACGACGCTTTCTGGTGGCGGCCACACCGGCACGAGCATCTCCGTTCCCGTCGATACCGCCGTCACCGATGCAGCCACGCTCACTGGGACCAATGCTTCGAGTGCCACGGGAAGTGTGACCTACACGGTGTACTCAAATGCCACTTGCACCAAGGCCGTGAGTGACGGCACCGCCGAACCCATCACCACTCCCGGCACCATCCCGACCTCGAGTCCTGTGACCCTCGCCACGCCGGGGACCTACTACTGGCAGGCGACCTACTCGGGCAACGCCAACAATGCGAAGAGCACGTGTGGCGACGAGGTGGAGACCGTCAATCACGCTCCTACCTTCACCTCGCCAACAACAACAATCTTCGTCAAAGCCAAGCACGGAACCTTCACGGTCAGAGCGACCGGGCATCCGACAACGATGACCTTCACCAAGACCGGCACACTGCCTAGAGGAGTGACCCTCACCAGTGCCGGTGCGCTTTCTGGCACTCCGACGGTCACCGGGACGTTCCGGTTCCGAATCACGGCCAGCAACGGAGTCTTCCCGAGCGCCACTCAGCCCTTCACGTTGAAGGTAGTGTCCATCAGGATCACTACGACCTCACTGCCGAAGGCGTCCCACGGGGTGTCCTATTCGGGGACGCTCAAGGAGCTGGGCGGAAAGTCGCCGTTCAAGTGGACCGCCGCCGGGCTACCCACCGGACTGAGGCTGGCGGCCACCACCGGGGTGATCTCGGGCAAGCCGAGAAAGGCCGGCACCTACAAGGTCAAGGTGACCCTAACCGACTCGACCAGACCGACCACGAACAAAGCGACGGCTACGCTCACGCTCACCGTAAGGTGACACTTCGGAAGAATCCGAGCAGGGTATTGCCTGGATTGAACACTCGGCCGGATCATTAGGGACAGCTCAGGTGGTGGACGCGAGTGAGCAGCTGGCGACCGACGGGTTCCTGACAGGTGCCCCCGATCGCCGGATATGCATGTCCGGAGACTGTGGGACGTCCGGCGATTCCTCGCTGAGCGAACGAGGCGATGGACCCCGGTAACCGTCTCTTCAGGCTCGCCCATCTTGGACGGATCGAGGCCTCTCGCGAAGCGACCTTGTCCATGGCTGGCACAAGTGCTGACTGGACGAACCGCCGATAGACCTCGACCGAGTCGAATACTTCGACACCGTGAGCATGGCCGCCTGCAAAAAGGCGAAAGAACGGTCAAATCGTCCGTTTCCCCTATATAACAACTCTCTGTGGGGTGAGAGAACCCTCCACGGGACATTTGACAAACCCCCTGTGACCGATCGGCACGCCCCACAACACGGCACCGTCCTGTCGTTATGCACGGAGGCGAAACGTGATCCGCGCCAGTGTTGCCTGCTACTGGACAAACACAATCCATCGGATACGACGGGGGACCGAGACACCCGTGCGACCGCCGTGGCCCAGTCGACCGAAATCGGTGCCAAGATCCCGGTCAGCGAACGCGGGAGCTGGACATGCCCTACGACGGTTTCATCTCTTACAGCCATGCGGCCGACGCCCGGCTCGCACCTGCTCTCCAGCAGGGTCTACAGCGTCTGGCGAAGCCGTGGAACAGCCGGTGGGCACTGCGCATCTTCCGAGACGAGACAGGATTGTCGACGAACCCGGACCTGTGGCTGTCCATCGAAGAGGCGATCGCCGACAGCGAGTGGTTCGTTTTGCTCACCTCGCCCGAAGCCGCACGGTCAGAATGGGTAAACAAGGAGGTCTCCCGCTGGTTGGCGACGAAGTCGGCAGATCATATCCTGGCGGTCGTCACCGACGGGACTTGGGAATGGGATGCGGCCCGCGGCGATCTCCGACCCGGATCCACAGCGGTTCCCCCGGCGCTCCAGGGAGCGTTCCGCCACGAGCCCCGGAGCCTCGACCTGCGCTGGGCCCGGACGGCTACTGACCTCGACCTGCGCGACACTCGGTTCCGCTCAGCGGTGGCGGATCTCGCCGCGCCGATGCACGGGGTGGCCAAGGACGAACTCGAGGGCGAGGACATCCGCCAGCACCGCCGCGCCCGGCGCCTGGCACGGGGTGGGGTCGCGACTCTCGCGCTGCTCCTCGTCATCTCGGTGGTCATCAGCCTCTTCGCCATCGTGCAGCGGAACGATGCGCGTGCCGCCACGGCCGCGGCCGAACAGCGACTGCTCGTCAACGAGTCGCAGAGTCTTCTCACCACCAATCGCACGCTGGCCACACTCCTTGCCATCGAGGCCGAACGTCGCGAACCGAGCGCCACGACCCGGGACGCCCTCATGAACGCGGTGCTGGCCCAGCCGAGCCTGCAGCGAAGCCTGGGCGACGTATTCTCGTACGCCGTGGCGGGCCTCTCCGGGAACCGATTCGCAGTACTCGCCGAGATCGCAGACAAGGGTGCGACCACGTCCGTACTCGAGGTGTGGAATTGGCAGACCGGACGCCAGCAGAACTGGCCGGGTGCACCAACGGGAAGTGACACCACCGGACCCGTCGACATCTCGTCGCCGGCCGACGGAACAGAACTCGACGTCATCTTCGGCGACGGCACCATCAGGTGTTACTCGGGTCTAACGCTCCTGCCCGAGGGTCCGGCCTTCGCCAGCGGACTCTCCAGGAGATCGAATCACGGCTTCGGTACCAATATCGTCGTGAGTTCGAACGGACAGACACTGGTCGCTTCGGAGTATGCATCCGGTACTGCTGCCCCCGAAGGTACCGTCCGGGTCTTCTCGCACGTCAGCGGTCGGTGGGAACCTGATCCTGTCCCTGACGGCGATGCCACCTGGGGGACGGCGATCGCGGTGAGCCCAGACGGGCGGGAGGTGGCGGCCAGTTACACGACGCCCTCCGGATCCCGCGTGGTGGTGACCGATACCCTTACCGGGCGCGCCCTCGCCGAGCCGCCCACCGTCGGCCCCGCCTTCTCGATCGCCCTCGACTGGGCACACCGTCGGGTCGTCGTGGCCACGCCGTCCGGCCAGTCCGGTGACGCTCTCGCCTACGACGTGTCCACCCCGGATCCGACTCCGCAAGCGCTCACGGTCGGTCCGGCGGCGGGTACCGGCGACGCCACAGTCGCCTACGACACAGGCGGCGATCGACTCGCCATCGACTCGAGCAACGGGCTCGAAGTGTTCGACGCCGCCACCCTCAAACCGATCGCGGGCGCCCCTGTCCTGCCTCCCGATGGCGGACCCGGACCCTTTCTCTTCCTCGACAGCGTGCATATCCTCACCACCGAAGGCGCAGCCGCGCAGCCGATGGACGTCTGGGACCTGACCAGCACATCCGTCCTCGCCGGCCGTGTCCCATTGACCTTCACCGGGGGCGTCTACCCCTTCGCCGCCGGCACGCGCGCCGACGAGTTCATAGGTGTTTCGACCCTCCACAACGAACGATCGGTCACCATCCTCGGCGAGCACGAGCAACCGCTCGGACCTCCCCTCGTCATCGACAGCGACCTCAGTGCTCTTCCCGGAGCGCTAGAGCAGGGGATCGAGTCCGCGCTTCCGCCGCCGATCTGCGCCGATTCCCACTCCGGACGAATCGCGACCGTCTCGGTTGCCACCGGCGACGTTGTCATCCGTTCCGGAACTCCACCGTTCCGGGTGCTGAGCGATGCCCACCAGGTCGTGCGCGGGATGGCCGATCCGATCAGCTGTACGTGGTCCCCGGACGGACGGGAAATCGCCATTGGCAACTTTCCCAATGGCACCGGACAGGTTGCCTCCGCTTCGCTCGCCCTGTACGACGTGGCGACCGGACAGCTTCGCTTCGACGTCCTCGTCCACACGGAATCGGCCATCCTGTCGATCTTTTTCGACGATTCCAAGAGCCTCTGGATCGGAGGGCCGACCTACGAGACCAACGGTGTGTACCGGGTGACCGACCTCACCTCGACCCCGACCATCACCACCGCCTTCCCCGGGGCGGGTGCAATCGCTCCCGAGAGGGACGGACGCAACGTCGTAGTGGCCTACAACACGTCGGTGCAGGTCGCTGACAGGGTCACGCAGGCGCCAATCGGTCCGTCCATTGCTGTCGGGGGTCAGGTGATCATCGGAGTGGACGTGTCACCCGACGGGAGCACGGCTGTCGTGGACAGCCAGGAGGGATGGCGGCTCGTCGACCTAGCCGCTCATCAGGCCGTCGGCCCGTGGATACCCGATCCGTTCCCCTCGCGTGCGCTCCTCGCCGGCAACGACACGACGGTGTTCAGCCCGGCGGCCGACGGAGGAGGCGAACGCTGGGATCTGAGCCCGGACCGCCTGCGGTCGGCCGCGTGCAGCCTGGCGGGCCGCAACTTGACCGCGTCCGAGTGGCAGAGCTACCTCTCGTGGTCGGGACCCCGCCGCGCCACCTGCCCTCAGTACTCGCTGCCCAAAATTAGCGAGTGATCTCTTGCCCCCTCCCCGTTCGGGTGGCCCCCCTTCGCCCTGCTGGAGTTGTCCCGCCGACCCGCGACTCGGGACAACTCTCACAAAAGGCGCGTGACTTCGTAAGATCATGCCCCCAACGAGTGGCTCATCATTGCTGTGTCCGCTGTCTTTACCTCGGAGCTCCAAAACAGGGCTTGACATTGATAGGAGCGTCACCGGAACGGCGGCGGTTATTGGCCGGGGTGTGCTTGCCGGCCGCGAACTGACCCGCACCGGCACTTCCGAGCGTGTGCACAACTGTAGTGACATGACCGCCGGGGAGCGCCGGTGAGTCTGGATATCCCGTCAGAGCAAGGACCTTCGGCCCTAGACGCCGAATTCCAAGGCGGTCAGTGTGGTGATAGATGCTCCTAGCTGGAGGGGTTGCCATGGCGCAGATTGTTCGGCCTCGATTGACCTGCTTAGCGATGAGGGCGGGCACCGCTATCGGTGTCGCTGGACTGGCTGCCCTTTCATTAACAGTCGCCGGAGCGCCACCAGCGGCTGCGTCGACAATCCATTACGCCTACGTGACCAACCTGGTTGGTGGCGCGGACGATCTCGGCAACGTGAGCGTCATCAACACCTCCACAAACAAGGTGGTGAAGACGGTGACGGTCGGCCACGGACCAGAAGGGGTTGCCGTCACCCCCAACGGGAGCGACGCCTACGTAACCAACAGCGACGGCGGCGCCAATAGCGTGAGCGTCATCAAGACCTCCACCAACAAGGTGGTGAAGACAGTGACGGTCGGCAGGGGGCCAGTTGCGGTCGCCATCTCCCCCAACGGGAGCGACGTCTACGTGTCCAATTTCGCCTCGGGCAACGTCAGCGTCATCAACACCGCTACTTACAAGGTGGTGGCCACGGTAACGGTCGGTACTGCGCCAGATGCGGTCGCCATCGCTCCCGACGGGCGCTACGCCTACGTGGCCAACACCTTCTCCAACACCGTGAGCCTCATCAGGATCTCCACGAACAAGGTGATCAAGACGGTGGGGGTCGGCAGCAACCCAGCCGGGCTCGCCATCACCCCCAACGGGAGCGACGCCTACGTGACCAACTACGATTCCGGCACTGTGAGCGTCATCAAGACCTCCACCAACAGGGTGATAAAGACGGTCACGGTCGGCAGTAACCCCTCCGGGCTCGCCATCACCCCCAACGGGAGCGTTGCCTACGTGGCCAACAACGACTCCAGCATCGTGAGCGTCATCAACACCTCCACCAACAGGGTGATAATGACGGTGACGGTCGGGTCCGGGCCATACGGGGTCGCCATCACTCCCAACGGGAGCGACGTCTACGTGACCAGCCTCCCCTTGGACAATGTTGGCGTCATCAACACATCCACCAACAAGGTGATCAAGACGGTGGGGGTCGGTGACAACCCACTCGGGATCGCCATCACTTGAGTTTCTTGACGACACAGTTCCGTGTCCGATAAGAACCCGCCATATCGATCGAGTCGAGTATCGAAGTGGCGGCGCTCAATAACTGAAGGGCGCTCCCAGGCATGGCATCGGTCCTGAGCCTGCACACATTATTTACCGGATGGATGGGGCACCCTTCTTGGGGCACAAGGCAGGCGCTGTAGGAGCGGGTAACCATCGAGGAGGTCGAGTACCTGGTGTCCATGCTGGGTGACAGCGCAAACTGGGTCAAGAACATTCGCGCCGCTGATGGCGTCGCGATCCTGCGTCGTGGCCGTGCGGAACCCGTCAGGCTTGAAGAAGTGGCGATCGAGGACCGCCCACCGATCATCCGCCGTTATGCCGAAGTCGCTCCAAGCGGACGCCCGCATTTGAAGCTGTCTCGCAACGCATCGATCGAACAGTGTGAAGCGCTCGCACCTCGGACCCCGGTGTTTCGGATAACCCCGCTGGCCGTAAGCGGTCGAGGCAGTGACACCTAACACCAACCGGGGGAGGCGCCGTCCGCCTTTTGAACCCATGGGCGCCGGCGCCTTCCGACAGTCCCCGGCACTCCAATTTCTGCCCCGGAACGGCTTACTAAAACATGGGCGCACCAGACAGGATTAGCCCTCTCGGTTGCTCACCATGCGAACCGACCTGGCTCTTGTCTCGCCGCCCATTCGATGAACGCCAAGCGGGTCGGGAAGCCCAGGTGCTCTCTGGCCTTATCCTGCATGGTCCCGTCGCAACCCGGTGACCAAACGGCCTCTGTCTGTTGCAGACACGGGCCCCACACAGCGGGAAGTTCCGCACATTTGCAGTCATGCTGGTTCGCCATGCACATATTGTGGCACTGTCGCTGCCATAATTCTCGACAGCGAGACACTCGCCCGGTGCGGAGCCCTAGGGCCGGGAGAGACCGAGATAGAGGAGCGAGAAGGCCACGACCGATAATCCCACCGGACTTGCCGGCGACTCCTGGGAGGGCCAGCTCAGCGGCCTGATCGGGACATTGGCTGCCTTTAACCTCATCGAACTAAAATTTCCAGCTGTTGTGTCACCTGGTGACAGACGAGCCCACGATTCCAAGGCCCACAATGGCCTTGAGCCGAAAACCCAGATCGAGATTGAGAAGGGGTTTGTTATGGCATACGGCGGCATCAAGAGGCTCGCGAAGCAAATAGCGGCGGCGATTGCGGTCCTCGTCACGGCCGCAATGGTCGCCTCACCATCGGCCGGGGCGGTTAGCTCAGTGACGGCCGGCACGAAGTTCGGCTCCAATCTGGCGGTCCCGAACACGACATTCGGGTGCAGCCTGGCACCAAGTACGAGCGGGTTCCTGCGCACCGATGCCTCGCAGTGCATCTGGACCCAGGGGTCGAACGGCGCGGCCAAGTCGGGTTCGGACATCATCCCACTCGGCACGGGCCGACTGACCCAGGCGAGCGTCCGGGTGGGATCGTCCAGCGGCAAGATGGAGTTCGTCCTCCTCAGGGCGTTCATCAACACGGAGAACTTCAACACTGAGTGCTGTGTCGTCCTCTTGACCTCGAAGTCCTTCGTCCCGAAGGCCAAGGCCATCACCACCGAGACGGTCAACTTCCCGATCGTCAAGAACGGTGAGGTGGTCGACGGTGATATCGAGATCTATGAGCTGCTGGGATTGCGAGTGCTGTCGCCGAGCACCCCCATCCCGCTTACCAGCGAGACGGGGCAACCACTCAACCGGCAACCCGCCGACGACGCCTTCTTCGGCCCATTCACGCCAGGCACCGCCGAGGACTTTTTCGGCACGCTCGGCTACCAACTCGACATCCGGGGCACCTACGTGCCGAGCTGATGACGATGGCCAGTTCCTATTGACCTCGGCGTCAACAACGCCGTATGGATGGCGCTCGTAGATCGGGTGGCAGCGCTGCCGAAGTTCAGCCAGACTCCACGTTGTCGGTGAACCTTGTGAACCCAGCTCGGTGGGACCGTCGCGGGTGGATCAGCTATCAGTACCGGTGCCACCACCTGTGTGGCCCCTACTCAACCCTTTGAAGGACCGCCCAACTGCCATAGAACCTCACTTTCGATTGCTGACCATGACGAGGCACATATGGCGTTAGACCTGTTCCAGGTCTCCGCAGTCCACTGAGAGTAGGGGGCCCTCGGACCAATGGCGTTGGACCGGACCTCGCTTCCGGGGCGCCCCTCAACGCTGCCGGGTGAGGGTCGCAAATGTTCGTTCTGGAGTGATCGGTGTTCGCGGTCCGACGAACTGCCCAAGCACTTCGAGTGTGTGGAAGACTTTCCCCTGTTCCTGCGTCCCTCGAAAGGACAACTCGTTGATCTCCCCAGAGCTGCGAAATATTCGGCTGGAGCTGCTGGCCGAACACTTTGCCTCGGAGGTTGCCCAAGAGTTTGATCGCACAATCGCGACCTTTGCTGGCCAGCCGCGCTACGAGATCATTCCGACGGGACAGGTTTACGTAGGCGAGGAAGCCGTCCTCAACTATCACCGAGCTCAGCGTGAGGCATTCCCCGACCAACGGCACGAGAACGTGACAATGCATGTGGCGGATGACAACACCATCATCGCTGAGTTCAATCTCCTCGGGACTAACCTTGGACCGCTGCTGGACGGCGAGCCTACCGGGAAGTCCTTTCGAGTAGCGACCGTCGCCATTTTCACATTTGAGGGCGAGCTGATCACCAATGAGCGCGTCTATCTAGATCTCGCCACTTTGCTTCGCCAGATCGGACGCGACGACCTCCTCCATCCGAGCCCCTAATGCTGGGAAGTCCAGAACGCGCCCGCGCACAGGGCAACCCTGCGTCGGGCGTCATGCGCCAGGGGCACCTGTACCGGGAAGACTGCACTGGGGGAGGATGAGCCGCTGCCTGCCCCCGACCGCCGGGAGCGGGTCGCGTTATCTGCGTTCGGACGTTACCCGTGCTCGCGCTCCGCTAACTGCCACCGACCGGCACCCTGGGGGCACCCCTTGACCCGTGCCTATCATCGTTTCTGGCTGAGCAAACTGGACGCCAGTTCGGCTCTCGACCGGCGAAGCCTCAGAACGAATCGGGAGAGGAGGCCCGCCAGAGTGGCGGACCCCCTCTCTCTTCAGAGCGAGTTAGTCGACGATGTTGTCTGGGACGTTGTTCTTCACGACGCCTGCGGGGACTGGCGGCGAAAGCACGACCGTGCTGTAGATGCCACCGCCAGAGACGGCGGTGTTGGAGGTGACGCTCACCGAGGTGGTGAGACTCACCGCGCCGCCGTTGTTGTCGATGCCACCGCCATCGCCGGTGGCGGTGTTGCGGTTGATGGAGGTGTTGCTAACGGTGAGCGAGCCGACAATGCCGTAATAGACATCGTTGTAGACGCCGCCGCCGTTCACGGCGCTGTTTCCGTTGACGGTGGTGTCGGGGAGGTTCACCGTACCCCCCTCGTTGTCGATGCCACCACCGTTGCCGGTTGCGGTGTTGTTGTTGACAGAGGTGTTCCCGGCGGTGAGCGTGCCGACGTAGTAGATGTCGCCGAACAGGTTGTAGACCCCGCCGCCGTCCACGGCGCTGTTCTTATTGATGGTTGCGTTGCTGAGGCTGACCGTACCTCCCCAGTTATAGAGGCCGCCACCGTCGCCGCTTGCGGTGTTGTGGTTGATGCTCACACCGCCCCTGTCGGTGGTGGGCTGGGTGATCGTCCCTCCGACGTTATAGATGCCACCACCCTGGCTGGCGCTGTTGCCCGTAATGGTGCTGTTGGTGGGGGTCAGCGTGCCGAAGTCGTTGTAGATGCCGCCACCGTCGTAGTGGGTGGCGGTGTTGCCCGACACGGTGCTGTTGGTGAGCGTCAGCCCGTACCCGTTGAAGATGCCGCCGCCGCCGTAGTAGGTAGCGGTGTTGCCCGAGACGGTGCTGTTGGTGAGCGTCAGCCCGTACTCGTTGAAGATGCCGCCGCCGTAGAAGGCGGCGCTGTTGCCCGAGACGGTGCTGTTGGTGAGGGACAGCGTGCCGTAGCTGAAGATGCCGCCGCCGTCGTAGGTGACGGTGTTGCCCGACACGGTGCTGTTGGTGAGGGACAGCGTCGCGCCGTACTCGTTGAAGATGCCGCCGCCGCCGTAGCCGGAGGTGTTGTCGCCGTTCTTGATCGTCAAGTTGTTCACAGAGACGGTCCCGCTGTTGATCGTCAACACCGGCCCATTGAACCCGGTCCCGCTCAGGGTGCCCGATCCTTGCAGGGTCAGGTTCTCGCTGATGGTGAAGTTCCCGGTGCAGGTCCCGTGCACGACAATCGTCGAGCCTGGTGCAGCGGAGGTGATGGCGGTCTGCAAGTTGCCGCCCGTAGTGCAGTTCACGACCGTTGGGGTCGTGGCCGATGCGGGCACCGCACCGACGATCACCGAGCCGACCACCACGGTCCCGAATACCAGCGAGCCAGCCAGCACGGCCCGCAGACTTCTTCCACGACGAATACCCATTGATCAAGACCCTTCCGCTCCGAGGTGCCCGACCGCACCGCCTGTGGAGTTGCTAACACCGATGGTAAGCGGCGACAACCGATGTTGCCGTGAGTGGTTGACTCAGCCCGCAGGGTGTTGGTGGTTTGGCCCACCATGGGCTGGGGGGTGTCACTGAACGCCGGCTGTGGGCGCGTTATCGACCGGGGTGTGCTCGCACTCCGCGAACCGCCACGCTCCGGCACACCAGGGCGTGATGATAACTGCTGCCTACGCCTACGGAGAAGCCGAATCGGACGACCCCGACTCAATGGCAATGGACGCACGAAAGCTCGTGTCACGGTGCAGTTGGGTACTCAGAGGCTGGCTCTGACCACTCCCTGCCGTCGACCATCGCCCATCCCTCTCGGCAGTAGCCGTCGCCCATCGCTCGTTGGGGGTCGGACCGAGTAGATCCTTGGAGAAGTGCAGGTCGTGCCTAAGGGAACGACCTGACACGCCCGAACGACCGTGGAGTACGGTATCGGTGCGGCGGCACGGGGGTGCGGCGGATTGGAAGTCAGGCGATGACTGCAATGGTGGGAAAGAACCAGTCGAAGCATCGGCATGTTCTGGCGAGGATCTTCTTGGCCGGGCCGTTGTTGTTCGGCAGTGCTGTGGCTGCGACACTGATCGGCGGTTCGACGCCGGCATGGGCGCAGACCTCTGTCACCTTGTACGTCGCCTCGGGAGGGACCGGCGACTGTTCGAGCCAGGCCAACGCCTGCGGATCGATCCAGACGGCCATCACCACTGCAACCGGCGGCTCCTACGCCGGCGACGACGTGACCATCGACGTGGGCCCTGGCACCTACACCGAGACCGAGACCGTCAACGCCTCGTCGCTTGACTCGCTCACCATCGTGGGGGCCGGAGCCTCTGCAACCACGATGAACGGCGGAGCGGCCGCATCGGTGTTCACCATCAACGGCGGCGCGGTGACCATCGACGGCGTGACGATCACGAACGGTAGCAGCGGGGGAGCGGGCGGCGGGATCGACAACTACGGCACGTTGACCCTGACCGACAGCAGCCTCTCGGGCAACTACGGCTACTTCGGCGGTGCAATCGAGAACACCGGCACCGCGACCGTGACCGACAGCACACTGTCAGGCAACACCAGCTCCGCTGGCGGCGCGATCGACAACACGGGCACGGTACACGTGATCAACAGCACCCTGTCGAACGACAGCACCAACGGGATCTACAACACCGGCACGGTGACCGTGGCCGGCAGCACCTTCTCGGCCGACAGC
>JBEKIU010000124.1:0-12774 GCA_050011635.1 Acidimicrobiales bacterium
CCCACCATGTCGACCGGGGCTACGAGGACCTCGACGGGAAGCTGGCCGCACTCGGGGCCCACGTCTCCCGCGGCTGAGGGTCCCGCTCCTCCCGTCTACGCTCGTCGGTCCATGCCTGTCGCCCGTGACTCCGACCCCTCGAGCCTGTTCGAGGAGGCGCGCACCGGCAGCCGCGTCGCCCTGGCCCGGCTGCTGTCGATGGTGGAACGGGGGGGAGACCCGTCACGGATCGTGGCCGGTCTGGCCTACAAGTCGCCTGGCGCGGCCTACACGGTGGGGATCACCGGTGCCCCGGGAGCGGGGAAGTCGACCCTCACCGATCGGCTCATCGTCCTGGCCCGCCAGCAAGGCCTGGACGGCGGCGGCCAGGTGGGCGTGCTGGCCGTCGACCCCTCGTCCCCGTTCTCCGGCGGCGCCATCCTCGGCGACCGGGTCCGCATGCAGAGCCACGCCCTCGACGACGGGGTGTTCATCCGTTCCATGGCCACCCGCGGCCACCTGGGCGGCCTGTCGGTGGCCGTGCCCGACGCGGTCCGGGTGCTCTCCGCGGTGGGGATGCCGGTGGTGATCGTCGAGACGGTCGGTGTGGGCCAACAGGAGGTCGAGGTGGCGGCGGCCACCGACACCACCGTGGTGGTGGTCAATCCGGGGTGGGGGGACCACATCCAGGCCAACAAGGCCGGCCTGCTGGAGATCGCCGACCTGTTCGTCATCAACAAGGCCGACCGCCCGGGGGCACGCGAGACCCGGCGCGACCTCGAGGCGATGCTGGAGCTCACCCCGCTGGACGAGGACCAGTGGCGTCCCCCGATCGTGGAGACGGTGGCCTCCACCGGCGACGGGGTCGACGACCTGTGGGCCGCCATCGGCCGCCACCGGCTCCACCAGACGGAGACCGGCCTGCTCGCCGCGGCCCGCCGCCGGCGGCTGCTGGGCGAGTTCGACCAGCTTCTGGTGGCCCGGGTCAGACAACAGATCGAAGATGTCCTGGCCGCCGACCAGTTCGCCGACATCACCGAGGCCATGGTGGCCGGCGATCTCGATCCCTACGAGGCGGTCGACCGGGTGCTGTCGGCCATCGCGCCGGACCGGCACCCACCGGTTCGCGACGCTTGACAAGTCACGCCGGAACAGGGGCGCTCAAGTAGCGTGCGGACGTGACTGTGGACTCCAACCCGGGGCTGGCCAACGGGCCGCTGCCGCTTCCCCCGCTGGGTGCTGTGCCCGACGGGATTCGGACCCACCGCGAGCCGACGACTCCTCCCGAGGAGGACCCGCTCTGGTTCCAGCGGGCCATCTTCTACGAGGTCTTCATCCGGGGGTTCTTCGACGGCAACAACGACGGGGTGGGCGACATCCCCGGGCTCATCGCCAAGCTCGACTACCTCCAGTGGCTGGGGGTCGACTGCCTGTGGCTGCTGCCGTTCTACCCGTCGCCGCTCCGGGACGGTGGCTACGACATCAGCGACTTCAACTCGGTCCACCCCGAGAGCGGCACCGTCGACGACCTGCGGAGGCTCCTCGACGAAGCCCACGCCCGCGGCATCCGGGTCATCGCCGACCTGGTCATGAACCACACCAGCGACCAGCACCCCTGGTTCGTCGAGTCGAGGCAGAGCACCGACAACCCCAAGGCGGACTGGTACGTCTGGAACGACGACGACCTCCGGTGGCCCGAGGCCCGCGTCGTGTTCGTCGACGTGGAGCGGTCGAACTGGTCGTACGACCCGCAGCGCAACCAGTACTACTGGCACCGCTTCTACTCCCATCAGCCCGACCTCAACTACGACAACCCCGAGGTGGCCGAGGCCATGCTCGACGTGGTCCGGTTCTGGCTCGATCTGGGCCTCGACGGCTTCCGTCTCGATGCCGTCCCGTTCCTCTTCCAACGGGACGGCACGGCGGGGGAGAACCTCCCGGAAACCCACGCCTTCATCCGCAGGATCCGGGCCGAGCTGGACGAGCACTACCCCGGGCGGATCCTGCTGGCCGAGGCCAATGGATGGCCGTCCGACGTGGCCGACTACTTCGGGGACGACGACGAGTGCCATCTCTGCTTCAACTTTCCCCTCATGCCCCGGCTGTTCATGGCCGTCCGCCGCGAGCAGAGCTATCCGATCACCGAGATCCTGGCCCACACCCCCGAGCCCCCGGGCAGCGCCCAGTGGGCCATCTTCCTGCGCAACCACGACGAGCTGACCCTCGAGATGGTCAGCGAGGAGGAGCGCGACTACCTCTTCGCCGAGTACGCCAAGGACCCGAGGATGAAGCGCCACATGGGGATCGGACGGCGTCTCGCCCCCCTGCTCGACCGTGACCGCCGGCTGTCCGAGCTCCTCTACTACCTGCTCTTCACCTTGCCCGGCAGCCCGGTCCTCTACTACGGGGACGAGATCCAGATGGGCGACAATCTCTACCTGGGCGACCGCGACTCGGTGCGCACGCCCATGCAGTGGACCCCCGACCGCAACGGCGGCTTCTCCCGGGCCGACTTCGCCCAGCTCTACCTGCCGCCGCTGATGGACCCGGTGTACGGCTTCACGGCGGTGAACGTCGAGGCCCAACAGCGGAACCCGAGCTCGTTCCTGCACTGGATGCGCCGGATCCTGTCCGTACGCCGTGAGTTCCCGGTGCTCGGGACCGGGGATCTCGACGTGGTGCCGTCGGCCAACCCGTCGGTGCTGGCCTTCGTGCGGTCGGCACCGGCCCGTCGGGACCGGGGTCCGGTCAACCCGGTGCTGTGCGTCCACAACCTGAGCCGGCTGTCCCAGCCGGCCGAGATCCACGTCGAGAACTGGTCCGGACGGCAACCCATCGAGCTGTTGGGCCGGGTGGCGTTCCCCCTCATCGGGAAGGATCCCTACCCGGTGACGGTGGCCTCGTACGGCTCGCTCTGCTTCGAACTGGCCTGAGCTCCGGCCGGCCCCTGTTCCAGCCGGCCCCTGAGGGTTCGCCCGGCGCGATGTTCACCCGGCCCCTGCTCCAGACGGCCCCTGAGGGTTCGCCCGGCGCGATGTTCACCCGGCCCCGAGCTTCAACCTGCCTGAGCTTCACCCGGCCCTGAGCTTCAGCCGGCCTGGGCCACCGCGGTCCGGACGGCCAGCTCCTCGGCGGCCTCCTCCGGGTTGACGATGTTGATCAGCACGCCGGTCCCGAGCTCGAACCCGGCCACGGTGGCCAGCTTCGGCACCACGTGGACATGCCAGTGGTAGGGCTCGGGGGCGCGGTAGGGCGCCGAGTGGAAGACGAGGTTGTAGGAGACGTCGCCCACCACGTCGCGCAGGCGGCCCAGGGCGATCTTGAGCGCTTTGCCCACGGCCACCAGGTCGGTGTGCGGGCTGTGGTGGAGGTGGGGACCGTGGGCCCGGGGCAGGACCAGCATCTCGTAGGGGGCACCGCTCCAGAACGGGCAGATGACCAGCACCTGCTCGTCGGAGTAGACGACACGGTGGTTGACGTTCTCCTCCGCGTCGACCGTGGTGCAGAGCAGGCACCGCCCGGCGAATCGGGCGAAGCCGGCCTGCTCCTCGACCAGCTCCCGGGGGACGAAGGACATCCCGAGCAGCTGCCCGTGGGGGTGCTCGATGGAGGCGCCCGCCTCGCGTCCGGCATTGACGATGGCCTGGCTGTAGCGGAGGCCGGGGATCGACGAGTGCTCCTCGATCCGATCCCGTATGGCGGTCATCACCGCGGTGGTCTGCTCGTCGCTCAGCATCGACCACGAGTTCTGGTGGCTCGGCGACAGCACGAACACCTCGTGGATCCCGCCTGCGCTGGCCTGGGTGAACACCGGTCCGCGGTTGGTGACCACGAAGGGCGCATTCCCCTCGAAGGCCGGGTAGAGGTTGGGGACGACCCGCACCAGCCACTTGCCGTCGGCCCCGCGCGTCTCCAGGGCTGGGGTGGCGGTCTCCTCGTTGCCCGGGCAGAACGGGCAGGGCCGGGAGGTGTCGGCCTGGATCGGCGACACCCGTGGCGCGAAGGCCTGGGGCCGGGTGGCCCGGTCGGTGCTCACCACCACCCATCGTCCCGTCAGCGGATCAAGCCGGAGCTGGTTCATCGACGTCGAGAGGTGCTTTGGTGGGAGCGTCTGGTGTCTGTGCGCACGATCGTCGCAACCTCGATTCCACTCTTCACGTATCAGCTCTGCGGTGCTCAGCGCGGCGCCCGACACCCACGCGGCCCGAAGGCGCCCTGGGAGTGGCGAAACCGTCACACTAACGTAGCAATTCCGGCGCCTGGGGACGTGTCACTGGCCGCAGGTCGGCGGGACCCGACGGGGTGCCAGAATCCCCGTCATGACCATGGCCCACCCGATACCGGCGAACACCACGGCCCTGGCCCGCGGCGCCGGCTACGACGTGGTGTTGCTGGCCCACATTCTGTGCGCCCTGGTCGGCCTCGGGACCGTGCTCGTGGCCGGTGGCTACGCCCTTGCACTCTACCGGTCGGGCCCCGGCTCCGAAGCGGTGCGCCGCTACTACCGACCCGGGGTCAACTGGGCCGGTCGGGTCCTGTTCCTGGTGCCGGTGTTCGGCGTGGTCCTCATCGCCATGAGCGGGGGCACCTGGTCGTACTCCGACGGCTGGGTTGCCGACGGGCTCACGCTGTGGGTGGTCGCCGCGGCCACCGGCGAGTTGGTGTTGTGGCCGGCCGAGCGGCGGCTCCAGGTGGCGGTGGGCGATCCCGGGCCGACCGCCGCTCTGCGATCGCAATGCCTCCGGGTGATGACGGCGGCCGCCGGCGTCACCGCCGTGCTGATCGTGGCCACGGTCATCATGGTGGCCAAGCCGTGACCGGCGCCGCCCTTCAGGAAGGTGAGAACCGGCAGGGCAGGTGCTTGATCCCGTTGATGAAGCTCGAGTGCAGCCGGTCGGGCTCCCCGGTGGACTCGATGTCGGGCAGACGCTTCAACAGCTCCCGCATCATCACCCCGACCTCGCGCCGGGCCAGGTGGGCGCCCAGGCAGAAGTGGGGGCCGGCGGACCCGAAGCCCACATGGGGATTCGGGTTCCGACGCACGTCGAAGCGGAACGGGTCCTCGAAGACCGACTCGTCCCGGTTGGCCGAGTTGTAGAAGAGGAGCACCTTGTCACCCGGGTGCAACTCCTCACCGGCCAGCACGGTGTCCTCGGTGACGGTTCGGCGCATCCAGATCACCGGCGTGGCCCAGCGCACGATCTCGTCGACCCCGGTGGCCCCGATGGTGTCGGGATCGGACTGCCACAGGGCCCGCTGGTCGGGGTGCTCGGTCAGGGCCAGCAGGCCGTGGGTGATGGCGTTGCGGGTGGTCTCGTTGCCGGCGGTGAGCAACAGGACGAAAAAGGACGCCAGCTCGCCCGCGGTCAGGGCCTCGCCGTCGATGTTGGTGGTGATGAGCGCGGTGGCGAGGTCGTCGGCCGGGTGGTCGACCCGATGGGCGCCGATCTCGTTCATCAGGTCGGTGAGCTCCTGGCCGGCGGTGATGAAGGCGAGCACCGGATCGGACCCTTCGGGGACGTACTCGGGATCGCCGCCGCTGAGAATGATGTTGGAGCAGCGGAGCACGGTGGCGTACTCGGACGGGGGCACGCCCATCATGTCGCAGATGATCTCGAGGGGGAAGGGGGAGGAGATGTCCACGGCGAAGTCGCACTCGCCGAGGCCCGAGGCGCGCTCGATGACCCGGTCGGCCACCTCCTCGATGGTGTCCTCGATGGACTTGATCCGACGCGGGTTGAATGCGGCCGACACGATCCGGCGGAGTCGGGCGTGGCGCGGGTTGTCGGTGGAGATCATGCCGGCGAAGTACTCGATCATCTCCGGCGGGAGGTCCGGGATGCTCACCGCCCCCTTGCCGGAGCAGTAGATCTCCGGGTGCCGGCTGATCTCGACCACGTCGGCATGACGGGTCACCGCCCGGTACCCGGGTCCCCGCGGCGGGGCCAGCGCCGATGCCTCGCTGAGGTCGGGCTCCTCGAAGAAGGCCAGCGGGCGCTGGCGGCGCAGCAACTGGAACGCACCCTCCCGCTCCGACCACGGGCGCTCCCAGAAGGACAGGTCGGAGAGGTCGATCTCATCGAGGCCGAGCACGCTGGAGGGGTGCATGGCGCCCACCCTATCGAGATCCGGTCGATCCGTCGTCGCCGGTCGGACGGCACCGCGCCAGCAGCTCGGACCGCGCCTCGTCGATCCGCCCGGATTCGACCAGCGGCACGACCAGGTCGGAGATGACGGCCTCCCAGTCGACCGAGTCGGTGGTGCGTCCCGCCGTCCGGATGGCGGTGCGCGCCTCGTCGAGCAGATCACAGAGCACGGTCACATACGACGGCAGGGACCCTGCGATCCGGTCCCGCAGCCACCGGGCCAGGGCCGGGCTGGCCCCTCCCGTGGACACGGCCACGACGACGGGTCCGTCGCGGTGGACGGCGGGAAGTTGCACCGTGCCGGGCGCGTCCCGGTCGGCGCTGTTGACGGGGACGCCGGCGGCGGTGGCGTCGGTCACCACGGCCCGGTCCACGCCGGGGACCCCGGTGGCCGTGACCACCAGGTGATAGCGGGCAGCCTCCCCTGCCTCGTAGGGGCGGTGGGCGATCTCCAGCGTGCCGGGGCCGACGCCGGCGCCGGCGGCGGGAGGGGAGGGGACAGCACCGGCGGCGGGAGGGGAGGGGGCGGCCAGCCGGTCGATGGCCTCCACCACCTCGGGGGCGACGACGGTGACCCGGGCCCCGGAAGCGACCAGGCCTCGGGCCCGGCGGGCGGCCACCGGGCCGCCCCCCACCACCAGGCAGCGGCGCCCGGCCACGTCGAGGATCACCGGGTAGCCGGGGGCTGGGTCTGAGTGCGGGGGTTGGGTGGTCATGAGTGCAGGGGTTGAGTGGTCATAGGGGCGGGGGGTCGGTGGCCATGGGCGTGGTGAGAATGAGGGTGGTGGGAGCGGCCGGGTGTGGACGAGAATGGTGGGAGTGGTGGGGTGGGGGCCCTGGTTCGCTGCCAGCCTGCCACCGGTGGGGCCGGGAGGGGGCGGCCCGTTGCCGGCCACGAGGGGGGCACCGCGGGTCAGGCCCATTGCCTACCTGATTGACCGGGATTGTTCTAAAACTTGATCTGATTAGTCATGTATGATCTAGGGTAAGGGATCGGTGCTGCAGGGGAGGGGCCTGACAAGGCCTCGACCAGGCGGTTCGGTGCCCTGGGACGTGGACCATCTTCATGGTGTGGCCACTGGAGCGACGGGCCGTGGAATGGAAATGGTGCGGTTCCGGTTCTCCTGTAGTGATTGTTGACTGAATTGGCAGAGTTTTGAGATTGGCAGGGTTTTGAGCAGCGGTTTGGGGAACGTGGGTCGAGTCGCTCACACACTGCTCTAGGGGACGTGAGAAGAGAGGGTTGTGGATGTGAGCATGCTGGCCAGCAAATCAGAACTGACGCAGTTGCGGGAGGAGATGGACGAGAAGTCCGTCGCCTTCGAGTCCGAACCGGCGGGTGCGGTCGTCGCCTGGGCCGTCGAGCGCTTCGGGGCCAAGTTGGCCATGGCCTCGTCGTTTCAGGAGGCCGTCCTCATCGACATCGCGGTGAAGGTCGATCCCGCCATCGAGGTGGTGTTCCTCGACACCGGGTCCCACTTTCCCGAGACGCTCGAGTACGTCGAGGCCATCCGTTCGCGCTACGACCTCAACCTGACCGTGACCAAGCCGGTGGCGGGGGCCGAGCAGTGGCCCTGCGGCACCGCCCAGTGCTGCGAGTTCCGCAAGGTGCGTCCCCTCAAGGAGGCCCTGGCCGGCAAGGAAGCCTGGATGACCGGGCTGAAGCGGGTCGACGCCTGGACCCGCCGGTCGGCGCCCATCGTCTCCTACGACGACAACTGGGGTCTGGTCAAGATCAACCCGCTGGCCACCTGGACCGAACACGACATCGTCGGATACGGAGCCGACCACGGCATCCCCGCCCATCCGTTGCTGGCCCAGGGCTATCTCTCCATCGGCTGCGCCCCCACCACCCGTCCGGTGGGCGAGGGCGAGGACCCGCGCGCCGGTCGCTGGTCCGACTCGGACAAGGTCGAGTGCGGATTGCATCTCTGACATGACCAAGGACCGGGACGCTCTGACATGACCAAGGACCGGGACGAGCTCTACGGCCTGAACTTCCGCGGGATCGATCGGCCGATGCCCTTCGTGAACCCGTATCGCACCAAGGGTGAGCTCAACGAGATCGAGCAGTGGAAGCTCGAGCGCCATCCCCTGGAGATCGCCGACGCCATCATCGACACCTACTCCAAGGAGGGGCCGGCCGGCATCGCCAAGGTGCCCGGTGAGGTGGAGCGGCTCAAGTGGGCCGGCATCTACCCGCAGAAGCAGGGCGGCGACGCCTTCATGATGCGGGTCAAGATCCCCGGGGGCTACCTGACCGCCCCACAGATCCGTGAGATCGGCGTGGTGGCCGATGCCTTCGGCGAGGGCCCCGACGGCACCGAGAGCCGCGTCTTCGGGTCCCGCTACGCCGACCTGACCACCCGGCAGACCGTGCAGATCCACTGGCTGCGCATCGAGGACATCCCCCGCATCTGGCGCCGGTTCGCGGCCGTCGGCCTGACCACCGTGCAGGCCTGTGGCGACTCGGCCCGCAATGTGTTGAGTTGCCCGGTCTCGGGGGTCGACGCCCACGAGGCCTTCGACGGCCGTCCGGTGGCCGAGGCCGTGTCCGCCTTCTTCACCGGCAATCGTGAGTACGCCAACCTGCCCCGGAAATTCAAGATCTCGGTCACCGGGTGCGTGGAGGACTGCGCCCAGGCGGAGATCAACGACATCGGCCTGTGGCCGGCCCGGTCCGGTGACGGCACCCTCGGCTTCAACCTGCTGGTGGGCGGCGGCCTGTCCGACGGCGAGCGCATGGCCTCGGACATCGACGTCTTCGTCCGCCAGGACCAGGCCGTCGAGGTCACCCGGGCCATCGCCCAGACCTTCGGGGAGCTCGGCAACCGGGAGAACCGGGGCCTGGCCCGCATGCGCTATCTGGTCGAAGAGCTCGGGCCCGAGGGCTTCCGCGAGCAGCTCGCCGCCCGGGCCCGCTTCGAGCTGGTGGCGGCCGGCGAGGACCTGACCCGCCGCTACCGGGGCGACCACGTGGGCGTCCATCCCCAGAAGGGTGACGGTCTCTTCTACGTCGGCTGCTCGGTGCCGGTGGGAAGAATGAACGGTCTCGAGCTGGTGGAGGCGGCCCGTCTGTCCGAGGCCTACGGCGACGGAACGGTGCGCATCGGGACCGATCAGAACATCACCTTCACCGGCGTCCCCGAGGACCGTATCGACGACATGCTCTCCGAAGACCTGCTGCAGAAATACTCGCCCTATCCGGGTCCCTTCTCGCGCGGGGTGGTGGCCTGCACGGGGTCGGAGTTCTGCCGGTACGCCATCGTCGAGACCAAGGAGCGGGCCGTCAAGTGGGCCCGGTTCCTCGACCAGCAGCTGGCCGGCGAGCCGGTCGGCGCCGTGCCCACGCCCGGCGGGCGCTCCGGGCCCAAGGAGGACGCCGGGGTCATCCGCATGCACTTCTCGGGCTGCTCGGCCAGCTGCGCCCAGCCCCAGATCGCCGACATCGGGTTCCGGGGCGAGGTCGCCCACGTCGGGAACCACCTGGCCGAGGCCGTCGACATCGGCATGGGCGGTTCCCTCGGGGCCGGGTCCGGTTTCATCGACTGGATCGAGCACGCCCGTCCGGTCAACGACGTCCCCGACGCCCTGTTGCGCGTCGTCCGCCGCTACCAGCAGGAGCGCCGGGCGGACGAACCCTTCTACAGCTGGGCGCGCCGGACATCCAACGACGACCTGCGCCGCACGCTCGCCGAGGAAGGCACGGGCACGCCCGTCACGCTCACCACCAAGCCGAAGGAGCCCGTGGGATGAAGGCCTACCGGATTCGCGAGGAGATGAACGGGATCGCCGAACCGCCGGGCAAGACGTGGTTCTGGGAGCTGCAGGCGGGTGTCATCGACGCCGGCCGTTGCATCCAGTGCGGCACCTGTGTCGCCGCCTGCCCTTCCAACTCGATCGGCATCGACGAGGACACCGACCTGCCCGAGCTGGTCAAGATGTGCACCGGCTGCTCCCTGTGCTGGGATTTCTGCCCCCGGGGTGGGCTGCGCTACGAGGCCCTGTGGCCGCCGTCGACCGCCGACGCGGGTGCGGCGGACGAGCAGTTCGGCGGGGGCGCCGTGGTGCGGGCGGATGCCGCCGACAACTACTGGAAGATCACCGGCGGGCCGCCCGGGGACGGCCTCGGTGCCGTGCTCGATGCCTACTCGGCCCGCGCCGGTGCGCGCTCCGACGACGTCCAGGACGGTGGGGTGGTGACCGCGCTGCTGATCGCCGCCCTGGCCGGCGGGGAGATCGACGGCGCGCTGGTCACCAGGCCGAGCGACGATCCCGACGAACCGTGGAAGGGGGTGGCGTTCCTCGCCACCACGGCCAAGGAGATCATCGACTCGGCCGGCAGCTACTACAACCAGACCATGGCCCTGGCCGAGCTGGACCTCTCGAAGTACGACCTGCCGGCCAAGCCGCGCATCGCCGTCGTGGGCACGCCGTGTGAGATCCAGGGGATCCGGGCCATGCAGTCGAGGCGGTGGCCGACCGGTGCCCACCGGATCGATTCGGTGGTCCTCACCATCGCGTTGCTCTGCACCAAGAGCTTCGACTACCAGGGATTGATGCTGCAGCTGCTCCAGGAGGACCGCGGCATCGAGATCGAGCGGGTGAGCAAGGTCGACGTCATCCGGGGCCGGATGATCGTGGAGTACCGCGACGGGGAAGTCGCCATCGACGAGCCCATCAAGAACTTCCACGGCGCCGCCCTCAAGGGATGTGACGAGTGCGCCGACTTCCTCGGCCGGAGTGCCGACCTGTCGGTGGGGAGTGTGGGCGCCATGGACGGCTGGAGCAGCGTGCTCGTGCGCAGCGAACGGGGCCGTCGTGCCCTCGACAATGCCAGGGGCCGGCTCGACCTCCGCGAACTGGACAACCCCGGGGCGCTGGTCAAGCTGGACTCGTTCGACAAGCGGGTGGCCACCGACAGCCTGCGCCGCACGTTCGATCCCGACGCCCCGCTGTTCATCGACTATGCCGAGCACGTCTCGTCGTACGAGGGCACCGACCGGGCCCCGGTGGTGGCCGACCGCTGACCGCGCGCCCCGGTCACTCTCCGTGCTCATTTTTCCGCGGCGCGACCTCCTGACCAGGAGCTTCCCCCGGGGGCGAAAAATTGGGGCGCAATCCCCCCGAGATGGGTATGGTGGCCCTCATGACGGTGTTCGAAGTGGAGGGCGCCCCGAAGCTGGAGCTGCCCGAGGAGCCTGTTGCCATCAAGGTCGGGCTGAGGGATGCACTGCTCGAGGGGAAGAACTGGCGGGACGGGTTCAGCGACGAGATCTGCATCGGGCTGTGGCTGTGGGGCTGGTGGCGGCCGGCGCTCGAGCCCGGAGGGATGGGGCGCGAAGAGTTCGTCGACGCGGTCATCGCCGATCGCCGCGAGCTCTGGCTGTGGCTCAATGGCGATCGCCAGTGGTTCCCCTTCATCACCGGCCTGGCCGGGAGGATCGTCCGCCGCCTGCCGGTCACCGCAAGCGCTCTGTGAGCGGCACATCCCGGTCCGGGGGCCCCGGACCGTTCGACACCGGATGGGAGTAGCGGCCTGATGCCACGCGTGACCGTTCCCGCGGAGAAGGACCCGCTGATGTATGTGTGGACCGAGCTGGCACCGCCGCTGACCGCGGCCGCCGGGGCCTACAGCAGTGCCGTGTACGAGAAGTCCTCGCTGTCCCTCCGCGAGTTCGAAGCGGCCCGGATCACCATGGCCCGGATCAACCAGTGCAACATCTGCGTCGAATGGCGGACGGCACGGGACGTCCCGAGCCGGTCGGCGGATCCCGATGAGATCCCCGAGTCCTTCTACGAAGCGGTCGGTGCCCTGCGCAACTGGGAGGGCCTCGACGAGCGGGAGCGACTGAGCGCGGAGTTCGCCGAGCGGTACGCCACCGACCACCTGCGCATGGATGACGGGTTCTGGGCCCGCCTCCACCGGCACTTCACCGACGACGAGCTGGTCGACCTGGCCCTGTGCGTGGGGTCGTGGCTGGCGCTGGGCCGGTTCAACCAGGTCTTCGACATCGACGGCGCCTGCCGGGTGCCGGCGCCGCCTTCCGCCGACTGAACCGACGGACGGGTCCGGATGGAGAAGGTGATCTACCTGTTGTGGGGCGACGACGCCGCCGGGTCGGGCGATGCGCTGCGGGACCGCCTCCTGGGTGAGACCTCGCCGCGTCTGCTGGCCTCGGGGGTCCGCGGCCTCGGCATCAACGTCCACGACGCCGACGCCGCCGCGGCACCGTCGCCGGCCCCGCCGCCCGAAGGCGAGGACCCCCACGTGGCCCAGGTGTCGGTGTGGCTGGACAACTACCAACGCCGGGGCGACGTCGACGCGGCCGTAGGCGAGCTCGGCCTCCGAACCGCCGCCTATCTGGTCGTCGAGTCCCTCTACGACGACTACGGCACCACCGCCCACGGATCGCCCCGTGACTGGCCGGACGGGGACCGGTCGCCCGGGGTGCTGACGGTGGCCCTCATCCACCGCCCGGAGGGCCTCGGCTACCGCCAGTGGATCACCCGCTGGCACGG
Source organism: Acidimicrobiales bacterium (assembly GCA_050011635.1). GTDB lineage: Bacteria > Actinomycetota > Acidimicrobiia > Acidimicrobiales > RAAP-2 > Bog-756. The sequence continues at coordinate 12,648 of JBEKIU010000124.1, forward strand.
CACCCAGTCGCCGGTCTCGGCCGAGCTGCAGCCCCGCACCCGGTACGTGCGCAACGAGGTGGTGCGGTCCTTGTCGGACGGGGCCCCCGACGTCGACGGCATCGTGGAAGAGGCCTGGCCGTCGACC
>JBEKIU010000125.1:0-12695 GCA_050011635.1 Acidimicrobiales bacterium
CCTCCGCCGCCCGCTTCAGCTCGTCGAGGGCGCGCTGCACCGGGGCTGCGCTGCGGCTGGACCGCCATGCCTCCACGTCGGCCCGCAACTCGGACTCGACCGCCGGATCGACTCTCAGGATCGAGCCGCCGCCAACCTGCCCGTCGGGCTCGAGGGGCGATTCGGCCGTCTCGGTGAAGCAATTGACCCCGATCACCTGCAGGTCACCGGTCTCGATGCGCCGGATCCGATCCGCCTGGCTCCCGACCAGACGCGCCTTCAACTCGTCGATGGCCTCGAACGCCCCTCCGAGCCCGAGCACGTTCTCGAGCTCGGCCCATGAGGACTCGGCCACCTCGGCCGTCTTCTTCTCGATGACCACGGAACCGTCGAAGATGTCGCCGTATTCGAGGAGATCCGATTCGAAGGCGAGGATCTGCTGGATGCGGAGCGACCATTGCTGGTCCCAGGGGCGGGGGAGCCCGAGCGCCTCGTTCCACGCCGGAAGCTGGAGCGCCCGGGCCCGGGCCCGTTTGGACAGGGTCACACCCAGGGACTCGAGGACGATGCGGGGCACGTTGTTCTCAGGCTGGGCCTCGGTCAGCCCCAGCGAGTTCACCTGCACGCCGTAGCGAAATCTCCTGAGCTTGGGATCGGTGACCCCGTACCGTTCGCTGCACACCCGCTCCCACAGGTCGGTGAAGGAGCGCATCTTGCAGGTCTCCTCGACGAAGCGGACCCCGGCGTTGACGAAAAAGGAGATGCGGCCGACCACCGAGGGGAACTCCTCGTCGGGGATCTGCCCGGAGTCGCGTACCGCGTCGAGGACCCCGATGGCGGTGGCCAGCGCGTAGGCGACCTCCTGGGACGGGGTGGCTCCGGCCTCTTGGAGGTGATAGCTGCAGACGTTGATCGGGTTCCACTTGGGAACGTGGCGCACCGTATAGGCGATGGTGTCGACGGTCAGCCGGAGGCTGGGCAGCGGGGGGAAGATGTAGGTCCCCCGGGACAGGTATTCCTTCACGATGTCGTTCTGGGTGGTTCCCGACAGCACGGCCGGGTCCACGCCGTGGTCCTCGGCGTTGGCGATATAGAGGCCGAGCAGCCAGGCCGCGGTGGCGTTGATGGTCATCGACGTGTTCATCGAGTCGACGGGGATCTTGTCCAGCAGCTGGGCCATGTGTCCCAGATGGGCGACGGGGACACCCACTTTGCCGACCTCGCCCGCAGCCTGTGGCGCATCGGGGTCGTAGCCGATCTGGGTGGGGAGGTCGAAGGCGATCGAGAGACCCGTCTGGCCCTTGGCCAGATTGGTCCGGTAGAGCTCGTTCGACGCCTTGGCCGTCGAATGGCCCGAGTAGGTGCGCATGACCCACGGATGGTCCCGGGTTGTGGTCGAGATCGATGGGTCTCCGGTCGGGTCCGCCCGCCCTTCCTCTGGTTCCACGTCGCTCATCTCCCCATTGTTGCCCCGGATCGCCGTCCGGAAAAATGCACTAGAACACGCTCTCGTTTGGGTGAGCCGCCCACACGATCCAGGCTACTTCCGATAGTCGAGGAAGCCCTGGCCCGACTTGCGACCCAGCTGCTCGGCGGCCACCATCCGGCGCAGGAGGGGCATGGCCGCGTAGTTCGGATCGCGGAATTCGTCGTACAGGGCGTCCAGAATGGCCAAGGAGGTGTCCAGTCCGACCAGGTCCAGCAGGGCGAAGGGGCCCATCGGGAATCCGCACCCTCCCTTCATGGCCGTATCGATGTCGGCGATCGATGCCACCCCCTGCTCATAGAGCCTGACCGCGTTGTTCAGATACGGGAACAGCAGGGCGTTGACGATGAATCCGGCCTGGTCCTTGACCTCGACCGGGGTCTTGCCGCAGGCCTCGGCGAACTGCCGGGCCGAGGCCAGGGTCTCGTCCGACGCCGTGAGCGGCCGGACCAGCTCCACCAGGGCCATCATCGGCGCCGGGTTGAAGAAGTGGACGCCACACACCTTCTCGGGCCGGCCCGTCTGCATGGCCAGCTCGATCACCGGGAGCGTGGAGGTGTTGGTGGCCAGGATGGCGCTGTCGGTGGTGATCCGGTCCAGCTCGTTGAAGAGCTCCTTCTTGACGGCCAGGTCCTCGACCACCGACTCGATGACCAGATCGACGTCATGGAGGGCGGCCAGGTCGGAGGTGCCCGTCACCCGGCCCAGCGCGTCGTCGCGGTCGCCTGCGGTCAACTTGCCCTTGTCGACCTGGCGGTTGAGCGACTTCTCCAGCGCGGCGATGGTGGCATCGGCCGTCGATTGGCTGCGCGACCGGAGCACCACCTCGAAGCCGTTGACGGCAGCCGTCTCGGCGATGCCCGACCCCATGATCCCCGAACCGACAATTCCCACGCGAGCGATTGACATGGGGGAGGATGCTAGTGCTGGTGGCCGCGGCGCGTTCCGGCGGATCGGAATCCTCCCGGATCCGCCGTCCCCGAGCCCGGAGGGTGCGGTGCCGCCGGCGGGTACCGGGACGGGCGAGCGGGCCGCCCTGCTCGACGGCCTCGACCGGTACGCGCCGCGCCGATCCCGACCTCTACAGTTGCACCAATGGACGACACCCGCGGGATCCTGGCTCTGGTCGGCGGCGGCGAATGGCGCACCGGGTGCTCGTTCGACGCCGAGTTCCTGGCCGCTTCCGGATCGGACGAGGTGCTGGTGCTTCCCACCGCTGCGGCCTACGAGCATCCCGAACGTCTGGTAGTGGAGGCCGGCGAGTGGTTCGCGCCGCTCGGGGGCCGGGTCGAGGGGTTGATGGTCCTCTCCCGGGCCGACGCCGAAGACAGCGGCGCGGCCGCGGTGATGAGGAGCGCCCGGTTGATCTACCTGAGCGGCAGCTCGCCCATGCATCTCCGGAGTGTGCTGAAGAACTCGAAGCTGTGGGAAGCACTGCTTCTGGCCTGGCAGGACGGTGCCGTCGTGGTCGGCTCTTCGGGGGCGGCGATGGCCCTCACCGATCCGATGGTCGATGCCCGGGGCGGCGGACTGACCATCGGGCTCGGCCTGTTGAGCGGCCTGGCGGTGGTTCCCCACTTCGGCGATGCCCATGAGGACGAGCACGGCGAGAAACTCCACCGGTCGGTGCAGCTGGCACCCGTCGGCACACCGGTGGCGGGTATCCCCGAACGGACCGCCCTGATCCGCGAGCCGGGGGGTCGGTGGCGTTCCGCCGGGGTCGGTGAGGTGGCCGTCTTCCTCGACGGTGCCCGGGCCGACGCAGGTCTCGGCGCGCTCCCGGCTTGACGCCGGTCAGTCGGCCTCGGTGATGACCACCGACTCGATGACGACGTTCTCCGACGGTTTCCCCGACCGGCTGCCCACCGACTCGATGGCCTCGACCACGTCGAGGCCCTTGACGACTTTTCCGAAGAGGGAGTAGTTGGGCGGCAGGCCCGTGCCGTCCGGACCGCTGACGATGAAGAACTGGCTGCCGTTGGTGTTGGGACCGGCGTTGGCCATGGCCAGTGAGCCGATCTCGTACCGTCCGGGCGCCGGGAGCTCGTCGTTGAACCGGTAGCCGGGTCCGCCGCGGCCCGACCCTTCCGGATCCCCGCCCTGCAGCATGAACCCGGGGATGATCCGGTGGAAGACGATGCCGTCGTAGTAGTGCCACCGGGCCAGGAAGACGAAGTTGTTGACGGTGTTCGGCGCGGCGTTGGCATCGAGGGCGATGGCCATCGTCCCCTTGGACGTCACCACCTCGGCGGTGTACCGCTTGGCCGGGTCGATGATCATGGGTGGCGGTGCGTCGAAACGCTGGGTCTTCGGACTCGATCCGTCCGCGGCTGGAATCTCTGGGGCCATGGCACCTTCTCCTCGGGTCGTGTGTGGGCTGGGTGTGTTGTCGGCGCTCGGGGTGCCGGCGGATCTAGGACGAGGTGACCGTCACCGAGAGCATGCGATGGATGACTTTGGGCGGCGTGCCGTCGTCGCTGGCATCGCCGTCGGCGTTGATCCGGTCCACCACATCCTGCCCGGATGTGACCTGTCCGAACAGCGCATAGTCGGGTGGCAGCGACTCGCCCTCGCTGCCGGCCACGATGAAGAACTGGTTGCTCGACGTCCCGTTGGTGGCCGCTGACGTCTTGGCCATGGCCAGCGCTCCGAGCGGGTACTGGGGATTCGCGGTGGCCGGGACCTCACCCTGCACGGTGTAGCCGACCCCGCCGGTGCCGGTGCCGGTGGGGTCGCCGGTCTGGTCCATGAAGGAGGGGATGACCCGGTGGAAGGTGAGGCAGTTGTAGTACTTCTGGTCGGCCAGGAAGACGAAGTCATTGACGGCATTCGGCGCCGTCTTGGCATCCAGCGAGGCCGTGATCGTCCCGAGATCGGTCTTGATGGTCGCCGTGTAGGTCTTGTCGGGGTCGATCGTCATCGGGGGTGGCGACTTCCATTGCGGGTTCGGCAACTTGGCTGTGGGGCTGGACGGGCACCCGGCGGCCTTGGAGACCGTGTCGGCGGCGGTCTGTGCCGCCGACACGGGGACGGTCGACGTCGTGGTGGTGGTAGCGGTCGCCGCCTTCTTCCCCGGCTTGAAGATGGCGTAGGAGATCCCGAACACGACGGCGGCCACGATGATGACGGTGATGGTGCGCCGCAGCGTCTGCCTCCGCTTTTGCTGTTTCTGCTGAGCGGCCAGGCGGGCCTGCCGGCCGGCTTTCTGGCGCTGGCGCTTCTCGGTGGACACGGGGGATCAGGGTAGCCGCTCCGACGCCCGCCAAAGGTGTCGCCAGCGTTTGCCTCGACAGAGGTCCGCGGCCGTCCCTGTAGCCTTGGGCCCCATGTCGCTGGTGGTACAGAAGTTTGGCGGGACCTCGGTCGCCGACGCCGAACGCATCCGCGCCGTCGCCGACCACGTCGCCCGGACCCGGCGTTCGGGTGACGATGTGGTGGTGGTGGTCAGTGCCATGGGTCACACCACGGACCAGCTGATCAGGCTGGCTTCCGACGTCAGTACCGTGCAGCCGATGCGCGAGGTGGACATGCTCCTGAGCTCGGGCGAGCGCATCTCCATGTCCCTGCTGTGCATGGCCTTGGCCGGCTTGGGGGTGGAAGCCACCTCGTTCACCGGCAGCCAGGCCGGCATCATCACCGATGCCGTCCACACCCGGGCCAAGATCGTCGATGTCAGAGCAGACCGGCTCCGGGCCACGCTGGACGGTGGCGGCGTCCCGGTTGTGGCCGGATTCCAGGGCATGTCGGTCGAGCGGGATGTGACCACCCTCGGTCGCGGCGGCTCGGACACCACGGCGGTGGCGCTGGCCGCCGCCCTCTCGGCCGACGTGTGCGAGATCTACACCGATGTGTCCGGAGTGTTCAGTACCGATCCCCGCATCGAGCCCGAGGCCCGGAAGCTGGCCCGGGTCAGCTACGAGGAGATGCTGGAGATCGCCGCCACCGGGGGCCGGGTGCTCAATCTTCGCTCGGTGGAGTTCGCCCGCAACCACGGTGTGCCGCTCCATGTACGTTCGAGCTTCACGTGGGAGCCCGGAACCTGGGTCGTCGAGGAGGATGAAACCATGGAGCAGGCAATCGTCACCGCCGTCACCCACGACGTGACCGAGGCCAAGGTGACGGTCATCGGCGTGCCCGACCGCCCGGGTCTGGCCGCCCGCCTGTTCAGGGGCCTGGCCGACCGCCACGTCAACGTGGACATGATCGTGCAGAACACCTCGTTGCACGGGACCACCGACATCTCCTTCACCGTGCCCGGCTACGACCTGGCCGTGAGCACCGAGGTCTGTGAGGAACTCGTCCCCGAGCTCGGGGCCACCGGCGTCACCGGCGACTCCGACGTGGCCCGGGTGTCGCTGGTGGGGGCCGGGATGAAGACCCATCCCGGGGTGACCGCTCTCACCTTCGAGACTCTGGCCTCCGCCGGGATCAACATCGAGATGATCTCCACCTCGTCGATCCGGATCTCGTGCATGATCCGGGCCGACGCGGCCGAAGAGGCGGTGCGGGCTCTGCACGCTGCGTTCGAGCTGGCCTGAGGGCCGGCCGCTCGGCCCGGCCGGATCGGCGTTGTCCGACGGCGTGACGCCGGGCCCGTAGAATGGGCACCATGCGTGTGGCCGTCGTCGGAGCAACCGGTCAGGTCGGAACCGTCATGCTGGCCATCCTCGATGAGCGGGGGTTCCCGCTCGACGACCTCAGGCTGTTCGCCTCGTCCCGGTCCGCCGGGCGGCCGATTCCCTTCCGGGGCCGAGACGTCGTCGTCGAGGACGCGGCCACCGCAGACGTGGATGGCCTTGATCTCGCCCTGTTCTCCATCGGGGCCGGGGCCTCCGCGCAATTGGCTCCGAGGTTCGTCGCCGGGGGCGCTGTCGTCGTCGACAACTCGTCGGCGTGGCGGATGGATCCGGAGGTCCCGCTGGTGGTTCCCGAGGTCAACAGCGCCGCGCTGGTGTCGATCGGCAAGGGCATTGTGGCCAACCCCAACTGCACGACCATGGTGGCCATGCCTGTTCTCAAGCCCCTCCACGACGCAGCCGGTCTGGAACGGATCATCGTGGCCACCTATCAGGCGGTTTCCGGCGCCGGTCTGGCCGGGGTGGCGGAGCTCGAGGAGCAGCTGATCAAGTCCGTCGACAGTGCCGCCGCCCTCACCTTCGACGGTGGGGCGGTGGGGTTCCCCGCCGCCGACGTCTTTCCCGACGTCATCGCCCACAACGTGATCCCGATGGCCGGCCACCTGGTCGAGGACGGCTCGAACGAGTCCAGCGAAGAGCAGAAGTTCGGCAACGAGAGCCGGAAGATCCTTGCCATCCCCGATCTGGCTGTCACCTGCACCTGCGTCCGGGTGCCCGTGTTCACGGGCCACTCTCACGCCATCGTGGCCGAGTTCGCCCGCGACCTGAGTCCCGAGCAGGCGATCGCGCTGCTCACCGGGGCACCCGGTGTCGAGCTGGCCGAGGTGCCCACGCCGCTGCACGCCGCGGGGAGGGACCCCACGCTGGTGGGCCGCATCCGCCGGGCCGACGGTAGGGGCAACCGGTTGGCCCTCTTCATGAGCGGCGACAACCTGCGCAAAGGGGCGGCCCTCAACGCCGTCCAGATCGCCGAGGAGCTGGTGTCACTGGGCACGGTGGGATGAGCCGGCCCGTCGGGGCGGGCCGGATCGGAACCGGGCCCTCGCCTCAGCCGGTGGTGCCGGTCACAGGGTGGCGCCGGTGGTCGGAGCCAGCACGCTGACTCGCTTGGCCAGGTTGACCGCGTGGTCGCCGAACCGCTCGTAGAAGCGGGCCACCATGGCCAGCTCCACCGCCACGGGGAGCGGCATGGTCCCAGCCACCACCTCCACCGTGAGGCTGACGTGCAGGTCGTCCATCTCGTCGTCGAGGGTGTCCACCACCGACGCGGCCATCGGCTGGCGTTCGGCGTAGGCATCGGTGGTGGCCCGCCACATGTGAATGGCCACCTCGCCCATGCGCTCCACCAGCCCCCGGCTCCTGGCGGACAGCTCCCCACCCAGCCCACGGGCGGCCCGCCGGGCCACATGCTCGGCCAGGTCGCCGTTCCGTTCGAGGTCCGGGAGCATCCTGATGACGGTGACCAGGAACCGAAGGTCCGAGGGCGAGGTGATGCCGGCCACCGTGAGCTGTTCGAGGGTGAGGTGCTCGATGTCGTGGTAGAGGGTGTCCACCACCTCGTCGCGGTCGGCGAGCGCCTTGGCCGCTTCTCGGTCTCCGGACAGGAGGGCATCCGTGGCCCCAGACACCGACTCGCCCACCAGGGCGAACAGCTGGAGCACCTTCCGGTCGATCTGTTCGAGGGTGTCGTCCACACCGATCACCGTACCCCTGCCCACGACCGGTGGTCAGCCGGGTGACCCGGGCAGGGCCGATCCCGGTCGCTTCCCGGTCTCGACCTCTTTGAGCTCGAGGTCGTCGTCCACGATGACCCGGGGTCCGGATCCCCACGACAGGTACCGCCACGACCAGTTGACGAGCACGATGAGCTTGTTGCGGAAGCCGACCAGATAGACGAGGTGCAGGCTCAACCATGACAGCCAACCGAGCGTCCCCTTGACCAGCACCCCGCTGGGGAACTCGGTGATGGCGGCCCGGCGACCGATGGTGGCCATGATGCCCTTGTCGTGGTAGTGGAACGCCTTCGTCGGACGACCCTCGATCCGGTTGATGATGTGCTGCGCGGCATGGGCTCCCGACTGGATGGCCACCTGGGCCAGCTGCGGGCAGACCCGTCCGGCATCACCGGGTCTCGGACCCCACGGCACGGCGGCGGCGTCGCCGATGGCATAGGCGTCGGAGCGGCCCACCAACAAGAGGTCGGAATCGACCACCAGCCGGCCGTTGGTCCCAGTCGGCGCCCCCATCCGTGAGGCGACCGTGCCATCCACCGTGACCCCGCCGGCCCAGACGACCGTCCGCGTGGCGATCCGGTCACCCTGGTCGAGCTCGACGTACGAGCTGGTGACCGATCGGACCATGCGGCCGAGGCGCAGCTCGACACCGCGGCCTGCGAGCGTGTCGGCCGTATACGCCGAGGCGGCCGGCTTGAACGCGGTCAACAGTCGATCCAGCCCGTCGATCATGATGATCCGGGCCGCGTTCCGCTTGAACCGGAAGCCGTCGTGACGGACCGCCACGTCGAGCAATTCGGCCAGCGCACCGGCCACCTCCACCCCGGTGGGGCCACCGCCCACGACCACGAAGGTGAGCGCGCCGTCGGGCACCAGCGTCGGATCGGCGTCCGCCTGCTCGAGCTGGCGCAGTACGTGGTCACGGAGCCTGCGGGCGTCGGTGAGGGTGTACAGCGGGAAGCTGAACTCACCGGCCCCGGGGATCCCGAAGAACTTGGCCGTGGCTCCGCTGGCCACGATGAGCGAGTCGAACGGGACGGGTTCGCCGTCGTCCAGGGTGACGTGCCGGTTCTCCCAGTCGACACCGGTCGCCGTGGCGAACCGGAAGGTCACGTTACCGGCGCGGCCGAAGATGGCCCGGATGGGGTAGGCCACGTCGCCCGATTCGAGGCCGGCCGTGGCCACCTCGTACAGGAGCGGCTGGAAGGTGTGGAAATTCCTCCGGTCCACGATCGTCACCTCGACGGGCTTGCCGACGAGCGCTCTCGCCGCAGACAGCCCGGCGAAACCGGCACCGACGATGACCACGCGATGCATGGCCCCATGGTGGCACACGGGAGGCCAGGTCCCCCAGGGGACCGGGCCGGTCGGTCCGGGTCCGGCCGGGTCCTGTGCCGGCCCGACCTACCGGCCGGTCCGTGGCGGTCCCTCGGGTCGTCACACCCCATCGGTACGCTGGCCAGTGCTGGGCCAGTCTGCCCCCAGGTGGCCCGAGGAGGACAGGTCATGATCACCGGAGTCATCGTCGGTCTCGTTGTCGGCATCCCCTTGGGCGTGGTGGTGGGGCTGCTGGTCCGCGCCGATCAGGTCACGGCGGCGAGAACGGCAGAAGCCCGCCTGGCCGATGCGTCGGAACTGAACCAGACGCTGGTCGCCGACCTGGAGGGCCTACGCGAGGAGGCGGGCCGGCAGGCCCAGCAGGTGATCGCCCTTCGAGCCGACGCCGCCCGTCTCGGCTCGGAGCTCCAGCACGAGCGCAAGGCGGCCGAGGAGCGGGCTGCCGGCTTCGCGGAGACCCGCGAGCAGTTGACCGGGGAGTTCGCCCGCCTCTCGACGCTCGCCCTCCAGCAGAACAACGAGCAGTTCCTCCAGCTCGCCGACACCAAGCTCAACGAGACCCGCCAGGCCGCGGACGGAGAGTTGGCCAAACGCCAGGAGGCCATCGAGCAGTTGCTCAAGCCCATCGGTGAGCAATTGGGGAAATACGAGGCGGGGATGCAGCGCCTCGAGGTCGAACGGCAACGTGCCTACACGACCCTGACCGAGCAGATGAAGCACTTGTCGACGTCCCACGATCAATTGCAGAAGGAGACCCGCAACCTGGTCTCGGCCCTGCGTTCGCCCCAGACCCGTGGGCGCTGGGGCGAACTGCAGCTTCGCCGGGTCGTGGAGATGGCGGGCATGCTCGAGCACTGCGACTTCGACGAACAGGTGACGTCGGACGCCGACAGCGGCCGTCTCCGTCCCGACATGGTCGTGCACCTTCCGGGCGGCAAGAACGTGGCCGTGGACGCCAAGGTCCCCATGCAGGCGTTTCTGGATGCCAACGAGGCCGACGACGAGATCCTGCGCCGTACCCATCTCGCCAGCCACGGCCGCCAGATGAAGGCCCACGTCGACTCCCTCTCGAAGAAGGAGTACTGGAAACGGGTGGATCCGTCGCCGGAGTTCGTCGTGGCCTTCATACCCGGCGATCCGCTGCTGACCGCCGCGCTGGAGCACGAACCCGGTCTGATGGAGCACGCCGTGGCCAATCATGTGCTGCTGGCCACGCCCACATCGCTCATCGCCCTCCTCCGGGCGGTGGCGTACGGGTGGCAGCAGGACTCCCTGGCCGAACATGCTCGCGAGATCCAGCGTGACGGGGCGCTGCTCTACCAACGACTGTCGGTGCTGGGCGACCACTTCTCCGGGGTCGGGAAAGGACTCAACAGCGCGGTGGCCGCGTACAACAAGGCCGTCGGCTCGCTCGAAGGGCGGGTCCTCGTCACCGCCCGGCGATTCGCCGAGCGGGGGGTGGTGGGCGTGGGGGAGAAGGAGCTCCCGCATCCCGTTCCGGTCGATTCGCTGACCCGGCCGCTCCAGTCACCGGAGCTGAGCATCCCGATACTCGAGCGGCCGCATCTCCTGGGCCTGGCCGGGTCGGTCGACGAACCGGACGGGCCGGCGACGCGCGAAGGTCCGAGAGAAATTCGGCACGGGGCGTCCCGCGGTGATCATCACTCCGCGTAATTCAGCAAATTTGATGAGGTAGGCACATTTCCCCTGGTGACCTGCAGTTCATCCCGGGCGATCCGGCCCATCGGCGCATAACTCTAAGGATATTCACAGGCAAAGAGTGGCGGATCGATGGTAAAAAGGGTGCTGGTCAGGTCGTTTGTGACCAGTCAGGGCTTGCTCTGGAAGAGCGAACTGGCGCTGTCGGAGCGTAAGGTTCAGGAGCGAGGGGGGGGAAATGGAATGCTTGTCCCGTTACTCCGCGGTGACGGCCATGCCTGATGGTCAGCCGCGCCGCCGTGGGACAGACGGCGCCACGGCGTGTCCGCGGTCGGCCGATTCCGCCGCCCAACAGGTCCCGGGCAGCCCCGCATCACCCAGAAGCACCGAGAACGTGGGTGATCAGGCAGTTCCGGGGCTCGTCGGGATCGACCCGCATTCCCTCGATCTTCTGATGACAACACATAGGATCGTCGATGTCGAACGCACCGACCGAGCTCGTCGGGTCGCGTCTTCGCAGAAGGAAGGATCATCATGAAGGTTCTCATTCTCGGTGGCGACGGCTTCTGCGGCTGGCCCACGACGCTGCACCTCTCGCAGGCCGGCCACGACGTGACCATCATCGACAATCTGAGCCGTCGTTTCATCGACGTCGAGCTCGAGGTCGAATCCCTCACCCCCGTGCGCCCGATCCACGAGCGGGTGGCCGTGTGGAAGGAGCACACCGGCAAGGACGTCGACTTCGTCAATCTGGACCTTGCCCACGAGTACGACCGGCTGGTCACGCTGCTCCTCGACGTCCGGCCCGACGCCATCGTCCACTTCGCCGAGCAGCGGGCCGCCCCGTACTCGATGCGGAGCTCGAAGACCAAGCGCTACACCGTCGACAACAACATCGCCGGCACCCACAACCTGCTCTGTGCCATCGTCGAGTCGGGGCTCGATATCGCGGTGGTCCACCTCGGGACCATGGGCGTCTACGGCTACGGCTGGTCGGGCTCGGCGCCGATCCCCGAGGGCTATCTCACCGTCCAGGTCTCCACCCCGGACGGCCAGCTCGAGCGCGAGATCCTCCACCCGGCCAACCCGGGCTCCATCTACCACATGACCAAGACGCTCGATCAGCTCCTCTTCGCCTTCTACGCGAAGAACGACGGTGTACGGATCACCGATCTCCACCAGGGCATCGTCTGGGGCACCCAGACCCCCGAGACGGTGATCGACGAACGCCTCATCAACCGCTTCGACTACGACGGCGACTACGGCACCGTGCTCAACCGGTTCATCATGCAGGCGGCGATCGGCCATCCGCTGACGGTGCACGGCACCGGCGGCCAGACGAGGGCCTTCATCCACATCCGCGACACGGTGCGGTGCATCGAGATCGCCCTCAACAACCCTCCGGCCAAAGGCGAGCAGGTCTCCGTGTTCAACCAGGTCACCGAGACGTACCAGGTCGAGGGGCTCGCCAAGCTCATCTCGGAGCTGACCGGCGTGGAGATCGCCCATCTCCCGAACCCTCGCAAGGAGGCGGCGGAGAACGACCTCAATGTGACGCGTGAGCGCTTCTTGGCGCTGGGCCTCAACCCCACCACGCTCTCGGAGGGACTGCTCGAGGAGACGAGGGAGATCGGTGCGAAATACGCGAGCCGTGCGGACTTCTCGAAGATCGTGGCCAAAACGGTCTGGAAGGCCGGCATGGAGGTCGCACCCGACCTGATGCGCTGAGCCGTTCCCGGCGCCGGTCGTTCCCGTGCGTCTGACCTGTCCAGCTCGGCTGACAGGGCCGTCGCGCCAAGGATCTGCCGCCGACGGCGGGCACTATCGTCCACGGGATGCCGAGGGACCGACGCAGACGCGGCC
>JBEKIU010000126.1:0-12602 GCA_050011635.1 Acidimicrobiales bacterium
GTCATTCCCGTTGCCGGCCCGGAGGCGTCAATACTGTGTCCATGGACGACCTGGCGCTCTTCGATCTGGACAACACACTTCTCGATCGGGAGAAGGCATTTCGGATCTGGAGCGGGCGGTTCGTCGAGTCGCACGGCCTGGACCGGGATGCGGTGGAAGTGATCAGGCAATTGGACGGGGATGGCCTTGCTCCCCGGGAGCAGTTCCTCGCCGACCTCCGTCGGGCGTTCGACATCTCCACAGGAGTCGACGTCCTACTGGAGAACTATTACGACGAGTACCCCTCCTTCTTTTCGGTCGAGCCCGAAACCCTGGCCGCGATCAGAACACTGCGCGGGAACGGCGTCAAGGTCGGGGTCGTCACGAACGGGCCTCCCACCCAATGGGCGAAGATCGAAGCAGCCGGGCTCGCCGGCGAGGTCGATGCCGTCTGCATCTCAGCGGTCGTGGGCGCGTGGAAGCCGGATGTGGCGATCTTCGAAGCGGCTGCCCGCGCCTGCCGCGTCCCTCTCGCCGGTTGGATGGTGGGGGACTCCGCCGATGCTGACATGGTCGGCGGACGCCGGGCCGGGCTGAAGACCATCTGGATGGCCCGGGGCCGGGCGTGGCAACCGGGAGACTGCTCCCCGGATTTCACCGTGGCGACCATCCCCGAGGCGGTGGACATCATCGTCCGATCGGGGTGAGGGCGGGCGGGGAGGCTAGTGCGGGGAGCTCAATCCTGAAGAGAGCCAGGTCAGACGATTGCCCAGTTCCTGAGCGCTTGTCGGCCGACCGTAGTAGAAGCCTTGGACGATATGGCAACCCAGTTGGTCGAGGATCTCGACCTGCGCGGCGGTTTCCGCCCCTTCGACGATCACATCGAGATCGAGTGCGTTGGCAATGCCGACGATGGCACGGAGCAATGCCAGCGCCTGGTGATCAGCGCCGAGCGGATCGACGAAGCTCCTGTCGACCTTCAGGATATCGATGGGTAGATCGCGGAGGTAGGCCAGTGACGAGTAGCCCGTGCCGAAGTCGTCAATGGCGATTCGGACCCCGAGCCTTCGAAGTTCCTGCAGCTGGCGTCTCGCTTGTTGGGTGTCGGCCATCATGATCCGTTCCGTGATCTCCAGCACCAAGAGCTTTCCCGGGAGCCCGGACTCGCCGAGGGCCCTGTCCACCCGACCGATGAGATCTGCTGAGAACATTTCGGGAGCCGAAAGGTTCACGGCAATCGAAAACGCTCGCGCCGGATCGATCATCTGCCACTCCTTGGCCTGGATGCAGGCTCTGCGCAAGATCCAGTCGCCGAGCGGCTCCATCAGACCCATCTCCTCGGAGACGGAAAGGAACGACTCCGGGGTGAGCAGGCCGCGCTGCGGGTGACGCCAGCGCAAGAGCGCTTCTGCCCCGATGATGACATTGGTGGCCGAGTGGACGACCGGCTGGTAGTGGACCTCGAATTGATCCTGATCCAGTGCATCTCTCAGCTCGGTTTCGAGTTCGAGGCGCCTCACCATGCGGTCGTGCATGGACCCTTCGTAGATTGCAATCCGATTCCGGCCGGCCGATTTTGCCTCCGACATCGCCCGATCCGCGTCGCGCAGGACGGATTCTGCGGTGGCCGGCGGGACGACCTCGACGATGCCGATGCTTGCCGTGATCGCCACGCGTCCCCGGCTGAGCGCGTATGGTTCGCTCAGAGCGGAGAGCAACGTGTGGGCCAGCGCTGTGGCGTCACCCATCGTGCTTCCTTCGAGGAGGGCCACGAATTCGTCTCCGCCCAGGCGAGCGGCCAGATCACCTCGGCCAAGGGCTGATCGCAGACGTTTGCCCACGGCAATCAGGAGCTCGTCTCCGGCGGCATGGCCGTAGGTCTCGTTGATCACCTTGAAACCGTCCAGATCGATGAAGAGCAGTGCCGAACCGGAAGCACCGTCCACCCTCTCGATCCGGTCCGAGAGGTGCAGGCGGCTCCCCAATCCGGTCAGGACATCGGTGTTGGCCTGGACGATCAGACGCTTCGTCTTCACCCTGGCCCGCTCTGTCCGGGCGGCGAGAACCTCCGACATCAGCAGCCAGATGCCGATCGTCAGGAAGAGTCTCACCCCCAACTCGGCCGTCCACGGTCGTTGCACGACGACCCAGGCCGGGCCGACCACCAGGACGAAGAGGGGACCAACCCCCCGTGCCTGGGTCAATCCGATGTAGACGAAGACCAAGGTGAGGAAGCCTGAATAGTCGACGGCGCCGCCGCCGTTGGGGAGCGCCGAGAGGGCCACCTCGCTGATCACGAGGAGGACGGGGAAGCTGAGGAGCAGGAGCCTCTTGGTGGTGCCATCGAGGAGGGCCAGCACGATGAGATCCAACACCGCCGTCGCTCCGGCAATGGCCGCCACGGCTCCGTGGTCCTCATGTCCGAGATGCAGGAATGCATCGGCTCCGATGACGATCAGGCAGAACGCAGCGACGAGTCCGAAGCCGAGCACCACGTCCTGCTCACCTGGACGGGCAGCGCTGCGGATCCCGACAGTGCGCAACAATCGGCGAGGTCCCGTCGTGTTCCCTTGCCCGGGAGGCAAACGCTGATCCGAGTTCATTGCCGCGTCGGGTCGCTCACTGCGGTGATGTTCATTCGAGGCCATCGCTTGCATCGGTGTGGTTTCCAGCGCCTGAGCCGCTACCAGGCGACCTGGAGCTCCGCAAAGGAGTCGAGATAGGCGCGCTCACCGTCAGTGAGATCGACGAACTCGATCCCTGCCCTCAGGCGGTTGTCCCGCCCCAGCCCGACGTTGCGAAGCTCTCCGCGGAGATGAACGGCAAGGAGCAGGCGACCTCCGACGATCTCGTCCTCTCTGGTCTCCGAAAGCTCGAGGCCGGCACCTGCTGATGACACGTCGAGAACCCGGCAGTCACGCCACCGGTGCTCGGGGTCATGTTCGAACATGAACTTGCCCCGCCAGTCTGTGAACTGTCGAGGTACGAGCCTTCGAATCTGTTCCATCGCATACCTCTAACCGAGAGGGCTCCCGCCCCTGGTCCTGCCTGAGCAGCGGCCAGGTGCGACGCACCGAGGCGCCACCCGGACGGATGGTCCCTCAGTTGTCCTTATCGGCATCGGCACTGGACTCCTGAAGTCGATTTCCGGCAATTCCAAACCAGCAACGTGAAATGGTTCACGACCCTGCATCGGCGGTGGACCCCTGCTTCCCCCTACCTGCCCGTGTCACCGTCGATCAGCTCGCGCAGGATATCGGCGTGGCCTGCATGGCGGGCGGTCTCCTCCAACAGATGCATGAGGACCCATCGAAGGCTGACTGGTCCCTCACCACCCGCGTCCCGACAGCGGGTGTCAAGGCTCGGAGTCGATGCCACAACGGCATCAGTGCGCGGCCAGACCTCCCGGTAGGCGGCGACAGCGGAGGGAACCGTGTCCTCCGGTCGGACCTTGTCGTCGTCTATGGCGACGTCATGACCGGCGAAGCGATGGAGGATCCAAAGGGCTTCGGCCCGGGCCATGTGCCGGACGAGCCAGAGGAGGCTGGTCCCACTGGCCACCGGTGACGTCCGGGCACCTTCCTCGCTCACCCCGCTGACCTTCCTGATGAGGGAGTTGCGCTGGTAGTGCAACAGCGCCAGCAGTGTCTCCCGTTCACTTCCCTCGAGCCGGGGCGGCTTCTGGTCGACCACGACAGGGATTCTATGTACCGGTCGGGGCTGTCAGTGGGGCTCCGACACGCCCCTGGCTCCGGTCGCCCTCCGCTCCCTTGGGGTGGGCGTACGTTACTGGGATGGGTATGGGATGCCCGGCTCGGGCCGGCCGCTGCTTGGGAGTCGCCCTGTGGTGAAGGACATCAGGGAGGGGCCTGCCGAGGAGTATTGGGACCGACTCCGGCGAATGATGGGTCCCGACGGTCTGATGACCTATTGGTACCTCGGGCGGGCGGTCAATCAGGACGAGGACTCCGACACCATGCGGATACGTCGCGACATGAGAAACGCGGCCGGTGGGCTCATGGCCGCACCCCTTGCCATCGCCGCGCCGGAGACGGGTGGGTGGCAGGACCGGGACGCGGTGCCCGCTCCCGTGGCGTACGGACTGCACATCATCGACTCGGCGAAGGACGTCGCCGAGGTACGCATCACCCGCTCCACCGTGCGCCGGGGCCGAAGGATGGGATTCAGCCGATCGGTGATCACCGACGCGTCCGATCCCGAACGGACGATTGCCGTCACAACCGGCATCGGGGTAACGCTGGGTGAGGCGCCACCATCGTTCCAGCCGATCGACCTGCCGCCCGATATCCCCGACACTTACGACCTGCCGCCCTTGCATGTGGTCTTCGGTGTGGGTCGAGATGCTGACGGCTGGCGGCTGCCACCGCTCGGGCCGTCGAACGCATCGACATCGGCATCGCTCCACCTCGGACCCATTCACATCGCATTCGAAGCGGCAGCGATGGAGTTGGCCGCGTCCTCGGCCGACACCGAGGCCCTCCAGATCGAGGATTGGGACACCCACTTCGTCGCCCCCGGTCGGGTGGGACCCTTCCTGGTGAGAGCCGAGGCGAGCGCCGGACGAAGTCAGCGAGTTGTGGTGCACATGACACTGATGGACGAGGGGGCCGACAGCGCCGTCGTCGCTTCCGGCGCCGCGGTATTCGGTATCGATCGATGTGGCTGAGGGGCATCCGGCACCGGGGGAGCCGTTCCGGCTCCGGCCCGACGCCCGCCGGCGGCCGGTGCAGTACCTCTAGACTCCGGATCCATGGAGTTGGCGCTGCGGAAGGGTGGTCCCGCACAACGGGAGCAGGCGCTCGGTGTGCTCCTCTCGAGTTCGCTCGAGCCCATCGTGGACCTGGTCGCGTGGTCACCCGCAACCGACACCTATGACGTGGCCTCTGCGCACGGCCACCTCCGGTTCCGCCGGGACCGGGGTCCGGACGGAGGAGATCGACAGCACGGGGGCTACGATGCCAGTCTGCTCGATGGTGAGAACCCTGTGGCCCGCCAGGATGCCTCGCACCTCGGGCAACTCGCAGAGGAGATGGCCGACCCCCATCCGAGTCGCCGGTCCAACTCCTACCCCCATGCGTTCGAACACCTCGCACAGCTCTTCGACCATCCCTCCGCCCCTGACCTCGTGGTCCTTCACAGTGCCTCGCATTACTGGGGAGACCGAGGTGGCCACCTCGGCGAGCACGGGTCGCTGGGTGTGGTGCAAGCTCGGGCACCTTTCATCGCCGCCGGAGCCGGAGTGCAGGCACTCGGAGTGGTCGATGTCTCCTGCCGCCTGGTCGATGTGGCGCCGACCGTCCTCGAGCTTCTCGGCTGCCCGGGCCCATCGCCGTCCCAACCCTCGGTCAGACTCATCGGCCAGGACGGCGAGATCGTCCGTGACGTTGTTGCACGACCAGGCGGGGCGAGTCACGTCGTCGCCTTCCTGCTCGACGGGACGAATCCGAATGTGCTGTACGACCTGGCCGACCGGGGCGAGGCCCCCAATGTCGCCCGCCTGATGCAGATGGGCACCGTCCATCGCTACGGTGCCGTCGCCTCCCTCCCGACGGTGACCCTGGCCAACCACACCTCGATCCTGACGGGGCGCCATCCGGGTCACCATGGGATCCTTCACAACGCCTGGATCGATCGGGCCAGCGGACATCAGGTCGTGACCAACTCGCCGACCACCTGGTCGACGTCCATGTCCTGGCTACGTCCCGGTGTCGAGACCATCCACGATGCCGTACACAGGGGGCTTCCGGGGTCCGTCACGATATCGATCAACGAACCCTGTGACGTGGGTGCCGACTACTCCATCTTCGATCTGATGCGGAACGGCGAGCCCATCGACCGTCCACCCCCCACGGACGAGCTCCCCGACGCAACGTCGCGCTTCGTCCGGCCGAGCAAGGATTACCGGTGGTCCTCGCTGATCGATCACACTGCCGTCGAGCAGTTCTGCGGGATCTGGGGAGGCAGCTACCGGGGGAGAGAGTGGTCGGTGCCCACGTTCAGCTGGATGAACTTCACCCTGACCGATGCGGCCTTCCACGAGGGCGGGCCGTACTCGGAGATGGCGGCGGCTTCTGTCCGGGACACCGACGGGCGCATCGGCCATGCCCTCGAAGCCGTCGAACGCGCCGGGGTCTTCGACAGCACCGCCTTTCTCCTGGTCGCCGACCACGGGATGCAGCTCGCCGATCCGAGTGTGACCGGAGACTGGGACGCGGCCCTCGCCGAAGCCGGGGTGCCGGTGCGAGACGAAGGCTACGGATTCCTCTACCTCTGATTCGGTTGCTTGGCATCGATGCAGGCTGTTGTCATTGAAATTGGCCCCCGTTTCCACTGCGGTCAGGTCCTGTTCATCTTCGATTGCTAGGGTTCGGCCGTGGGCCCACGCACGTTCACCGTCGATCATCGGGCAATCCTCTTGCCGGCGATCGGAGCGTGACCATGCGAGTCCTCATTACCAACGACGACGGGATCGAAAGCCCCGGTCTCAGGTCACTCGCAGACATGGCCCGGTTGCGCGGTCATGATGTCCTGGTCGCAGCTCCCTGCTGGGATGCCAGTGGGTCAAGTGCCTCGGTGACCGGAGTAAGCCAGATCGGCGAGGTCGTCGCTGAATCACGGGAGTGGGAAGGTTGGGCCAAAGACACCATCAGGGCGGTGGATGCAACTCCTGCCCTGATCGTGTTCTACGCCCTGCATGAGAAGTTCGGCCAGCGCCCCGATGTCGTCCTGTCCGGAATCAACCGAGGCGCAAATACCGGGCGATCCATCCTCCACTCCGGGACCGTCGGAGCCGCCTTCACCGCCTATCAACAGGACTGTCCCGCTCTTGCCGTGTCATCATCAGTGTTGGATTTGGCCGCATCCGATCCAATCCATTGGGAGAGCGCCGCGTCTATCGCCGGACTCCTCTTCGATTGGTTGATCGACGAGCAACCACGGGCAGTCCTCAACTGCAACGTACCGGATCGGCCTCTCGAGGAAATCCTCGGTCTACGGGTTGGCGGGTTGGCTCACATCGGAGCAGCGCAGACATCGGTGACTGAAGAGAAGGGCACGCCGGTGCGGGTCACCCTGGGCGGCGAGGACGAGAGCGCCGAAGTCGAGTCCGATGCCGCGCTCCTCCAGCGGGGATTCGCCTCTGTCACCGCGCTTCGCCCGATTGTCGAGGACTCGACGATCGATCTCAACGGAGTCCTCGGCTCCGCCGACTTTCGATCTGCTCTGGCCCAGCGTTGACACGTTCTGTCCCCAACGAGGCGCCGCCGAAAGCGCCAAGCGGGTCACACGGACCCTGAGCCTGTCTCACGCTGTCCTCGTCGACCTCTGCTCTCCGGAGGGTCTCGACGGAACATGGAACACCGCCACGCCGGCGTGCCGGGGGATTCGGCGGCCAGCGTGGCGGCATTCCTGCCCCAGCGCTTCCAGAGCCCGTGGCGCGTTGCTCTGTAGCTACGAGTTCTTCTATCAGGTCAAACGAAACAGCAACGTCACAGAACCCTTACCTGCCGATGAACGTTTCATGGCAGCACCTTCAACCCAGATGGTCAGTTGACGAACGACCGATCCTTGTCGGGACGGCATCTCTGCAGGTGCTCAGCGCCGGCTTCCGACACCGATACGAACCGGCTCAGTCCCGGTTCATGATGGCGCTCGATATAGCCGCGGTCGTTTGCCTCTTCCCACACGGGCAGCCGGGGGCACGATGTTCGCCATGCGTCGAGCACCTCATCGTAGGGACGCGGGTCGGGACCCAACCACTCCAGCAGGTCGAGGATCAGGGTGTCCACGGTGTCGGTCATCGGTGCTCCTGGTTCCGCACAATCATTCCACGTCGGTAAGGAGGAGCGTCTTGTGCCCGATCCGAGGTACCGGGCTCCTTACCCGGGCCCCGGCGACGCCTCCTCGGCCGCGAGCGGCGCAGGTGGGCCAACCGGTCGTGAACGCCCCAAACCGATCCGTCCCGCCCGCATCGGTGGACCGGCGATCGTGCGTTCTTCGGGGGTATGCTCACGTCATGCCGATGCCCAAGCGGGCAAGCGTCGATGATTTCTTCGCGCAGCTCACTGACGTCCAGCGCCCGCACCTCGAGGCGCTCAGGGAGCTGAGCTTGGAGATCGACCCGGAGGCGCGGGAGGAACTCAAGTGGAACCTGCCGGTGTACGTCCGCGGCGAGAATACGAATCTGTGGACGCTTCAGAACTTCAAGAACCACTGCTCGGTTCGGTTCTCTCCCGAATTTTTCGCCACCCAACAGGCAGCGGTGAAGGCCTCCGGCTACGAGTTCGGTGCGGGCTTCATCAAGCTCCCCTACAACCGGGAGCTGCCGACCCAACTCCTGAAGACGCTGATCAAGGCACGGATCCTCGAGTTCGAAACATCCGGAGCCGGCTAGAGGGACGGCCGACCTGACAGTTCACAACCGTGTCCGCCGGCAATGACCGTCGAGGTCCCGGGCTTCCCGACGGTCGATATTGACAGGGATCATGGTCCTAGTCATAGTAGATCTATGCGGTCGGTACTCCAAGCTCCCGTCGTGCCGGATATGGAGCACGTGCGGGCGGAACCCCGGGTGGACGATGCCCGACTCTTGTTCGAGGAGGCTCGTCGGCGGCGCCATCGGCGGCAGATTCTGGTCGTCGGAGTGATGCTGTGCAGCCTCCTCTGCCTCGGGATCACCTTGCTCGTCACCGGTGGAGGTGGACACTTCTTCGGAGGCCCTCCGACCGCATCGAGCAACGGCCCGGTCGGAGGAGCCACGATCCAACAGTCCGCTCCCGAGGGCCATGGTCGGCAGACCCCGGTCACGGCCAGACCCTCGGCCTGCGACAAGGGCGTAGTGTTTCCACGTGATGCGAAAGCATCGGCGTCGTTGCTTCCTTGCTACAAGGTCGTGGCGTTTCCACCCGGCATGGCCACGACTGTTCATCCAGGCCCGAGGGTCGGTAGGGGAGCGCATCGATGACCCTTGTCGACCGACGCCCAGGCTTCGAGGGCACAGCCCCTGACCCCGCGCAGGTGCTCTTCCCAGAGGCCCGGAAGCGGCGCCACCGACGGTGGCTCGTGGTAGTGGCACTCGTCGTCGTTGTGGTGGCAGGCCTGACGCTGGCAATGACGGCGCTCAAGCCGGGACCATCATCACCTCAGTCCTCGGCGCGGACGCCGTCCCTTCCCACCGGACCGATCTCAGTTCGTGGTGCCCTCCCACAGGTCGCCTGGGCCGACTACCTGGGACGGCTTCACATCGGACACCTTGCCGGGTTGACCCAACGCGTCGTGGCCCAAGCCGACGCCGACCCGACCGCGTCCCTCGTCTCGTTGGATCACACGATCTTCTGGGTCCGGTCGCAGTTGCCGAACAGGAATCAGACCGTTGATTCGATTTCCGATCCCGTGGTGCAGGGATTCGACACGACGACGGGACGCACGTTCACCGTGGCACCGGGAATACAGGTCTTTGCCTCCCTCAGCCGGACCTTCCTCTACGTCGAGTCGGACGACGGAAACCTTTCCGAGTATTGGCCCAACGGTGCTTCGAGAGGCCACGTCCTGCACGCCCCCGACGGGTGGTACCTGAGTGATCCCAGCCTGCTCGGCGATCCGACCCCGGTCGTGGCCAATGGGATTCTGGTGGAATCGGGATCGGCTCGGAGTGGGTCTGCAGCCGACGGCTGCTCGGAGTCTGCCGGAGCTCTCTGTCCAGCGACGACGAGGCTGCAGCCGGCCAGCAAGAATCCTCCCACGTTGGGTATCTGGAGTCCCACGACTGGACATGTGCGAGTCATGGGGAGGGTGTGGAAGGTGCTCGGGTCCTACACGAAGCCCGGCGCTCGAAGCAGCCTCGTCGCCTGGGCACCGGCAAGTTGCCAGAAAGCTGACAACTGTTCCCTTCACATCACCGACAGCTTCACGCTATCCACGCGGCTCGTCCACAGCCCGCTCGGTCACGGCTTCGACTGGGGCGGCGGCTTCTCCCCGGACGGAACCCAGCTTGCTGTGTTTGTCAAAACCGATCGATGGAACTTGAGTCCAACCACGCAGCTCGCTCTTGTCACCGGTCCCGGCTCCATCAGAGTGGTTCCCGGTGCGATCATCAACAATGGGGACGCCTTGGCCTGGGCCGAATGGTATCCCGACGGCAGCCATCTCATCACCGGCGGTGTGGGTTCGCCGGACGGCGTCACGAACGACAATCACTTTGTCGTGGACGCCCGGACGGGATCGGTGGTGCCGTTTCGGTTCCTTGCCGACCGAAACGGGGATGTCAACTTCTCCGTGGTGGCTCTCTCGTAGAAGACTTCGGGTGGGTTCCGCTGGGCTCCTGAGCCCGTGGGCCTCTGCACACTCGACATGCGCGCCGACCTCCGGGTCACATCCCGAACAGGTTCGTTCTCTTCATCCGGTCGGTGGACCGGTTGATCCGGGCCCAAAAGCGGTCACCGCCAGTTTGACTGGCGACCCAGCAAAGGCGCTGGCCAAGGTGTGCACCGGCACCTTGAGCGGCGAGGAGTCCCCAGGCAGGATGACGCTGAGTGCAGTGATCGTATAGACGGTGCCCGACGCAGTATTGGTGCCCAGGGCGAACGAGACAGCGGACCCTCGCCTCAGTACGGTTGGGCGCGGCCCAGGGTCGGGGTGCTCGTAGTCCGGCCCATCGGCGACTGCTATCGGAAGCGGCAGCACCCATCCTCCCGACAGGACGGAGCCCAGGGCTGAGACGATCCGGGGGTATCCGTTGATCGAACAGCTCGGCCCGTTGTTTGTCAGTGCAATGATCACGAACGGCTGACTCGCCTCACTCCCGCCGGAGGTGACGCGAGCCCGGAGCTGGGCGTTCTGGCAGGTCGCTTGGTTACGCACCGGTGAACTGTCGGGCGGGTGGGTGGTGGTCGGGATGGTAGGAATTCCACTGTCCGGGCCGTCGGGTTTGATGGCGGTTCCGTTCGAGCATCCCGCCAGCCCGGCGGACACCACCCCCGCTGCCACCAGCGCCGCCAAACGTCCCACCATACGAGGCAGTCTTTCACGTTGGCTCGATCGTGATTCCAAGACCGTCCCGTGCCGGTAAACCCGTAGCGGTCGATCCCCGCGCCCGGATGTGCCCGTAGGGACACAGTTGATAGCGCGGTTTGATTGTGAGTCGGATTGACGGTGTGGGCTTCGCTACGGGATGACGACTGTCGACCTACCCGGCTTCGCCATCGAAGGCCGAATGCATCTCCATCGTCCAATCCTCGGCCCCGAGGGCTCGAAGCAGTCGCTCAGCAATGCGCCATCCCTCGGGAAGGCGGACAACTGAGTCGTGGTGATAGCCCCACAGGCGAGGCGTGCCCCCGTCGGCCCGCTGGTGCCAGGCACACACGGATGTGCGCACCGATGCGTGATCGCGGTCTTCGAACGTCACGAGGACGTTGGCCGAGCCGAGCGACCTCCAACCGTCTGCGACTTCAGACCTGATCGACCTGGCTCGACCGTGAGCTTGCCCTGGTTCCGACCGTGAGCCTGACCGATGTCGCCTCGAACCTTGATCCCGTGACCAACAGGCCAAAGTCGTAGGTGATCGCCTTCGTTCCGGTGTTCTTTGGAACGCTCACCCTTTGATCCACGACTCCCTTGGTGCAGGGCCTCTTGGTTGGAAGTCCCTTGATCGTCGGTCGAACCGAGAAGATACAGGTGGCGGCATTGGTGACCCTTGCATGCACAGTCACCGTCCCACCGACCCAGGTGAGCGATGCAGGTGTGGTCTTCAACGAAGTGACCGTTGTTCTCGTCGATGCACCCGCCACTGAGTCAGAGCTGAAGAAGGTGAGTCCACCAACCAGGATCACCAGCGCCGCGCCAATGGACAATGCGCCGGTCAGTCTCCGAATCGCTCCGCTCATGGGAGGAGTTCCAGCTCTGATCATTCCTGCCCCCCGCTCGTTTGGCCCGGTGGGTGGAAATGTAGCAGTCATGCGGTCTTGCGTTCAGTCGGGATTGCCCTCGTCCAACTTCCTGCTGATGCGCTTGACGGCGGTGAGGGCGGCGTGACATCGGAGGGTCGGAACCGCTCCTGACCCGGTGGTGGCCAGAGGAGCGCCTCTGGCCCGGCGGCGTTCTGGGCCGGGGGCCAGGCCCACGGGTTTTGTTCGCAGGGTATCCTCGATCGATGTGACCGCGATTGGCCGGTTCTCTCGAAAACAACGGGATCAAGAGGGTTGTGATGAGCCTCTTCCACTCCGTGCGGGACCGGTGTCAAACGGGGAGTTCGTGCCTGCCGGCGAAACGGCCCGTGACAGGGCGGTCAACCAACGAATTCGATCATCAATCGATGACTCGGCGGCCCGGATGGGACTGGATCGTCGACGATTCCTCCAGGGCGCCGGCGCGGTTGCGGCGTCACTGGCCGTATTTGATCTCGCAGGGTGCAGCACGACGGCAACGTCGCATGGCGCCTCCTCTCCTCAGAAAGGCGGTCAGGGAGGCAGGTTTGCGGCACCCCCACCGGAGGACACCGAGGCATGTCAGCAAGCCCTTTTGGGCTCTGGTGAGTTCATTTTCGACGTCCATACCCACCATGTCATCCCGAGCGGTCCTTGGGTCCAAGATGCCCCGGAAACGGTCGG
>JBEKIU010000127.1:0-12417 GCA_050011635.1 Acidimicrobiales bacterium
GAGTCCGGGAGCGCGTCGAGGGGGGCGCCGGACCGGTGCGCGCGCCACAGCTCCTCGAGGAACATGGGGTTGCCCATCGATCGCTCGGCCAGCTTCCGGATCTCATGGGGCAGCATCGGGGAGTCATCCGATGCTGCCACCAACGCCTCGGCCGCCTCGTCCATGGTCAGTGAGCGCAGAGGGAGGGTGCGGACGTGGGGGGCGGGCTCGACGCGGAATCCTGCATCCTCGTTGCGGCGAGTCACACATAACAGGCCTGACCGATCTGTGAGCTGACGGGCCAGGTCCTGCATGACGCCCTGGGATGCCTCGTCCATGTGGTGGGCGTCCTCCACCATCAAGAGGAAGGGACGATCCAGGGTTGCGGCCAGGAACCGGGCCGACGCCTTGGTCACCGCCTGTCGCCGGAACTCCGGCTTCAACGCGGCCGTCTCCGGCGTATCGGGCAGGTCGAGATCGAGCGCCGTTCCGATCAGAGGCAACTGGGGCAGCAGCTCCGGCATCTCGAGCTCGACCTTGGCCCGAAGCTGTCGGGCGGCTGTTGCCCTGTCCGCGTCCATCTCGAGCCCGAGCAGGGCACGGCCGAGATACCAGATTGAGGCGTAGGGGGTCGTGGTCTCGTAGCTCTCGCAGAGGATGGTCATCGCCCGCATCGTCCCCGCCCGACGGGCGAGTTCCTCGACCAGCCTCGACTTGCCGGTTCCTTGGTCGCCCACGATCTCGACCACCCGCCCTGCACCGGTCATGACCGCGTCGAGGACGGACCCGAG
This sequence comes from Acidimicrobiales bacterium, assembly GCA_050011635.1. Taxonomy (GTDB): domain Bacteria; phylum Actinomycetota; class Acidimicrobiia; order Acidimicrobiales; family RAAP-2; genus Bog-756. Next base: position 771 of record JBEKIU010000127.1, read on the forward strand.
GGCCTGTAACTCGTCGGCAACCCCGGTCAGGGGCAGCCGGTCCACACGGTGGTCCCGGGAGCGGTGGGCAGCGCCGACGGCATAGGCGGTCACGGGCCGTTTCTTTCCCTTCACCATGAAGGGCGGCAACGGTGTCGTGGCGAACCGGACTGACGAGCGGTCGAGCACGTCGCTCGTGGCCAACACCTGACCCGGGGACGCCTTGGCCATCAGCCGGGCGGCCAGGTTCACCGTGTCCCCCATGACGGTGAAGGTCCGCCGGAACGGCGTTCCGACGTCTCCGGCGAACACCGGGCCGGTATTGACACCGATACGCAGGCCGAGGGGAAGCTCCTCGGAGGTGATCTGACGCAGGGTGATCAGCATCCGCTGTTCATCGTCGCCGGCACGCCGAGGCACGCCCGACACGAGGATGATCTTGCCGCCATCGTGGTCGATGTCGGTTCCGAGGAACGTCACCTCGTTCTCCTCTGCAGCCATCTGGACCCGTCGCACCACGCTGTGGAGGCGTTCGGCCAGATCGCCGGGCCCGTTCTTCTCCACGATGTCGTCGGTGCCGTCGAAGTGCAGGAAGGCGACCGTCGCGGTGCGGTGCTCCGGTTCCGTGCCCCCTTCGAGCAGATGCTTCCTGATCGCGGTCGGAACGTGGCGTGCGAGGTCAACGCCGTCGAGCTCCGGGGGGGTGATGGGAAGTGCCGGCGCAGAACCAGGGGGGGAACGGAGGAGATAGGCGTCTCCCCTGGCCGGCCCCCTGCTCCGCTCGGTGAGGGCAGCCGCGGTGGTCGGGCTCATGACGATCTCACCGGCGGTGGCCGTCCCCTCGGCCGCCACCGTACTGGTGGCCGCCGGTCCGGCAACGATGAGCTCGCGGTGCGATCCCCCCACCATGAACATATGGAAAATGCCCCGATGGACTCCGATCGAGATACGAAGGACCACCCGGCCCGCGGAGGTGTCCAGGCGACCGGCATCGCGTAACCTTGCCCGCATGCCCACGGCGGCGTGGGCCGCCCGCGTGGCATGGTCCTCACCGCTGAACAGCAGGAGCAGGGCGTCCCCCCCGAACTTGAGCAGATTGCCGCCGCACCGGTAGGCGACGCCGAGGAGTTGCTCGAAGCAGGTATTGATGGCGTCGGCAACCTCTTCGGCCCCCACCTTGCCGTGACGGGCCAACCGTTCGGACATCTTGGTGAACCCCGAGACGTCCCCGAACACCATGGTTCCCTCGACCTCGCGCCAGAACGGCGCATCCTCGTCGGCCCGGTGCAGACGCGCCCAGTCGATGGCGGGCCGCGTGATGTAGGGCAGCAGGACCGACGGCGCCGATGAAGGTCCTGGCCGGGACGGCTCGTCCGGATGGTCAGGCGTCGAGGACGGCAAGCAGCCTCACCCGCTCGACATCGGACCATGGCCGGATCGGTACCCGTCAAGCATCTCCCGCACGCACCCACCGGACCGCATCGGGCTTCGCCTCGAGCTTTTCATCCTGGCCATGGATATCGCGGACCCCCTCGGTGTGATGCCACTCCTGCCCGTACCACTCCAGCCGGTACCTCGGGCTGCCGGTACCTCGGGCTGCCAGTACCTCGGGCTGATCTGGCACCTCGGGCTGATCTGGCACCTCGGGCTGATCTGGCACCTCAGTCTCCCATGCAGGATAATCAATCGGCGGGTCAGCCGCCATCGGCGATGGCGGCTGCGGCGCGGTTGAAGCCGGCCATCGTCTGCCGGCCGCCACCGGAAGCGCCGCCGGCGATCCCGGAGTTCCAGCACCCCACCCTCCGGCCGGATACGTTTGAGCCGACTTCCGAGGACGGAGCCGTGAATGACCGGACAGCAGGGTGAGGGTGGAGATCAGAGGCGGGGAATCACCCGGCGCCAGCTTCTGGCCGCGGGAGCGGCCTCGGGAGTGGGGGTGCTGGCGGCCGGCTGCGGCCGGGGGGCGGCCTCGTCCACGGTGACGAAGGCCACCGCGGTCAATCCGGCCGGTTCGGATCTGGGTGCGGTCGAGCACGTGATCTTCCTGATGATGGAGAACCGGTCCTACGACCACTACTACGGCACCTATCCGGGCGGCAGAGGTTTCGACGACCACCCGGCCGACGACCTCGGCGTGTTCTCCCAAGCCTGCCCCTCGAACACCAGCGCGTCACCGGTGGGGCGCTTGTTGCCGTTCAGACTCGATACCGTCAACACCGACGCGGCCGACTGCACCTTCGATCTCACCCACAACTGGCAGCCCCAGCACCTGTGCCGTAACGGCGGGAAGATGGACTCGTTCGCCCGTGTCCACACCCAACCGGAGTACGAAGGCCCGAGCCAGGGGACGCTCACGATGGGCTACTACACCCGGGCGGATCTTCCGTACTATTACGCGCTGGCTGACGCCTTCACCCTGTGCGACGGCTACCACTGCTCAGTCATGGGCCCGACCCATCCCAACCGGCTGATGCAGATGTCTGGCACCCTCGATCCTGCGGGGGTGGCCGGTGGGCCGGTCATCCGAACCAACGGCTCGCCCTCAGCCCTCTTCAGCGTGCACTGGGACACGATGCCCGAGGTACTGGAGGATGCCGGGATCAGCTGGAAGTACTACAACCCGGGCGGAGCGCTCTACAGCATCGACACCATGCGCAAGATCGGTCTCACCACCGACAGCGTGCTTCCCTACTTCTCCCAGTACGAGGACCCGACGTCGACGCTGTACCAGAAGGCCTTCCTGCCAACGTTCCCGGGGGATTTCGCCGCCGACGTACGGGCGGGGACGTTGCCCAAGGTCAGCTGGATCAGCACGCCGGTCGGGTACGACGAGCACCCTCCCGCCCCCTCCTTCCTCGGCGAATGGTTCACCGACCAGGTACTCCAGACCCTGGTGTCGAATCCCGACGTCTGGTCGAAGACGGTCCTGTTCCACATGTACGACGAGAACGACGGGTTCTTCGATCACGTCGATCCCCCGGTCGCCCCCCCGGGGACGGAGGGGGAGTACCTTTCGGTCCGACCGCTCCCTTCCGACGCCATGGGGATCACCGGTCCGATCGGGCTGGGCTTCCGGGTACCCATGCTCGTGCTGTCGCCCTTCAGCCGCAGCGGCGGTATCTGCTCACAGACCTTCGACCACACCTCTCAGCTTCGATTCATCGAAGAGCGGTTCGGTGTCCGGGCGCCGAACCTGTCGACGTGGCGACGGACGACGGTGGGGGACCTCACCGCCACGCTCCGGATGGATCGATCGAACGCCACCATGCCCTCCCTCCCTCCCACGCGCAACGATCAGGCCTACCTGGCTGCCAAGGGATGCACCGAGAGCGACCTTCTCGAGATCGCCACTGACCAGCCTCCGTACCCGGTTCCGGCGGTCCAGGCCATGCCGGCCCAGGAGAAGCGGTCGGTACGCGCCTGAGCGTGCCCGGCCCGGCACTCATGGGCCCCGGTCCGGCCGACGGGCGAGCCCGAGGATGAGGAGCGACGACCGCCAGCCGACCATGGTGGCCCCGAGGAAGCCCAGCGCCACCAGGACGAACGCCACTGCGGTCCCCTGGCCCGCCAGCACCCGGAGCGCCATGCCCACCGCGCACGTCAGCGAGGCCACCACGATGCCACTGGTGATGGCCGCTCCGGAGGCGTGCCCGATGTGGACCACGATCCAACCGGCGGCCAGACCCGCGACGAATGGCCACGAGGTGGAGGCCATCCCGGCGATGCTCAGACTGTGGGCGTGTACCGAGCGGCCGATGCCGACGAAGAGAAGGACGCAAGCCAGGTCGAGCAACCAGTACGTCCGACGCATGAGGAGCCAACGGTAGCCAGCCGGAGACGGGGGGAGCGAACCGCGCCGCGACCACGGGCGCGGTCACCTGCCGACGGAGGATCCACGAAAAAGGAGGATCGTCGTGAGAGCATTGTGTGAGCTCCCCGACCCTCGACCAGAGGTACCCGCCCATGACCATCACCGACGTGCGGTTGCCCTGTCCCGAGTGCCGCGACCCGGCCAAGGCGAAGAAGATCCCCTTGGTGGTCGAAGCGTCGACGACCTTGATCAGTCACATTCCCTCTGAAAGCGTCGCCTGCTCCAACCCCGACTGCCCACGCTGGGATCCGGGGTCGTGGCCGTCTCCGGCCGCCTGACCGGCAGCCCCCGGCAGTTTCGCATCGTGGACTGAGCGGCGTCCGGCCTCGGATCGGCTCCGAGCCATTGCTACCGTGTGCTGGTGCTTCACGCAGTCAATCTGCCGTTGTTCGGTGAGCTCGCGGATCCGGGCGCCATCGTCGAGATCGGCCGGGCGGCCGACGAACACGGCTGGGACGGTCTGTTCGTCTGGGACCATGTTCTGAGCCCCCTTCCCGGGTCTTGGGACCTGGCCGATCCCTGGGTGATGCTGGCTGCGGTGGCGGCAACGACGACCCGGCTCCGGATCGGCCCCATGGTGACACCGCTGGTCCGGCGCCGCATCATCAAGGTCGCCCGGGAGACGGTCACGCTCGATCGGCTCAGTGGCGGCCGCCTGATACTCGGGCTCGGGCTCGGCGGTGACGCCGGTCGTGAGCTCTCGGCATTCGGCGAGACCGTGGATGCGAAGACCCGTGGCGATCAGCTCGACGAAGGGTGTGACGCGCTGGTCCGGCTCTGGGCCGGTGAAGAGGTCCACCACGAGGGATGGCCGAAGATCGATGGCGTCCGGATAACACCCGGGCCGGTGCAGCAACCACGGATACCCATCTGGTTCGGGACGAAGGGCACCAGTGACCGCACCTTGCACAGGGCCGCTCGCTTCGACGGTCTCTACCCCATCGAGGTGACGGACGATCAGGTCCGGCGCATGCTCGACGTGATCGCGGCGGCTCGCGGCGGCCTGGACGGATTCTCCCTCGCCCTCACCTCACATCCCGGGGTGGATCTGGAGGTTCTGGAATCCCTCGGTGCAGCCTGGGCCATGCACGCCTTCTGGCCCGGGAACCGACCCGACCAGGTGATCCGCTTCCTTGTCAAAGGGCCGCCCGGCTGAGGACCCTCGCCCGGACCGAACGGCCTCAGCGGCGAGCCAGGACGGGGTCGACACCCGAGAAGTAGACGGTGTCCTGGGCGTAGAGCGTGCCGCCGGCCTTCGATCCGCCGGTCACCTCTTTGCCGAAGACGCACGGGGTGTCGTACCCGCTTGCCGTCTCCTTGCAGGTGGAGAGCTTGTCGACGGTCTTCCCGTCGGGCTTGAGCATGTAGACGGACCCCGCCGGGATCTTTGTGCCGTAGAAGACCTTGACGACAGCGACGATGGGGTCCGATTTGCTGGTGTAGGCCGAGAAGCTGCCCACCGCCTGGACGATGTCGCCCTCGCACTGGAGGCTCCCGGTCGTCGGACACAGCGCAGGTTCAGCCGATGGGGCGAGCGACTCGAGGGTCACCCCCACCGGCGGAGGGCTGATCGGGGTGGCGTGGGCCGCCCCGGGCCTGGTGGCCACTTTGCCGCCCACGGCGATCTTCTCCTTGGGCAGGGTCAGAGTGACCGAGGCCCTGGAGGCCGACAGGGCCGCGTGGGTGCTGACCACGGCGATGCCCGGGGCGGCTACGGCCTCGACGCCGTTCCCATTGTCGACCACGACGACCTCGATGGCGCCCAGGGTGGAGACGTCACGCGGCGCGTTGGAGGAGGTGATGGTGGCCGAGCCCGTGATGGAGGTCCCCGCGACCAGGCTGGTGGTGTTCACCAACAGGTCCAGTGTCGCCGAAGCGCCGCGGGCGAGGCTTCCGATGGAACAGGACAGTGACCCCGACCCCGAGGACGAACAGCTCGTCCCAGCCGCGGCCATGGCCGCCAGGTTGAAGGACAGCGCGGCACCCCCGTCACTCACATGGACCGCGGCCGTCACCTTCGTGACCGTCACTTTCGAGGTATTGGAGACGGTCGCCGCCCATCCGCCGTTCATGCCTGCGCTCACCTGGTCCTGGATCGGGGGCGTGGTCGGGGGCACCTGGAAGCTCGGGCTCGTGGTCGCCGGATCCACGGTCGTGGAGGCGATGGCGGTCGTACTGTTGGGTGCCGTGCACTTGATCTGCAGGACGGAGGTGCCGCTTGATGTCACGGAGCTGGTGACGATGACGATGTTCCCGGGCACGAAGTCGACCAGGCCGGTCCCGGCGCCGGTCTTCCAGGAGACCGGATTGTAGGTCGTGTCGAACGTGTAGGGGGTATTGGACACCAGGTCGTTGTCGGTCTGGGGCAGGTTGGTCGCCGAAGCAGATTCCGTGTTCGGGCTGACCGCCGCGCTCGCTCCGCCCGACGAGGTCCTGCCATTGACGCTGACCGACTGCGAATCGATCGTGAACTTGGTCTTGTGCGCGGAGATCTCCTGGTTGACCAGGCTGGCCGGAATGGTGACCTGGGCGGCCAAGGCGGTCGGGAACGTCCCTCCGTCGCCGATGCTGACCGGCGAGGCGGGTACCTCAGAGAGGACGACCGGAAAACCGGTCACTCCCAGGGGTGCGGGCAGGGTGCACGAGTAGGTGGTCTGGACGGCCGGGGTAAAGGTGAACTGGTCGGCGGCCACCAGGGGGGATGCCCCTCCCGGCGCGGTCACGGTCACCGCCGCGGTGCCGAGGGAGCCGGACGGGTCGATGGCGGTGATCCGGGTGCTCGAGTCGATGGTGAAGCTGCTCGCCGGGTCGGCGCCGAAATCCACCCCCGTGGCGCCGGTGAAGTTGGTGCCGGTGATGGTCACGCTGGTCCCGCCGGTGACAGGACCGGTCGTCGGCACGATGTCCGTCACGGCAGGTTGGTAGGCGACGGTTCCCGACACGAAGTCGCCGGCAACGACGAGGGAGTACTGGTCGCCCTCGGCCAGCGCGTCCCCGGACGGGACCTCATGATTGAAGTAGTAGCTGCCGAGGTTGAAGACGATTGACGTGTTCGTCCACGACGAGACGATCAGCCCGACGCAGTCGAGTTCGAAGCCGGCCTGCCACTGGTCGGCCACCGTGTCGTCTTCGAAGGAAAGGTTGCCGTAGTCGTAGTTCTCGCCGGTATACGGACAGTTCGGGGAGGAAGTGGGTGGCGCGCTCCCGAACCCGGTGCCGGTGATCTCGACCTTTGGATTGAGGACCGAGCCGCCGAATTGCACCTCCGAGACCGAGGCCGTCTGGGTGGTCGCCATCAGAATGGCGCCGTCGTAGGGCGACGCGAGCAGAAGATCTCCGGATTGGTCGAAGGCGATCGTGTACAGGTTGATGTTCATCTGCAGAGGGCACACAACATCGGCCGTCACCGAGCTTCCGAAAAGTGTGCCGGAGTTAGCGGGCAGGACCGAGACGTTGTCATCGGTGGCGATGAACAGGTCGCCCGCCGCATCGAAGGCCAGGCCCTGGGGGGAGTCGAGGCCGGTGACCAACGTCTGGTACGTGTCGGCGGTGACCGTCTGCCCGAAGACCGTGCCCGACGCCTGTGGAAGCACGGTCACGGTCCCGGCGTTGTGATCGGTCATGTACAGGTTGCCCGCGTCGTCGAAGGTGAGAAACTGGGACGTCGACGGTGCCGAGCCCGAGGCCCCCGTGAGGCCGGTCAGGACATCGGTGGTCACCGGGGTGTTGAAGAGGGTTCCTGACGATGCCGGGAGGACTGACATCCCACTCTCGCTGTCGATGAAGAGGTCACCCGTCGAATCGAAGGCCAGACCCGCCGGCTGGTTGAGCCCGGACTGCAAGGTGGTGACCGTGTCGGCGGCCACCGTCTGCCCGAAAATCGAGCCCCCGGCACTGGAGAGCACCGACACCGTGCCGTTGTTGTAGTCGCTCATGTACAAGTTGCCGGCGGCGTCGAACGCGAGCCCGGCTACGTTGCCCAGTGTGGCCAGCGTTGTCAATGTTCCCTGGGTGACCGTTGTGCCGAAGATCGTTCCTGATGCTGCCGGATAGACCGACACCACGCCTGTGTTCGTGCTCGTGAAGATGTCGCCGTCGGAGTCGACCGCGACGCCGATGACGTTCGGCACCCCGGTGACGACGGGCACGAGGTCCTCGGCCGCGGCCGGCGTCGTGGCTACCAGCGGGACGATGAGGGAGCCGGCGACGACCGCCGCGGCCAGCAGGACTCGGGACACCATCCGCCTGGGCACGCGTCGTGCGGTCACACCGACAGATCGCCCCGTGGACACCGCACCACCCCCCTCGGCCGTGATCCCGTAGCCGAGCCGGCGCTGAAGGAACGCCGGTGCCGAGGGGAACGATTTTGCCGCCACCTACCCCCTTTCACGTTACTCATTCGCCGGGTCCTCGCCAAGGGAGATCGGGGCTGACGCTCAAAAAGGCCTCTCAGAGTGATCAGTGGACCACTTCAAGTGATGCTGCGGCCCTCTCGGTGTTATCTTCAGGTTGAAAGACGGACGAGGAGTGGCGTGCGTTACAGGGACCCGTACCTGTTCGGCCCGCAGGGAGGGCTGACGGCGCCGGGATGCCCCACTGTTCCACTGGAGCGGCGGTGATCGGAGGTTGGAAGGCCGGGCCGTCCGCACGCGTTCTCGGCCCAGGGGTTGTGCGGCACCTGAGCGGGCGTGGAAGAACTGACGTTGCCGGCCAAAGGTCTTTAGAGTGGTGCAGTCAGGGCGGCAGGGAGACCCGGTTTGTGAGTCGACGTGATGGTGGGGGCCACGAGGAGCGATGCAGATGAGCGGGTTGAGTCGCCAGGATCCAGCCGAAGGACCGAGTCGGTCACGGCGCCCGTTCACGGGGCACCGCCGCGTGCCGATCCGGGCGTTGGTGGTCGTGGTCGCGGTCGTGCTCGGGGCGGCCGCATGCGGGACCTCGACCCCGTCGACTTCCTCGACCTCATCGACCGCGCCGTCGACCGGTGGACCCAGCCCGGTGAGCTCGGCCAGCACCTCCTCACGGGGTGTCACCGCCCACAGCATCAATGTGGTCTTCCCGGTGGTTGCCCTCAATTCACTCGCCGGACAGGAGGGATTCGCCGAGGACGCGGAATTCGGGGAGCAGGCCAAGGCCATCAACCTCTTCGTCAAGCAGATCAACGACCAGGGTGGGATCAACGGCCGGAAGATCAACGCCATCCTCACCAGCTTCGACCCGACCAACGAGACGGAGATGCGGTCCCTGTGCAAGACCTGGACGGAAGGCTCGCCGGCAGCCTTCGCCGTGCTCGACGGCATCGGGGACTGGACGGGTGACGATCAGCTCTGCATCACCCAGGAAGGCCATACCCCCTTCCTCGGGGCATGGTCGACGGTGACCAACTGGACGAACGAGGGCTCGCCCTACCTGTGGTGGACGGGACCCGACCAGGCCACCGTCCTCCAGGCCGTCGTCAACTGGGGGCTCAGCGCCCATCTTCTCGGAGGGGCGACCAAGGTGGGGATCATCGCCGGCGACCGGGCCTCGGATCAGAGCGCCCTCGACGGCTATCTCCTGCCCGACCTGCGCAACGCCGGCGTGACGCCGGTGGTCAAGACCATCGATGCCAATCCCGATGACACCGCCACCACCGACGCTGAGGCCCCTCTGGTCATCCAGCAGCTCCGGAGCGCCGGCATCACCTCGATCATCCCCCTGATGCCGTTCAACGTGTTCTTCCCGGTGCTCCAGGCCGAGACCTCCCAGCAGTGGTATCCGAAGCTCCTACTCAGCGACTATGAGGGGAGCATCGAATCGTCCCTCGGATTGCTCCCCGTTCCCTACGCCAAGGCCCTCGACGGACAGGAGGGGGTGACCACCGAGACCTTGGGCGGCATCGACAGCCCCCGCCCGCAGAGCCAGGGCGGGTACGACCCCGCCGTCCGCAAGTGCTGGAACGTCTGGCACAAGGCCTATCCGCAAGTGCCACCCGGGAACATGAACGACTTGATCGAGGAGCAGGGACCCATCGTCGGCTGGTGCCAGGTCATCGCCCTGTTCGCCACGGCGGCGAAGAACGCCGGTACAGACCTCAACCGGCGCACCTTCGTCACCGCCATGTCCAAGATCACGAACTTCCCGGGCACGTGGTCCACGGTCCTCAGCTACGGGCCCGACAAGCGCTACGGCCCGATCGAGTACCAGGTGGTCAAGTTGCGGGTCAACTCGCCGCCGTCACCTTTGTGCAAGACGACACCGGGAAAACCTCCGGCTGCCACCTGCTGGGTGTCGGTCCGGCCCTTCGTGCCGCTCCCCACCGGCTGATCGAACCGGGAGTCCCGTGCGCTTCCCCGTCGTTCAGCCGTCGTAGAAGCTGAGCGGGTGGAGGCCGGCGAGCGTCCGTTCCCTCGGTGTCCTTGCCCGCGCCACTGCTTCCGCTGAGAGGTGGTTGACCGAAGACGTCGGCTGGAGCCGTTGGGCGATGTCGCGACGACCGTAGTGGCACTGGACGAACATCCGACCCGGATCCCCGGGCAGGGGCGGCATCCTCCTGTGCCAGATGTCCGAGACGAACAGCGCGACGTCACCCGCCCTGGCCAGGACGGGGATGGCACCTCGACCCTCGTATTCCAGTCCGTCGTCTGCGACTCGGTGCAGCGGGGGTGCCTGTCCCGATGTGTGACTGCCGGGGATCACCCCGGTCGGACCCGCCTCGATCGGGCAATCCCAAAGGTAGAGGTGGGTAGCGATGACGAAGACCGGATAGGGGATTCGTGCATCCCAGGGAACGCCGGCGCGGCGGGGGATGTGCGGTCCACTGTCGATGTGCCAGAAGCGTCCCAGGTGCTCGTTGTCGCCCGGTGGCTGTCTCCACGCGGTGTTGGCGATGACATGGCAATCCTCGCCCACGAGGGGTTCGACGACCTTGAGGACACGCGGATGCGCGATGGCGCCCTGGACGACGCCGCTCCGGTTCAGCATCTCGTAGCGAAACGGTGTGGATTGCTCCGGGGTATCGCCGCGCTCGTCGGGCGGGTACTCGTCGAAGACCCGTTCGATATCGGCACAGAGGGCGGCGACCTCTTCCTGGTCGAACACGCCCTTGAGGACCACGTACCCGTCGGTCTGGAGGCGCTGTACCGGAGCGGCGGGCCGGCCCGAACGAAGCGTCAGGTATCCGGAGGACCGTGTCAGCATTCCCCGATTCTGCCGCCAACCGGCTCCGGGGACCAACGGGAGGAGCCGTTCATCCCTCTGGGGACCCTCTGACCACGCCGGTCGAATGCAACGACAGAGCGTGGACGTTCGGTTCCTGTTGGTGATATTTCGTGGCCGGCGCGGTCCGGAAGGGGCGCGGTCGGTCCCGGCTGCTTGCAACTGTGGGTCCAGTACCGTTTACTGGTTGGGGCGTGCGGATTTCCACGGCGCGGGGTACCGGCGGGTTGGACCGGTCGCTGTGACGCAGGTGGCCAGGCGGCCCCCGGCACGGGATCGGAGCGGAACATCATGAAACATCTTCGGCGAGTTGCGGTGGCGTTGGCCGTCGTCGTGGCGGGGTTCGGCTCGGCCGGTGTGGTCATCGTGGCCACGGCCACGCCCGGTGGCGCCGCGCCCTGTTCCGACAGCTGGACAGGTCCGGCCACGGGGACGACGCTGTGGACCGCCAACCCGACCGGTGATTGGAGCACGCACGCCGTCCCCGGAAGCGGTGACGTGGCCTGTATCGACGAAGCGGGCTCCTACACGGTGGAGCTGAACGCCAGCACCTCGGTCGAAGCGCTGCAGGTTGGCGGGGCGACCAGTGGGACCCAGACG
>JBEKIU010000128.1:0-12329 GCA_050011635.1 Acidimicrobiales bacterium
ATGGAGACCGCGGCGCAGCTGCCCAATGACGCGGTTCCCCATACCGCCAGAGACGAGATCCAACAGGGTCTCGACGAAGCAGTGGATTCGACGGCCGAGCAGGCGTCCCAAGCGGCCGCGCTGGTGCCGCCGTACCCGACGGGCGGTGTCAGCACCCGATTCACCGAGGTGATGGACGAGCGAGCCCGGGCCACGGTCCATCTCCGCACCAGCATCGATCGGCTTCTCGGCATGCAGCCCCTCCCCGTCGCCGGTGCCCCGTCCGACGCCTCATCCCGCCAATCGGCGCCGCTGACCTCGATACCCGCTGCCTCAGCGGCGATGGCCGGCGCGGGAGTGCTCTTCCAGCAGGCGGACGACGACTACCGACAGCTGGCCACCTACGTTCGCCGGGAACACATCCCGGTCCACCTGCCGGCGTCCGTGTGGGTGCCGTCGCCGGCAGCCGATGCCCCACTCAGTCCGATTCGGCTCGGGGCGTCCGCGTCGGCCCTGGCCACGTCGGCGGCGTTGTTCCCGTTCCACAAGCTGGTGATCACAGCCGCGGGTCTGGTGCCATCGGCGGTTCCGCCGGCGGTGCCGGCGGTGGCGGCTTCGGGCGGCCCGGGCATCGTGGGAGACAGCTGCACTGACCCTTCGTCGGCCGTCCCCGGACCCACACCCGTCGTGCTGCCCCCGACACGAACCGTCCAGGCATCGATGACCGTGACCAATTGCGGGACGGTGGTCGAGAGCGGGGTGGTGGTGAGCCAGACGCTCACCCCGGTCGTCCTCGCCGGGACGGCGCCGCCGGCCCCCGGCGACCGCGGCGGCACGACGCAGACGAGGATCACCCTCCGGTCCGGGTCGTCCGTCGCGCTGACACTGCCCCCGCTTCCCGTCGCCGGCGGCCATCTGTACGACCTCTCCCTGGCCGTGGCCATTCCGCCCCAGGCCAATCCGGCCGGATCGTCCCAGAAATTCCTCATCCAGATCTCGAGTTGAGCTGAATGCCATCCTCTGGCCACGGTGGCCACCGTGGCCGCCACTGGCCGCCACTCGGGCTCCCGCCGGTTGGTCAGAGACGGGGGATGTGGATCTAGGATTGGAGGGGTTGGGCCGACGAGACGGACGACAGAAGGGTTTGGGGATACGTGGCTGAGAGCATCACCATCATCGACAACCGCAATGGCGAGTCCCTCGAGATCCCCTTCGAACACGGCGGCATCTCCGCGGCGCAGTGGTCGAAACTGCTCCCCGGGGTCTGGTTCTACGATCCGGGATTCGTATCCACGGCTGCGTGCGAGAGTTCGATCACCTACCTGGACGGGGATGAGGGCATCCTCCGCTACCGCGGGTATCCCATCGAGCAACTGGCCGAGAACTCGACCTACCTCGAGGTGGCCTACCTGCTGTTGAACGGCGAGCTCCCGACGACCGCGCAGTACGAGACCTGGGAACGCGAGATCACACTGCACACCTTCATCCACGAGAACGTGCGCAAGCGCTTCCTCGAGGGGTTCCACTACGACGCCCATCCGATGGGCATGCTCGTGTCCGCGGTTGCCGCCCTCTCGACCTTCTACGGAGACGCCAAGGACATCTTCGACGTCGAATCTCGTGACAAGCAGATCATCCGGCTGATCGCCAAGATGCCCACGCTTGCCGCCGCCGCCCACCGGTTCAGCGTGGGCATGCCGTTCGTCTACCCGGACAATTCGTTGCCGTTCACGTCGAACTTCTTGTCGATGATGTGGAAGATCGCAGAACCGCGATTCGAAGCCGACCCGGTACTGGCCCGCGCCCTCGACGTACTCTTCATCCTCCATGCCGACCACGAGCAGAACTGCTCGACCACCGCCATGCGCGTGGTCGGCTCCTCGCACGCCGATCCGTATTCGGCCTGCGCCGCTGCGGCCGCCGCGCTGTACGGCCCCCGACACGGAGGAGCCAACGAGGCGGTCATCCGCATGCTCACCGAGATCGGGTCGATGGACAACGTCGAGTCCTTCATCGCCTCGGTGAAGGAGGGGTCAGGAGGGAGGCTCCAGGGTTTCGGCCACCGGGTCTACAAGAGCTACGACCCGAGGGCCACGATCATCAAGAAGACCGCTGACGAGGTGTTCACGGTCACCGGAAAGAACCCCCTCTTGGACATCGCGTTGAAGCTGGAGGAGATCGCCCTGTCCGATGACTACTTCCTGTCGCGGAAGCTGTATCCCAACGTCGACTTCTACTCCGGGCTGATCTACCAGGCCATGGGCTTTCCCCTCGAGATGTTCCCCGTGCTGTTTGCCATCCCGCGCACCGCGGGTTGGCTGGCCCACTGGAACGAGATGCTGGATCAGGACTCGAAGATCGCCCGGCCCCGCCAGCTCTACATCGGCGACGACGTCCGCGACTACGTGCCCATCACCTCCCGCTGACCCTCTCCGACCTCGGTGGCGTCGTCCGGGGCGCCCCCCTCCGGTCAGGAGCCGGTCGGGCGGTTCGACAGTCGCATCAGACCTTCCTGGACCATTGAGACGACCAGCTCACCCTCCCTGGTGAACAGGAACCCCCGGGCCAGTCCCCGGGCGCCGAATGCGGAGGGACTGTCCATGTCGTAGAGCAGCCATTCGTCGGCCCGGAAGGGACGGTGGAACCACATGCAGTGGTCGAGGCTGGCGCCCATGAAGTGGCTGTCCTCCCACCGGACGTCGTGGGGGGCCAGCATGGTGTCGAACAGCGACATGTCCGACGCGTAGGTGGCAATGCAGGCGTGGAGCAGCGGATCGTCGGGGAGCGTTCCGTCGGCTCGGATCCACAGGCGCTGCACCGGCTCCTTCCCCGCACCGTGGCTGAAAGGCAGCTCACCGATGTGGCGCTGATCGATCGGGTGGGGCCGGGCGAACCAGTCCCCGAGCGTGTCCCGGAAGGGTTCGAGCCTCGTGGCCAAAGTGTCGAGATGTTCGGGAGCGGGTACGTCGGGCATCGGGAATTGGTGGGAGAGTCCGGGTTCGTCCACGTGGAACGACGTCGACATGTTGAAGATGGCCCGGCCATGTTGGATGGCCACCACCCTTCGGGTGGTGAAGGACTTGCCGTCCCGTATGCGGTCGACCTCGTAGAGGATGGGCACGGTGGGGTCGCCCGGGCGCAGGAAGTAGGCGTGCAGCGAGTGCGGTCGTCCGGTGTCGACGGTTCGGCCTGCGGCCATCAACGACTGGGCCGCGACCTGACCGCCGAACACCCGCTGGCGGTCCTCGTTGGGGCTCACGCCCCGGAAGATGTTGACTTCGATGGACTCGAGGTCGAGCAGGTCGACCAGGAAGTCGAGGGCTTCGCTCACCTCCCCATCCTGCCAGCTGGAGAGCCGTCCTGATGCGCTCCTCGGAGCCGGGCACGGCGGCAGTGCGGCGATCCCGCTACGTTTTGGGCCATGGCCGAGCTCGTGTTTCCCGATCGCTTCGTCTGGGGAACGGCAACCGCCGCCCATCAGATCGAAGGCGGCAATGTCAACAACGACTGGTGGGTGTTCGAGCACGATCCCACTTCAGGTTGTGTCGACGTGAGCGGAGACGCCTGCGATTCGTTCAACCGCTTCGACGAGGACATCGCACTGGTCGCTGGTCTCGGGCTCGGCGCCTACCGGTTCTCGCTCGAGTGGAGCCGGATCGAGCCCGAGGAGGGTGAGTTCTCCCGCGTGGCGCTCGACCACTACCGGCGCATGGCGGCGGCATGTCACGAGCGGGGGGTCATGCCGGTGGTCACCTTCCACCACTTCACCCACCCCCGATGGCTGGCCGCCGCCGGCACCTGGGAGGCTCCCCAGGCCGCAGATCGCTTCACCCGGTTCTGCGAGCGGGCCGCCGCTCACATCGGCGACCTGGTCGGCATGGCCGCAACCCTCAATGAGCCGAACGTGGTGGCCACGATGGGGTGGCGGCTCGGGATCTTCCCACCCCGGGTGCGGGACAGGGCCCGGCGCAGTGCCGTCAACGACACCCTGGCCGCTGCCCACCGCAAGGCCGTCGAGGCCATTCGGTCGGGTCCGGGCGACTATCCGGTGGGGCTGACCCTGTCGATGACCGACTACCAGCTCCAGCCGGGTGGGGAGGACTGGCTCGAGCGGATCCGACGGCCTTCCGAGGACGTGTTCCTCGAGTCGACCGAGGGAGACGACTTCATCGGGGTCCAGACCTATACCCGGATGCGGGTCGGTCCCGACGGCGCGCTGGGCGGCGAGGAGGGGGTGCCCACCACCCAGATGGGATACGAGGTCTGGCCCGAAGCCCTCGAGGGCACCATTCGTCGGGCATGGGACAAGACGGGGCTTCCGGTGTACGTCACCGAAAACGGCATCGGAACCGACGACGACGACGTCAGGATCGACTACGTGAACAGGGCACTGCACGGCGTCGGACACTGTCTCGATGCGGGGATCGACGTCCGGGGGTACTTCTACTGGAGTCTTCTGGACAACTTCGAGTGGGTACTCGGCTACGGGCCGACGTTCGGGCTGGTCGCCGTCGACGGCGAGACGTTCGAACGCCGTCCGAAGCCGAGCGCGTCCTGGCTCGGCGCCGTGGCCCGGGCCAACGCGGTCTGAAACCCCGATTTTCCAGCACCCAGCGTTCCTGACCCGGCTCTGAGCCCCGACCACCTATAGAGTGACTCCGATGAACAGCCTGTCCACCCGCGCGATTCATCTCTGGCAGAAGCGCGACACCCCCGAGGCCAAGCAGCTGTTCCGCTACTCGATGGTATCGGTGGTGTCCACCGCTGTTTCCTTCGGTGTGTTGGCGCTCGTGTTCGGCGTCCTCCACCTGGCCGGTGCCATCGTGAGCACCGTCATCGCCAACGTCGTGGCCGTGCTGCCGTCGTACTACCTCAATCGCAAGTGGGTGTGGGGAAAGGGCGGCCGATCCCACCTGATGAAGGAGATCGTGCCCTTCTGGGCCATGTCGGCCATCGGTATCGTCGTGTCCATCGGTGGTGCGGCGGTCGCCCGCCACATCGGCGAGGCACACCACCTCGGCCATTTCGAGCAGACCGTGCTGGTCCTGGCGGCCAATGTGTTTTCGTTCGCGCTCTTCTGGGTCCTCAAGTTCATGGTCTTCAACCGGCTGTTCAGGGTGCACCCGCTCGAGGAGCTCGACGAGCTCGTGGAGGCAGCCTGACCCCGTCGCGGAGACAGCCTCACCGGTCGCGCCGCAGAGGCCGGTCGGTGACCTCGGTCAGTCCCGGAAGTTGTTGAACTGGAGTGGGATGCCGAAATCCTCCGCCTTGCACGCGGTGATGACCGCCTGCAGGTCGTCGCGTTTCTTCCCGCTCACCCTCAACTGATCCCCCTGGGTCTGCGAGCTGACGCCTTTGAGACCGAGGTCCTTGATGAACTTGTTGATCTTCTTGGCGTGATCGGAGGAGATGCCGGCTTGGATGGTCAGCTTCTGCCGGGCGGAGCCACGGGACGCCTCTTCGATCTTTCCGACCTCGAAGGACTTGAGGGAGACCTCGCGCTTGACCAGCTTCTCCTGCAGGACCTGGTAGAGGGCACGGAGCCGGTCCTCGGTCGACGAGGCCAGGAGCAGTTCCTTGTCCGAGAATTCGATGGACGAGTCGGTTCCTTTGAAGTCGAAACGGGTGGCTGCTTCACGGTTGGCCTGGTCGACCGCGTTCCGCACCTCTTGCATGTCGACTTCCGAAACAACGTCGAAGGTGGGCATGCCGAAACAGTAGCGCCGCACCAGGCGATATCCTTCCGCCCTGCGGGTCGGTGCCCGAGTGGCCAAAGGGAGCAGACTGTAAATCTGCCGGTTCTGCCTTCGAAGGTTCGAATCCTTCCCGGCCCACCGCAGGCGTGGACCGGGGGCGGCGGGGACGGTGTCCCACGCTGCCTCCGGGGGCCGGTCGGTGCAGTCGCCGCCGGACCCCGATCGGGGCACTCCTGCCCCCTTCATCAGGTGACTTGATCGGGACCCCGGCTTGGTTACAATGAAGTTACGGAATGATTGCGGTACGGGTGCTCCCGCGGTTCGGCGAGCGTAGGTCGGGGATCCGCAGACTGATGACAAGTGCGGGGAGCGGTAATTGGCTCCGCGCAACCAGATGGAATCGACTGGTGCCGGCAGTCCGACCGAGGAGAAGCCCCGAAACCTCATGCCATCCGAGACCACGGCAGCCGAGGCGTCCGAGGATGGACGGGCCCGGCCACCGGGCTCCAGCTCCTCGGGACTGCCGCTCCTCGCCGTAGAGATCTACCGGACCGGGCTCCGGCTGAGCGAGACCTTCGTGGGGTCGGTCCGCCAGCGCTGGGACCGGACGGCGGTCCCGGTCGGCGACCCGGCCCAGACCCAGGAGGGTCAGGCCCGCCCGCGGGGGCTCGTGTTGCGACCGGCCCTGCTTGGGTTCGTCGCCATGTGCGCCATCGCCATCGGCGCCTCGCTCCCGAGCTCCCCGTTCAAACTCGAGATGCCCGGCGTGTGGTTCTTCGGGGTACCCCGCACCGATGTGGCCAGTACCTGGGCCGTCTACTTCACGCTGGCCGCCGTCTACGGCGGGCTGTTGTTGCTGATGCGGGTGTGGTGGGGTATGACCCGGCTGTACTCCCGATGCCCGGGGGTCCCGATCAAGCGGATGATGTGGGTGTTCGCGCTCTGGGCGCTTCCCATGCTGGTCATCGCACCGCTGTTCAGCCGGGACGTCTACTCCTACGCGGCCCAGGGCGAGATGGTCAGCCATCACATGAGCCCCTACCTCTACGGTCCGGCCCAGTTGGGCAACAATTCCTATACCGCCCCGGTCGACCAGCTGTGGGCCAACGCCCCTGCCCCCTACGGACCGCTGTTCCTCCAGATCGACGGGATCTTCGCCCGGATCACCTTCCACAACGAACTGGCCACCATCGTCCTGCTCCGGCTGCTCGCCCTGGTCGGCGTGTTGCTCATCGCCTCCTGCGTCCCCAGGCTGGCCCGGTTGTACCACCGGGACGGGGCCGAGCTGTTCACCCTCATGATCCTCAACCCGGTGACGCTCCTCCACCTCGTCGGAGGTGCCCACAACGACGCCCTGATGCTCGGACTCCTGGTCGCCGGGCTCACCGCGGCCAAGGAGAAACGCCCCATCGTGGGCATTGTCCTGTGCGCGCTGGCCACGGCGATCAAAGCGCCGGCCGCGTTCGGGATCCTCTACGTCGGGTGGAGCTGGCTCGGACCGCAGGCGTCGGTGCGCGACCGAATACGGCCGGTGGTGACGGCCGGGCTCCTCGGAGCCGGCGTGCTCGGCTTCTTCTCCTACGTGAGCGGTCTGGGTTGGGGGTGGGTGACCATCCTCGGGACGCCGGGAGCGGTTCGCTCGTGGACCGCTCCCACCACCTCGCTGGCCCTGGTCTTCACCGGGATGGCCCACTTCGTCCACATCAGCGTGGGGCTGGGTGGCGTGCTGTCGGTCACCCGCTTCTTCGGACTGCTGGTGGCGGGGATCGCCGGGGTCTGGCTGCTGTTCAACAGCGACCGGATCGGCACGCTCAAGGCACTGGGCATCACCCTGCTGCTGCTGGTCGCCCTCGGGCCGGTGGTCCAGCCCTGGTACCTGTCGTGGGGTCTCATCCTGCTGGCGCCGGTGGCGCTGGGCCGGCTCCGGTCGCTGATCATCGGTCTCTCCATGGTGACGGCCTTCATCGAGCTGCCCGGAGGCACCGACCTGGTGCACAGCCTGATCCACGGTGATCCGCTGGAGATCGTCCTGACCCTGTTGTGGATCCTCTTCGTGCTCACCGTTCCCCTGGCCACCTGGGAACGGCGGTCGTCGGTTCCCCGGGTGACCACCGCTGACGGCGTTCTGGCCGGCGCCTCGTAGCGGGCCAGTTCCGGCAGCCCGACGGGCCGATCGGGTCAGACCAGGAGCTGGAGGACGGTCACGTCGAGCCACCGGCCGAATTTGCGACCCACTTCCCGCTCCACCCCGACCAGGGTGAAGCCGCACGCCTGATGGAGGGCGATGGACGCCAGATTGTCCCCGCCGACCCGGGCGATGACGGAGTGGAAGCCGTGCTGGGTGGCCAGCTCGATGAGGTGCTCGAGGAGGGCCCTGCCCACCCCCTGGCCCCGACGGGCGGCGTCCACGTAGACCGAATTCTCCACCGTGGTGGCGTAAGACGGGCGGTTCTTGTACTCCGAGAGCGAGCCGAATCCGAGGACGGTGTCCCGATCGTCGGTTGCCACCACTGCCGGATAGGGACCGCGGTGGTCGGCCAGCCAGGCCAGCTGCTCCTCGGAGGTTCGGGGCACGAGATCGAAGGTGGCGGTCGACCCGGTGACCTCGGCGTTGTAGATCAGCCGGATCGATTCGGAGTCGGACGCCCTCGCCAAGCGCACGTGCATCAGGCGATGGTAGCGAGGAAGGCGGCTACGCTCGGTTGGGCCCAGCTTTGGCTATGATTGTCTTTTTGCTGCTCGCTCGAGCCGCACTGCCCCCTTAGCTCAGTCGGCAGAGCACAGCCATGGTAAGGCTGGTGTCGTCGGTTCGATTCCGACAGGGGGCTCGCCCACGGCGGCGTAGCTCAGTTGGTCAGAGCACACGGCTCATAATCGTGGGGTCGCCGGTTCGAGTCCGGCCGCCGCTACCACCCAGCAGGACACAAGCAGACACGAACAGGGACAAACACGGACACAAGCAGGACAGTCGAGAACACCGGGCAAGACATCGACCGGGCAAGACATCGGAGCCAGCCCGCCGGCCAGTGAGGCGGGCCGGCCGTAGGAGGAGTCAAGATGGCAAAGAACGAGAAGCGCATCCAGGTCACCCTGGCGTGCGAGCAGTGCAAGCGACGGAACTACATCACGACGAAGAACAAGCTGAACGACCGCGAGCGGATCGAGATGAAGAAGTTCTGCCGGTGGGACCGGCGCCACACGCTGCACAAAGAAACCCGGTAGGTGTGGGCTGGCCGGCGAGGGACCGGGCCCGAGGGCCGGGATCGTGCCTGGGAATCCCCACGGTCCCGGTGATAACCTAGCCAACCGCCCCTGCGATCGGCTGGCCGCTCGCGGCACGGCGATCGACAGAGGGCAGTAGCTCAACTGGTAGAGCACCGGTCTCCAAAACCGAAGGTTGGGGGTTCGAGTCCCTCCTGCCCTGCTCTTCACAGAAGGCAACCGTCGAAGGACACAGAGCACGTGAACCGAGAACAGAAGCGTATGGCGCAGCGTCAGGGGCAGGATCCCGATGGTGAGGCCGCGCCCAGGCGCGCCGCCCCCCCGCCCCGGCGGCCACCGAAGCGTGAGCCCTTCCGTCCGGGTCAGTTCATCCGCGAGGTACGATCAGAGCTTCGGCAGGTGGCCTGGCCCAACCGGTCCGAGGTCATCAACTACACCACCGTGACGCTGGTGACGCTCCTGTCCCTGATGGTGCTGATCTTCATTCTCAACTACGCCTTCGCCAAGGGCGTTCTCTGGCTGTTCAAGACGTGATCGGTGTGACCGTGACCAATGACGATACCAATACGCCCCTGAGCGACGACGAGGGCCCTGAAGCCGTCGAGTCCTCGTCGGCGCCTGACGTCGACCCGGCTTCGGCCGCGGAGCCGTCCGAGCCTGATGCTGCCAAAGCCGAGGCGATAGAGACGGGGACCGCCGAAGAGGCTGCCCCGATCGACGCCGATATCGATGCCGACCTCGATGCCGCGGACGACGACTTTGACGAGGACGAGGAGCCCTTCGTCGTCAGCCCCTACGACCAGCCCGGCCGGTGGTTCGTCGTCCACACCTACGCCGGCTATGAGAACAAGGTGAAGTCGAACCTTCACAGCCGGGCCGTGTCGATGAACATGGAGGACCGCATCTACGAGGTGGTCATTCCCATGGAGGACGTCGTCGAGTTCAAGAACGGCAAGAAGGTGGTCGTGCAGAAGAAGGTGTTCCCCGGCTATCTCCTGTGTCGTTGCGAGCTGGACGACGACAGCTGGTCCGTCATCCGGAACACCCCCGGCGTCACCGGGTTCGTGGGGCCCGGCACGAAGCCGACACCGTTGTCCCGGCGTGAGGTCGAGGGGATCCTCCAGGTGAAGGTCGAGGGAGGGGAGGCGCCCTCCAAGCGCAGCCGCCCACGCCTCGAGCACGAGGTCGGGGAGACGGTTCGGGTCAAGGAAGGTCCGTTCGCGGACTTCTCCGGCCAGATCGCCGAAATAAACGAGGACCAGCTGAAGCTCAAGGTCCTGGTCAATATCTTTGGTCGAGAGACCCCAGTGGAGCTCGAATTCAGCCAGGTCGCCAAGCTGTAGGCCGGCGGGAACCAGGGAAGGAGAAGTACCCATGCCACCGAAGAAGCGCGTCCTTGCGGTCGTGAAGATCCAGCTCCCGGCCGGGGGCGCCACGCCCGCGCCACCGGTGGGAACGGCGCTCGGTCCGCACGGAGTCCAGACGATGGATTTCTGTAAGCAGTACAACGCGGCCACGGAGAACCAGCGGGGATCGATCGTGCCGGTCGAGATCTCCATCTACGAGGACCGGACCTTCTCGTTCATTCTCAAGACCCCGCCGACCCCGGCCCTGCTGCGCCAGGCCGCCGGCCTGGAGAAGGGCGCCTCGACATCGGGGCGTGAGCAGGTGGGAACGGTCACCGATGCCCAGGTGGCGGAGATCGCGGCCATCAAGCTGCCCGATCTCAACACCTCCGACATCGAGGCAGCCAAGCGCCAGGTGGAGGGCACAGCCCGGTCGATGGGTATCGCCGTCGCCGGCTGAGCCGTCGCCGGATCGTCGAGGAAACGGAGAACCACATGTCACGCGGAAAGAACTACAAGGCGAGCATCGCCCAGTTCGACCGGCAGCATCTCTATACGCCCGTCGAGGCGGTCGACCTGGTCAAGGCATCCGCCAAGGCCTCGTTCGACGAGACGGTGGAGGTCGCCATCCGCCTGGGAGTCGATCCCCGCAAGGCGGATCAGATCGTGCGCGGGACCTTGTCCCTACCGGCAGGGACCGGGCGTACCGCCCGGGTGGCGGTGTTCGCAGCCGGCGAGAAGGCGGCGGAGGCCCGGGCGGCCGGTGCCGATGTCGTCGGCGCCGACGACCTCGTGGCCCGGGTGGCCAACGAAGGCTTCCTCGATTTCGACGTCGCCATCGCCACGCCGGACCTGATGGGCCAGGTCGGGACCTTGGGCCGAGTGCTCGGGCCCCGTGGCCTGATGCCCAATCCGAAGACCGGGACGGTGACCGACGACGTGGAGCGGGCGGTGGCCGAGTTCAAGGGCGGCCGGGTCGAGTACCGGACCGACAAGGTGGGGAACATCCACCTTCGGGTGGGGAAGGTGTCCTTCGACCGGGCCCAGCTCCTCGAGAACCTCCATGCGGTGATGGAGGAGATCCACCGGGCCAAGCCGGCGTCCTCCAAGGGCCGCTATGTCAGGGCGGTGACCCTCTCTTCGACCATGGGTCCGGGCGTCCATATCGACCCGCTGCTGGCCCGCAAGACCGACGAGGAGCTGGCCACCAGCGCGTGAACCCCTCGTGACGGCCGGAGGGCGACTGGTCGCAACCGGCCGATCCGCGCTAGGGTTTCACCTTTCCACACTTCACTGAACTGCCGTAGACCTCCGGTGCACTGCCCACCTGGTGCCGAAGGGACCCGAGACGGGTCCGCCTGATGAGGCGTTCCGCGCCGAGCCGATGTGCCGGCGCGACACCGCTCGATGGTGTCTACGGCCCGGATCTGAGCCACATGCTCAGCGGAGGGACCATGGACAATCCGAGGGCCGACAAGGTCGCCGTCGTCAACGAGGTTCGGGACCGCCTCGAGGCCTCGGACGCTGCCGTGCTGACCGAGTACCGCGGCCTCAGCGTGTCCGAGCTGGCTGAGCTGCGCCAGGGGTTGTCGGCCGCCGGCGGGGACTACAAGATCTACAAGAACACCCTGGTCCGGTTGGCTGTCGCCGACAGCCCGCAGGCCCCGATCCACGACTTTCTGACTGGCCCCACGGCCATCGCCTTCGTGCGCGGGGATGTCAGTGCGGTGGCCAAGACACTGCGCGATTTCGCCCGCAGCAACCCGAACCTGATCGTCAAGGGCGGCATGGTCGGCACCGGAGTGCTGTCCGCCAGCGACATCGGCGTGCTGGCCGATCTCCCGTCGCGGGATACGCTGCTGGCCCAGTTCGCCGGGGCGCTGGCCGCACCCATCCAGCAGCTGGCCAGCCTCATCGAGGCGCTTCCACGCAATCTGGCCTACGGGCTCTCGGCCCTGATCGACCAGCGCCAGGCGTCCGGCGAAGTACTCGAGACCGGCCCCGCACCGGCGGACGAGGCTCCGGCGGCCACCGAACCGACTCCCGAGGCCGCCGCCGAAGCCGACGGTGCAGCTTCTGCATCGGC
>JBEKIU010000129.1:0-12234 GCA_050011635.1 Acidimicrobiales bacterium
CGCCATCCGGCGGGCGGCGTCGTGGACACCGGAGCACACCCTGGCAGAGGGCCTCCGGGAGACCATCGGGTGGTTTTCCGATGCCGGCAACCTCAGCCACTACAAGACCGACCAGTACAACGTCTGATGATGGCGCGCGGAAAGGCGGGACCTCATGACTGAATTCACTCTTGCCGAGCAGCACTGCACCGGCGAAATGCGACATGTCGTAATTTTGGCCGGGGGGAAGGGGGTGCGGCTGCGTCCGTACACGACGGTCATCCCGAAGCCCTTGGTGCCGATCGGGGAGCAGTACTCGATCCTCGAGATCGTCCTCCGCCAGTTGTCGTCGAAGGGGTTCCTGCGGGCCACCCTGGCCATCGGCCATCTGGGCCAATTGATCGAGGCCTACGTGGGCGACGGGTCCCAGTGGGGGATCGAGGTGGACTACGTCAACGAGGAGTCTCCATTGGGAACGGTCGGGCCCGCCCTGGTGGTCCTGGATCGACTGCCCGAGAACTTCCTCCTGATGAACGGCGACATCCTCACCGACCTGGACTACGCGGATCTGCTGGACACCCACATCGCCAGTGAGGCCCCGCTGACCGTGGCCACCTATCAACGAGTTCATCAGATCGACTTCGGCGTGCTGGACGTCGTGGACTGCAAGGTCACCAACTTCACCGAAAAGCCGCCTCTGTCCTATGCGGTGAGCATGGGGATCTACGGGGTCAGCAAGAGACATCTCGAGCGGTACACCCCCGGGCTTCCCTACGGTTTCGACGAACTGATGCTCGACCTCATCGAACGTGGCACGTTGCCGGCCAGTTACCACTTCGACGGGTTCTGGCTCGACATCGGAAGACCTGACGACTACGACCAGGCGAATCGTGAATTCGACGTCCTGGGCCCGCGCCTCCTTCCCAGCCTGCAGTGACGACGTACCTCCTTCTCGGTGCGAACGGATTCCTGGGAAGCCAGGTCCGTGAAGCCATCGAACGCTCGGGCAACGAATCCAATCTGGTGGCGGTGAGTGGGCACGCGCCTCGCTTCGGCGTGCCGGCGACTGGCAGGTGGCAGCAGATGGACCTGGTGCGCGCCTCGGCACGGGATCTGCGTGTGCTGGTCGGGAAGAGCCGGCCCGACGCCATCATCAACTGCGTCGGCTGCACGTCGGGCCCTCTCCAGCAACTCGAAGCGGTCAATACCGTGGTCGTCGAGAAACTGGTCCAAGCTCTCTCCGTCACCGATGCCATTCCATTGGTCCACATGGGATCGGCAGCAGAGTACGGACGCCAACCCGAGGGCATCGCCATCGAGGAGTCGGCTTCGGCCCGCCCGGTTGGCGACTACGGGAGGACCAAGCTGGAGGCCACCGACCTGGTGACCGAGATGGTGGAAAAAGGAGCCATCCGCGCCACGGTCCTCCGTGTGTTCAACCCGGTGGGTCCGCGGGCTCCGGCCAACTCGCTGGCCGGCATGGCCGCCTCCCAGATCCGGCGGGCGCTCGCCTCGGGCGAGCCGTCGATCACCCTCGGACCGCTGTGGTCATTTCGGGACTTCCTGGCCAGTACCGACGTCGGCACCGCTGCCGTCCGGGCCGTCCACAGCGTCGATTCCCACCCGATCCTCAACGTGGGGCGTGGTGTGGCCATGTCGTGCCGGTCCATGGTGGAGCTGCTGGCCGATGCGGCCGGATTCGAAGGGGACGTCTTCGAAGAGTCGGAGGGCTCCCTGCGCTCGGCGGCGGTGCCGTGGCAGCAGGCCAACGTCGCCCTGCTCCGGCGCCATCTCAACTGGGTCCCGTCCACCCCCATCGCCCAGGCCGTGGCGGCCCTCTGGAAGTCAGGAGTCTGAGAACATGTGCGGAATTATCGGAGTCACCGGGGTCGACGACGCGTTGCCCCTCCTTCTCGAAGGGCTGGGCCGCCTGGAGTACCGGGGGTACGACTCGGCCGGCGTGGTGCTCGTCGCCGGAGACGCCCTCTGGCGGACCCGGGCGGCAGAGGGCACCCATTCGGTGCGCGACCTTCGGTTGCTCGGTGAGGAGGCACCCCCGAGATGCAGCGGAGGAGTCGGCCACACGCGTTGGGCCACCCACGGAGGGCCGACCACAGGCAACGCCCATCCGCATATGGACTGCACCGGCAGACTGGCGCTCGTCCATAACGGAATCATCGAGAATCACACCGAGCTTGCCGGCATGTTGGTGGCCGACGGGCACGTGCTGGCATCCGATACGGATTCGGAAGTGCTGCCCCACTTGATCGAAGCGGAGATGGCCGGTGGGTTGGGCCTGGCCGAAGGTCTGCGAAACGTGCTCAGAAACGTCCGCGGGTCCTTCGCCGTGGCCGCCGTGCATGCCGACGATCCCGAGTTGGTGGTCGCCGCCCGACGGGTCTCCCCTCTGATCGTCGGACTGGGCGAGGGTACGTCGTTTCTCGCTTCGGACATTCCGGCCCTGCTCGGTTCGACCCGGCAGCTGTTCGCGCTCGAGGACGACCAGCTGGTGGAGCTCAGGCCGGGTTCGATGCGGGTGACAACCCTTGACGGCGCCGACGCCCGGGCCACCGCACTGAACATCGACTGGGATGTGGCCGCCGCACGTCTCGGCGGGCACGACGACTTCATGACCAAGGAGATCCACGAGCAGCCGGCGGCGGTGGCGGCCACACTGCTGGGACACCGGCGGGACGGGGGGAGGCTCGCGCTCGACGAGGCTGCGGGACTGAGTGAACGTGACCTCCGGGCCATCGAACGGGTCTGCATCGTCGCCTGCGGCAGCAGCTATCACGCCGCCCTGGTGGCCAAGTACGCCATCGAGCAGTGGGCCCGGTTGCCCACCGAGGTGGATATCGCCAGCGAGTTCCGGTATCGCAACCCGGTCCTCAACAATCGGACCTTGACCATCGGCGTCAGCCAATCGGGTGAGACCGTCGACACCCTCCAGAGCCTCCGGGAGGCCGGGGTGCAGGGGAGCAAGGTACTGGTCGTCTCCAATGTGGTGGACTCGTCGATGGCCCGGGAGGCCGACGGTGTCCTGTACACGCGGGCCGGGCCCGAGATCGGTGTCGCCGCCTCCAAGACGCACCTCACCCAGATCGTGGCGCTCGAACTGCTGGCCCTCGTGCTGGCCCAGGCCCGCCGCACCCTTTCCGTGGCCGAGATCAGCTGTGTCATGGACCAGATGCTTGCCCTTCCGGACCAGATCGACGCCGTCCTCCAACGGACCGATGACGTGGCCGCGGTGGCCGGGCATCTGGCCGGTGCACGCGACTTCTTCTACCTCGGACGTCATGTCGGCCACCCCGTGGCCATGGAGGGCGCTCTCAAGCTCAAGGAGATCTCCTACCTCCGGGCTGAGGGCTACCCGGGAGGCGAGCTGAAGCACGGACCCATCGCCCTCATCGAGCCGGGCACCGTGGTCGTCGGGGTGGCCACCCGCAACCCGCTGTGGGAGAAGATGTGCTCCAATATTCAAGAGGTCAAGAGCCGGGGAGCGACCATCGTCCTGGTTGGAAGCGACGGCGACGACCAGACGGCGGCTCTGGCCGATCACATGCTGTGGGTTCCGTCGGTCGAGCCGATGCTCTCACCGGTGGTCGATGTCGTGCCCCTGCAGTTCCTGGCCTACTGGCTGGCGCAGGCCCACGGCCACGACGTCGATCGTCCTCGCAATCTGGCCAAGACGGTGACCGTGGAATAGGGACGGTCGAAGCGCGGAGGCCCCAGGGAGCGGCCTCTGTGCTCCACGTCGGGGGAGCCGTCTGAACAGGGATAGCATCGACAGGAGTGAGGGTGCTACCCACGACCGGAGTTCGTAGGCTCGCACGATGACCGCCGATCCGCGTCGGCACCCGGGCTGATGCCACGTCGCGTGGGCAGGCGCATCTGGCCGGTGGCCATCGTGGGCTCGGCCTGCTTGGTCGTGGTGCTGGTGATCGTTGTCACCACGTCCACGAACGGTGCTCCGGGTCGATCCGATGGTCAGGACCTCAGGCAGCAGCTGGCGGTCCCGGCCTACATGAGCCCAACGCAACAGGCGGGCAGCTGGGCCCAGCTGACCAGCTCGCGGCCCGGGACGGTCGGGATCGTCGTGGCCAATGTGGACAGTGGACCGGGCGCCCTGCCCGTCCCGGCCTGGGCCTCGGTCATCCACGAAGCGCACGCTGCGGGGAGCAAGGTCCTCGGCTATGTGGACACCGGTTACCTGGGACGACCGATCTCCGGCCATCCCGACGGGCTCCTGACCCGGTCGGGGGCCACCGGGCTCGGAGCCTGGGTCACCCAGATCGAGGCAGACGTGAACGCCTGGTACCGATTCTACGGATCCGACGTCGACGGGGTCTTCTTCGACGAGGGCACCGACGTGTGCGGACCCACACCGTCGTCTGACCGGTATGCCGATGAATACCACGCTCTCACCCGGTACGTGAAGGAAGCCCACCCCGGGGCGCTGACGGCTCTCAGCCCAGGGACCGCGGTTCCGCAGTGCTACCGGAATTCAGCCGATGTGCTGGTCACCTTCGAGGGCAGCTACGAGGACTACACCGGGAAACCCGCCACTCCGTCCGACGCCTACCGACCGCTGAATTGGAGACCGGTCCATCCGGACCGGATCTGGAACATCGTGTACGGAGTGGCGACGCGTGCGGAGATGGAGAGCGTCGTGGCTCTCAGCAAGAGCCGGAGTGCCGGGTACATCTACGTGACCAACGGCACGGCCGCCAATCCCTACGGCTCCATCCCGTCCCTGTACTGGACGGAGGAGCAGGACCAGACCTTCCCCCGGTGAGGATTGCGGCTGGGCCGACCGGCTGCCTGCTACAGCGAGGATGCGTCGAGGAACTCGTCGTCACCGGAGAGGGCGACGGCCAGATTCCGGCGCGAGCCGACCCCCAGTTTGCGGTAGGCCTTCGCCAGATGACCCTCGACGGTCTTGACGGAGATGTAGAGATCGGAGGCGATTACCTGATTGGTCTTTCCCGTCGCGGCCAAGCGAACCACGCGGAGCTCGGCCGGGGTCAGTGAATCGGGGCCGGTGTAGCCCAGCCGGCGGGGACGCGCCCCGGCGGCTCGCAGCTGGATGCCGGCCGTCTCCACCAGCTGGTGGGCGCCGCACATGGAGGCCAGATTGGCTCCCCGGCGGAGCACGCTTCTGGCCTCCTCCTTCTTCTTGCTCTCGACCAAGACCGTTCCGAGCTCCACCAGGGCATTGGCCGCCTCGAGCCGGGCCGGCGACGGCTCGAGCAGGTCGGCGGCCTGCACGAGCCAGGCTGTCCTCTCCTCGAGGTCGGGTGTCGCTGCCGCCATGGCCCGGAGCCCCAGGCCGATCGTGCGCACGGCGCCGAAGGACCTGGCCAGCCGGAGATGCTCGTCTGCCAGACGACCGGCGTCGTCCCACTCACCGAATGCGGCCAGCACCATGGCTGCGTCGGCGCGCCATGGGCTCAGGGCCGGATTGACGATTCCGGCGCTGAGGGCGTCATCGCCAACTCCGAGGAGCTCCTCGAGCCCCTCGTTCTGATGGTCACGGGCCACCAGGAGGCGTCCTCGTTCGAGGCGGGCCAGGCCACGAAGGATCGAGTCGTCGATCTCGTCGATGGCCATCGCGTCCGAGATCCGTGCCGCCTCGTCGACCTTTCCCTGTCCGACGAGGGCATCAACGAGCCCGATCGTCGGTCGATGTCGTCCGTTGGCGGCCCGGGCGTCGAGCTTGTGCCCCCGCCTGCACTCCTCCTCCGCTTCAGTGAGCGACCCCTGCCAGAGGAGTGAAATGGCCGAGAGCAGGGAGAGCCGACGATCGGATGTGACGCCGTCCAGCTGCCCGACGTGCTCCCGCGCTCCCCGGAGGATGGTGTCCACCGATTCGAACCGATCGGCGCACAGGAGCCCGAAACAGGCCATGGTCTGGACCCGGTCAACGATCGGGTCGGAACTGAGCAGCTGATCGACGCCAACCACCTTTTCGAGCCTCTGGGCCAACTCGTCAGACGAGATCGATGATGCTGCGGCCTCGTCGATGTCGATGAGGACCTCGGCCATCTGGGGCATGGCGTGCGTATTGTCGCCCGGCTCGGCCAGGAGCGCTTTCAGTCGCTCGAGGCCCTGGCTCCGTTCGGCCGGGTGGCTCGACGCCATGGTGAGGGCCAGCTCGAACTCGATGCGGAGGTCGCGATCGATGGCATCGAGCCGGTCTTTCAGCCCCCGGACCGTCTTGACCGTCTCGGTCCGGATGTGGGGGGCGTCGGCCGGATCGCGGAGGAGTCCGATCGCCACTCGGACCAATGCCGCGTTGTCGTCCACCCCGAGCTGGATGGCGCGCCGGAAGTGGAGCAGCGCCGATGGGCGCTGCAGTGCAATTTCGGCGGTGGCCAGATCGAGGTACAGGCCCCCTCCCTGGCTGGAAGGTGGCGACTCCAGCAGTGCGCGATTGAGGCAGCGGAGGGCCAGATCAACGTCACCGGACCCGAGCGCGGTCCGACCCATCTGCTGGAGCCTGTCCGCCGTCTCGAGATCACCGGCCGGCTCGGTGGCCAGCAGATGCTCTGCGGTGATAGCCACGCCGGCACCGTGCTCGGCGAGGAGACGGGCGGCCCGGGCGTGGAATTGGGATCGCCTCCCCGTCGGGATGTCGTGGTAGATCGCCCAACGGATGAGGGGCGAGGTGAACGTGATGGGGCGCCCGGGCCTGACCAGCTCCAGCTGCGCGGCCTCGTCTGCCGCTCGCTCGGCCGCCAGCGCATCGATCTTCGCCAGTTGTCGCGCCACTGAGGAATCGGCTCTGTCACCGAGGATCGCACAAGCCTGCAGGAGATCAGAGGCGGCCACCGACAGATGGGCAAGACGACTGAGGACGAACTGAGTGATCTTCGGCGAGGGCACGCGCTCCACCAGGCCGGCCATGTCCGCGGTGGGTTGCACCCGCCGGTGGCCGAGGGCGGAGAGGAGGGCCTTGAGGAAGATCGGCGTTCCTCCGGTGGCGTCATAGCAGGCGGCCACGAAGCTCGGGTCGGGTTCGACACCGAAAAACGCGGCGACCATCATCCAGACGGACTCGGGGCGCAAGGGCTCGAGCGTGAACTGGCGGATCTCCGGCTCGGTCAGGAGCGACTCGATCGGTCGGAGGCCGACTCCGGGGTGGAGCGGCCGGGCGCTCACCAGGAGCCAGATCTGCTGGCTCTCGAGGCGACGGACCACGTACTGCAGGACGGCCAGTGTCTCGCGGTCGGCCAGATCCGCGTCGTCGACGGCGAGCAGGACGGGGCCGATCTCGCGGAGGGCGATGACCAGCGAGTAGAACATCGGACCGATCTCGTTGGGATCCCGACGGGCCGCGTCGGCGGTGCCGATCAGCGCTTCGATGGCCGTGGCCTGCTCCAACGGCGCATCGGACCCGTTCATGTGAGTGGCGGCCGACTCCACGAACCTACGGAGGACGCCGAACGGGGTCCGCTTCTCGACCTCGCCGCCCCTGGCCCGGAGGACCAGACAACCGGCGTGGGTGGCCAGGCCGCAGGCGGC
Organism: Acidimicrobiales bacterium; assembly: GCA_050011635.1. Taxonomy (GTDB): domain Bacteria; phylum Actinomycetota; class Acidimicrobiia; order Acidimicrobiales; family RAAP-2; genus Bog-756. Next base: position 7,504 of record JBEKIU010000129.1, read on the forward strand.
GTTGACCAGTGCAGTGCGGCCCGAACCCCACGGCCCTTCGATGGCGATGCACCGGCTGGGCACATCGAGGGATTGGTTGAAGATGGCCTCGAGCTCTGTCAGGTACTGGCTTCGCTCAAGGAGGCGAGGCCCGATCAGGGTGCGCGAGCGTCTGTCTGTCGGAGGCGGCGTTAGTTGAGAGACGACCACGACGAGCCCCTGCCGATTTCCGATGCCGAGAAGCACCGATCGTCGATGAATCGAAAATGCCGATGCACCGGAGCGCGATGACGAATCGTCAGCACCGGTGAAACGTCGTACGTTGAGACGTCACCCGACAGATGCTTCCTGTTGCCCAACAACTGGTGCTCCGCCGAGCGACTGTTATCGAAGTCGATGACAGTTCGCGCGTTGTTCATATGGTTATCGTAGGGGCTGGCGCGCGCTAATTGCCAAGGAAATCTGTAACGATGGAACCCCTGCACTCGTTACGTGATGATGCGGTGATGGGCCGTCGGTGTGTCAGCGATCCGTGCAGTGGGCGCCCTGTCACCTTGTGCGGTCAGGACTTATCTTGGGACCCAGAGATCATTCCGACAGTGGTTCGGCCGACGCGGGGAGTGCTCGTGTGCCACTCCACGCTGTCACCCTTCGTGGTCGAGCGACTGCACGATTTCTCTCCTATCCAGCGAGAAATATCTGCCGACAATCGATTCCGGAGCCGGTTGCGCACCGATCCGGCGGCCGCCACGGACCCGGATCGCCGGTCAGGACCGATTGGTTCGAGGGCTCGTGGATCCACGGTCCCTCCGAGCCGAGGGGCGCTCGGCCCGGCGGCGGGGGTACCGCCGGGCAAGGTCGAGGGTGGCCGGAGTCCGTCGGGACCCCCTAAGGTGGGGAGGAGGACACAATCGTGATGTCTGTCGCCCGCCGGACCGTTCGGTCCATCGGCGGGCCGAGTGGAGGGGTTCGCATGGGGAAGTTCCGGCCCTCTGCAGTGGTTCGCGTTGTCGGCGTGCTGGTCGTGCTGGCCGGGTGCCTCTTTGTGCCGCTGACCTCACTCAGCCCGGCGTCTGCGTCGGTGCCGAAGACCTCCACCCGGGCAACAGGCCGGGTGACGTGCACCCTTTCGGCCAAGGTGGCGTTCTCGCCGGTGCTCAAGGATTCCGGCGGTGGCAACCATGGGTCGGCAGTGACCGGCGGAAGGTTGACCAAGTGCCACACCACCAATCGTTCGGTGACCATCACCAGTGGTACGTTCACCGGCTCGTTCGTACGGAGCCCCCTCACCTGTAAGACGGACAAGCTGACCGGAGCCTCAGCGACGCTCACCTTGTCCTGGAAGGGTGACCTGAGCGGCCGGCCGGCAACGCTCCAAGGCACCACGGTGGCGGGCACACGGTCGAAAGATTCGTTTTCGGGTCCAGCCAGTATCAAACTGACCAAGCCGGCCAAGGCACCGGGCGCATGCGGCACGACCGGTGGGCTCAAGTCGCTCGTGATGACCGGGTCCCTGACCTCGGGAATCCCGCCTGCAACCGCCTGGTGGGTGGCACCGGCGGGCAACCTGCCGTGGCAGTGGTATCTCGCCGGCGCACTGGATACCGGCAGTGCCTCGGAGATGGGCACCAACGACAAGCTGCCGGATGGAAGTGCTGCTCCTGCCCCGGTCGTCTACGACATCGACGCCATCGAGAACTCGGCCAGCACGGTGGCCGCGCTGCACGCGAAACACGACCATGTCATCTGCTACATCGAGGTCGGAACGGCCGGCGACTACTACTCGGCGGCCCAGGAGGGGATCGGCACCACCTACTTCCAGCAGCTGCAGGCCGCCGGCGATCTCAGCTCCAACGAACTGCAGGGCTACCCGGAGTACTACATCGACATCAACAAGGCGACCGCAGTCGGCATCATCGAGTCGATGATCAAACAGCAGTGTGCCGACAAGGGTTTCGACGCCGTGGAGACCGATCTGGACGAGACGTACAACAACAACGAGGGCACCACCCCGTGGACGATCACCGAGTCCAATGAGCAGACCTACCTGACCACCCTGGCCGATTACATGCACTCGCTGGGGCTGGGATGGATCGCCAAGGACCTTGACGACACGGGCGACGGCTTCGCCGGCGTCATGGAACCCCTGGCCTCGGGCATCATCACCGAGCAGTGCAATCAATACGGGACCTGCGGGCAGCTGACCAGCTACGAGGGGAACAAAGCGGTGCTCAACGCCGAGTACTCGCCGGAGACCACCGCGGAGTTCTGCACCTCCGACGACGCCAACGACATCAACGGCGCCGTGTTCGACGTGAACCTGGACGGCCCGCGATCGCCCTGCCCCGGACCGTCATGAGCCAGGAAGGACCCCCGGGAGGCGCCTCTGCACGCAACGGCGCGGCCTGCTCACGAGCGGGTGCGGTCGATGACGGGCGCGTCGAGCAAGAGGTCGCGAAGGGCCGGTCGGTTCAGCTTCCCGAGCACGCTGACGGGTAATTCGTCGGCGAACTGAAGGTACTCGGGGACCTTGAACGTGGCCAGTTGCGAGGCACAGTAGCCGGCGAGCGTCTCGGCCGAGACCGGCTCGGCCACGACGACCACGGCGCCGACCCGCTCCCCGAGCTCGGCATCGGGCACCCCGACCACGCCGACATCGACAACGCTCGGATGGGTCCGCAGGACCTCTTCCACCTCGACCGGCCCGAATTTCTCGCCCCCCCGGTTGATGGTGTCCGAGAGCCTGCCTGACGGGTACAGGTAGCCGTCGCCGTCCTGCCATCCGGTGTCGCCGGTATGGAGCCACTCCGAGGTCGTGTTCTGCCGGGCGCGCACCACCAGTTCGCCGACGCTGCCGGGCGCCACCGGCTCGCCCGACACCGGGTCGACGATCTTGACGTCGACGCCGGCCAGCGGTCGGCCCACCGAGCCGAAGCGATCTCCACGCCGATGGTCATCGGGTGTGAGGGCCGCGTAGGCCCCGAGCGTCTCGGTCTGTCCGAACGTGTTCGAGAAGTCGACGTCCGGTAGGGCAGCCACCGCCTGGCGGATCAGGTCCACAGGGGCCGCCGCCGCGCCGTAGCTGAGGGCTCGCAACGAGCTGAGGTCGGTGGTGGCAAAGCGCGGGTGGTCGAGGATCCGACGCAACATCGTCGGCACGACAAACGTCTGGGTGACCCGGTGGCCTTCGACCAGCGACAGCCACGACCCGGCTTCGAATTTGGGCATCAGGACCAGCTGCTTCCCCTGGTGCAGCGAGATGAAGAGGCCGAGAGTCCCGGCGATGTGGAAGATGGGGGCCGACATCATGTCGACGATCTGGTCCGCTTCGGGGTCGATCGGCTGCGAATAGAAGGCCAGCCGGTCGGTGACCACGCCGTGGCTGATGGAGATGGGTTTGGGCAGCCCGGTGGTACCACTGGTGAACAGCACGAGCGCGGTGTCGTCCCCATCCCCCACGGCGGAGGACCCGGCCGACCCGCCGGCGTCCGCGGCCAGCACGGACTCCTCGGTCAGCACCGGTCCGGCGATGACCGACGCCAGCCCGTCGGCGAACTGGGCGCCGGCTACCCCGACGCGGGTGCCAACCAGCTCGGCCAGCTGTCCGAGCTCACCGGGGGTCAGGTAGGCGTTCATCTGGGCGGTGGCCGCGCCCAGCCGTGCCGCTCCGAAGATGGTGGCCACAGACAGGACGCTCCCCAGATTGACCAGCGCAACCCGGTCCCCGGGGCCTACCCCCACCTCGGCCAGCGCCGAGCTCGCCTGCCTGATATGGGTCTCGAGTTGACAGTAGGTGTACTCATCGCCGTCCACGACCAGCGCGATCCGGTCGGGGACGCTCTCGAGGGCGGCATCGGTGGCGTGCCCGACGTTCATCGGGGGCGACACCCGTGCTCTTGGGTCGGTGACCTTGTCGGAATGTTCATCGACCGGTCAGCCGGAGGGAAGCGGTGCGAAGGGGCTGACCGTGACCCAGCAGGTCCCCTGGGCTTTGCCCTGGGAAGTCAGCTGGCACTGCGAGGAGGGTGGGACATTGTTGTGCAACCGCACGATCTTGTACTCGGTCGGCCCGTAGCGCTTGTCGGGGCCGAAGCTGAGGATGGGAGCCGACGTACCGGGGAAGTTGGTGATCTTCGACATGGCGGTCACGAAGGTGCGCCGGTTGAGGTCGGACCCGGCGTCGCGTGCCGCTTTGGCGAACAGGGTGATCGCCTGGCACCACCCGACGACCGGTCCCTGTTGCTCGATGTAGTCGGTCGTGGCCCCCTGCGGGATCTGTGGGTAGGCCTTGTGCCACGGGGTCCAGCAGGCCTGCACGCCCGCGTCGTAGCCGCGCGGCCCGGTGTAGTCGGACTTGTTGGTGCCGCCCCCCAGGGTTTGGGTGGTCAGGCCCTCCTGGCCGTCGAGGGCCTTCTCGTACGGGATCGGAATCAGCCCGAGTGCCGATTCGATGCTCTCCTCGTAGTCACTGAGGAGGAGCTTGGGGTACCACTGCTGCTGGGTCTCGGCCTGCAGTACCGGATAGAACACGTTGAACGGGATGAGGGGTATGACAGAGGTGATACCCGCGGTCCGGAGTTGCTGGACGACGAGCGGGGCCTGGGTGTCGGTGGTGGCGGTGTCGTCGGGGTCCGAGTCGATGGTCTTGACCACCGCGGTGATTCCGGCGTTGCGCAGGTCGGGAATGAGGTAATCGTTGAGCGCCAGCTGGTCCGACGCCCGGTTCCCGGCGATGATCCCGACCTTTGTGGT
>JBEKIU010000130.1:0-12228 GCA_050011635.1 Acidimicrobiales bacterium
CCCAGGCGGCGGTACGGGAATCTGGCCGAGCCCAATCCGCCATTTCGAGCGGGGGCCGGTGAGTGCCACTGGACCCCAGCTCCTTGGCAGGGAACGTCATGACCGCAGAGGCGACCATGAGGCTCTCTCGCCAGGGTGGGGGGTCGGGCAACTCTCACAATGGTCGGGCGTGGCAAGTGGTGATCGACGGGAGCGTCGTTGGCTCTCTCCCCGACAACGAGACAGTCGATCTGCCGGTAGAACCGGGACATCACGCCGTCCAGGTGACGTCGAGGCGGTTCCTCCGCAGCCCGAAGGAGTCCCTGGACGTGGCCGAGGGGCAGACCATCGCACTCTCCTGCCGGCGGCGACCCCGTCATCCCTTCATTGTCCAGCGATCGATCGCCTTTCTGGTGGCCAGCCTGTTCAAGCACGATGTCTGGATCAGCCTCACACCCGATGACGTCGAGGCCGACTTCGAAGCGAACGGCAACGGCAACGGCAACGGCAATGGCAACGGCAATGGCAACGGCAACGGCAACGGGCTGCAAACGGAGGGCGCGGTTGCGTCACGTTCACCGCTCGCCACCAGGGCGATCACCAGCGTCAAGGAGATCACCAGTGCGCCCTCCCTTGAAGGCAACGCGGGCCCGGCCGCCCTCGCCGTAGATCGGCTGACCAAGCGCTTCGGTCCGCGGACTGCCTTTTCCGAGGTGTCATTTGAAGTCGCCTACGGGGAGGTATTTGGCTTCCTGGGCCCCAATGGGGCAGGCAAGACCACGACTGTCCGCACGCTGGGCACGCTGATCGCGCCAACCTCGGGTTCGGCCACCGTGGCCGGGATCCCGCTCAGCCCCGCGAATGGCGTGGAGATCCGTCAGCGCATTGCCATCATGCCCGAGGCACCCGGCCTCTATCTGCGGCTGACCGTGACCGAGAACCTGGAGTATTTCGCCGGCCTCTACGGTCTGCACAACCCTGGGCCGAAGATCGAAAGGGCGCTCGAAGCCGTCAATTTGGGCAACCGGGCCGGAGATCTGTGCGGCGGGCTCTCCAAGGGGCTCCGCCAGCGAGTGGGCGTGGCCCGAACACTGCTGAGCGATCCGGCTGTCATGTTCCTTGACGAGCCAACGTCGGGCCTCGACCCCGTGGCCGCACGAGACGTACACGACCTGATCCTCGGACTCCGCCAGCAAGGAGTGACGATCTTCCTCACCACCCACCGGCTCGACGAAGCCGAGAAGCTCTGCGATCGAGTGGCCATCATGAACACCACCTTGCGAACTGTCGGCACTCCCGCAGGGCTGCGGGAACAGCTGTTCAAGAAGTCGCTCTTGGTCACCACTGTGGAGCCTCTCACGAGACCCGATCAGTTCTTCACCACCATCAAAGGTGTCGAGAGCTGGCGCGCCGAAGGTCCCAGCTCCTATGTGCTCTCAGTATCGGATCCAAGAGCGGCCGCACCCGAGGTGGTGCGGGGCCTCGTTCAGGCCGGAGCAGATGTCCTCACCATCGATGAGACGCGGCACTCGCTCGAGGACGTGTACCTCGAGCTGATTGCCGAAGACGTCGAGGCCCACAAGCCATGAAGGGTCTCGACGCCTCACGTGTCCGAGCCGTCGTCCGCAAGGAGTTGCGCGATTATCAGCGCAAACGGTCCATCGTCGTGACCATGTGCATCCTGCCGCTCCTTTTCCTCGTTGAGCCCGTGATCACGATCTTCCTGGTCACGCCGAGCACCTCTGGAGCGGCGTTGCAGAAGAGCCTCATCCTTCCCATCCTCTACCTCCTGTTGATCCCGAGCATCATGCCGAGCACGCTCGCCGCCTACAGCGTGGTCGGCGAGCGCGAGCAGGGAACGCTCGAACCGCTGCTCACCACGCCTCTCCGGCAGCAGGAGTTCCTCCTGGGCAAAGCGACATCGGTGATGATCCCCACGCTGGCCCTGTCCTACCTCGTGTTCGCGGTCTTCCTCGGGGCCGTCCGCCTGTTCGCCAACTCCGCCGTCGCTTCGGCTGTGTTTCACGACAGTTCGGCACTTCTCGCACTGTTCATCCTCGCTCCCCTCCTGGCCGGCTGGGGCATTGTCGTCGGCATGGCCGTGTCGGTGAGGGCGAGCGAAGCGCGGGTCGCCCAGCAGCTGAGCATCCTGGCCAGCTTTCCACCGGTGGGCGTGATCATCTTGCTGGCCGTCGGTGTGGTCAGCCCGACGTTCCCGGTGGCACTCGCATTTGCCGTCGGGTTGCTGGTGGTCGATGTGCTCCTCTTGCACTTCGTCTCCGGGATGTTCGATCGGGAGCGCCTGGTGACGGGCGCCAAAGCCGTCTAGACAGCCACTCGGGCAACTACCTGAACGAGTGAGGATGCGCCTCGGAGCGGTGGGATCGGTGGTCACATCGTCCAATCGTCAATGACCGTGAGGTCTGTAAATTCCGGAACTCCATCAAAGATCTCCATCATCGTTGTCCGGGCCTTGGTGAGCCCCTCCTGGCGGCGGGCGTCGTTTTCGCGGTCCCGCGCCTTCTCCTCGCTCTCGAAGACAACGAACATGATCACTCGGCCCGGGTCCTTCGAGTCTCGGACCGCCGTCGCGTGCACAAGACCCGAACCGGGCTGTTCGGCTGCCTTCAACTGAGCAGTCAGCGTAACGAGCTCGTCGTCCTTGCCTGGCTTCAGTTGCGACGTGATCATTTGTGCCCACATTGCGAATACCTCCCTTGGATGGTGACGCGCACAGTAATCCCAAAGATCTGATTGTGCCTGCAACCGGGCGGGCGGCATTGGGCCGGCCGGCGTCGCCATCCTGACAATCTCGAGACTCCTTTCGGTGCTTTGAAGCATCGACAGGTTGCCTCGTCTTCTATCGAGGCGGCACGAACCGTCGACCCCGTTGCCGCCCAAGTGGATGCCCCTGTTCGATTGCCAATCTGCGTTCGATCTGGAGCTCGGAGAGATTCTCCGGAGTGGGCGCCCACGCACCCGGCTTCCGGCCACGACTCTCTTATAGGGTCAGGGGACCTCAGCACTACAATGGGTGGCTCAGGAGCGGGAGACATGGTCGCATCCAAGCCCAACTCATCCAGCGCGAAGTTGACTGGCAGGCAGAAATGGGTGATAGCCGGCCTGGTTGTCCTCCAGGTTCCGTCGAGCGTGATCTTCTATCCCTTGGCTGCCGTCTTTGCCTTGACTGGAATCGGCATACCACTGAGCATGATCTTCTTGGGAATCGGAACGGTACCGCTCTCTGTGGCCATGAAGCGCAAGGTGGCGTGGCAATCTGCCGAGGTTCGAGGCTCGCCGATCGTAGGCGACCAAGGGGTCGTTGTAGGCGACTGACGTCCGTCCCCGCCATCTCGGGGTCGGTGTTCGCTTCTGGGGCCCGACCGTCCAGGTCCACCAACCCGCGTCCGTCATGGTCCGGGCCATAGTGGCAGGATTGTCATGTGAACTCGACCGGGTCGGCCGTCACGGTGCGCCTAGCGGGCCAGCGAGATCTGCTTGCGGTCCTTGGAATTCATGCTCGCCGCGAATCGGATGGTTCGCCCCCGGAACGTGTCTCCGAAATCGAAGGCGAAACGTGGGGGTACATGCTGGAGACGTCGGGGATGTATGTCTATCTGTGTGAACTGAACGGGGAGGCTGTAGGCACGGCTTCGGCGATGCTCTTCCCGAACATCACCTATGACTGTCGCCCCACGGCCATCATCGAAGCAGTTGTGGTGGCTCATCCGTATCGCCGCCAGGGAGTGGCGACCTTCCTTCTCCAACGCATTCTTCACGATATGAGATCGGCAGGCTGCAACAAGGTTCAGCTCCTGTCGCACAAGCGGCACGCGAGCGACGGGGCTCACAGGTTGTATAGCTCCCTCGGGTTCGAGCCGGAAGCCGAGGGATTCCGCCTCTACCTCGCGAGAGTGCCCGAGGCCGTTGAGCAAGCCAGGCGGGGGTCATAGGTCTTTCTCGGCGGCTGAAGGTGCTCCCACCCGCCTGACCGGAAGCGGTAGTGGTCGAGCCCGTCTTCCGTATCGAGGTGTCTGTCTTCCATCATCTACCCTGGGACTCGCGCGGCCGTTTCCCGCATGGCTCTGATCGATGCGAGCCTACGGCGCACCCACGCTACGGTTGGATGCTCAGGTGAACTCGCCATTCCGCCAACTGCTTCAGGACCGCGACTGTCTCAATGCGAAAGAATACCGACGCCTTCGGCCGTGCACTGATGGATTGGACGCGAGGCGGAACTGCTCCTGAGGTGATCGAACGTGAGGATGGATTCACAGACCTCAGTGCAGGGCATGAACTGTACTTGGCGGATTACAAGGACTGGCCCATTTCGGAGCGCCGTTCAATACGACGCGCCCGTGGTCGCGTCGTTGATGTGGGTTGTGGCGCAGGTCGGGTCGCCCTGTACCTTCAGCGACGTGGGTTCGATGTCGTGGGGTTGGATGCCTCGCGCCTAGCGATTCGGTCGGCCCGGTTGCGTGGGGTGAAGGAAGCTTGGTGTCTGTCGATCGATGGACTGGCCGAGAGAATTGACTCGTTCGACACCATCGTGATGTTTGGAAACAACTTCGGGCTGTTCGGCACTCCCGAACATATGCGGGAGATGCTGGGCGTCTGGGCCCGTAGGACCAATCCAGGTGCGCGTATCTTGGCCCAGAGCACGAATCCCTATTGCGGGGGTGCTCCCGCGATTGATCGGGCCCAGTATCAGAGGAACAAGCAACGGGGCCTGATGCCCGGACAGGTACGCATCCGGACTCAGTACCGAGGCTCGGTCGGTACGTGGTCCGACTGGCTCTTCCTTTCGCGAAACGAGATGAGGATCCTCCTGAGGGGCACGGGATGGCGCCAGGCCGAGATCTTCGGAGAGTCCCGCCGCGAAGCGTATGTTGCGGTCTTGGAGAAGGACTGATCTGGCACGGGGCACGAAGTGGCGGGAGCTGAGCAGAACCAGATGCAAACGGCGTTCACCGAATGAGCGACCGCCGACCGCGCGCAGTGGACTTGGCAGGCGAGGACCGATCGGAAGGTTAGAGATCACCGTCACGCCGGCGTCTGCACCGGCGTGACGGTGATTCTTGCCCCGTCCTGGAGAGCGAACCGCGGGAGCGACGCTCGAACTCATTTCTAGCAACGGGGGGAACCACAGCGTCAAGACCGGCTTAGGTCTCGGTGAACGTTTGGTGTGTGACCGTACTGTGTCGTCACAGACGATCCAGCAGTTCCACACATCATGGATGCCGCCCCGGACAGAGCCGGCAGATGGAGTCCACTCCGCTCTCACCAGTCGTTGTGCTCCGTGAGGGCGTCGGTCACGTTGTGGGCTTGACGGAACGAAGTAGGAACTGTCCCGACTCGGTGTAGGTGGAGGTGCCGAACGGGGTGGCGGTCCTAACGCGGATGCTCCGGCGATTCTCGATGGGAAGGCCGGTGGCGGTGTCGAACCAGATATCGTCATGTTGAGGGCCGACCTGGGCGCCGCTCAGGGTCCATTGTTCGGAGATATGGGCCACGCGGACCTTGTGCCCGGAAACCATCATCAAGGTCTCGCCCAGATACCGGTTGGAGCCGGTGCTGACCACGTTGCCGGCGATCTCTGTCGATCTCCCTTTGCATCGGACGGGCCACGACTGCCCGACCGTGCGGGTCGCAGGCAGCGCCATCGCCCCCGGGTCACAGTGCAGGCTGGACAGGTTGGTCACCGCCACCGGGCCGATCATCCAACGCTGCCAGATTTGTTCTCCGGTTTGCTCGAGGCCCTGGGCGCTTCGGCAATAGATCCAGCTCTGCCAGTGGTTCGTCGAGAAGTCGATGCGGAAGCTCCAACAACTGCTGGACGTGGCCTCGACGGTTCCGGGCAGTGTGGGCCCCTCCGGCTGTGACAGGGGCGGCAGACTGAGCTGGTCGGTTCCGGTGCCTGTGTACGAATAGACACCGGCGAGCGGGTGGGCCCCACTGGGGTCGGATGCACCGGGGTGATAGTTCCCGGCCGCCTGCTGGATGCTCACTTCTCGGGCCCGGCCCCTGTAGGCCAGGCCTGCCGACACGAGTGCGAATGCGAGGGCCACACCGAGGATGCCCAAGAGGGTCCACCGCACCCGGTGGTGTCGTCGACCGGGCCGTTCGGGTACGACATCACCGATGTGGTGTTCCCCTTCGTCCACAGCAGTCATGACGTCGACCTGGCCCATCTGCCCATGGTGGGCTCGGACGGCAACCATGGACAGGGTCAAAGGTCCCGGCCTGGGCAGGTAGCCGGGTCGGACCCGGGTGGGCGAGCGGGCGGGCGTCGGGGCCGATGACCGCACACTCGGGTCGAAGGACCCTAGTGATAGGGGCGCGGATGGATGAAGCTGCCGACAGCAGCGAGTGGGAGGTGGCTCGGTGGTGGAGGAACGCGAACATGACCGTCGGTGCAACGGAGCCCTGGCTCCGTTGATGGCGTCGCTTGCTCGCCGTTCCGCGGCTGAACAGCTCGGGCCGGCGATCGACAGGGATGTCGGCTTTGTGCGCCGCATGATCCCCTCCGTCGAGCGATATGTGCGCTACTTCTCACCCCAGATCCGGGGGATCGACAACCTTCCCGCATCCGGTCCCGTCCTTGTGGTCGGAAATCACTCGGGCGTGTTCTACATGCCGGACACCTGGTTGACGGCGCTGGCGATCACCGCCCGACGGGGGGTCGATGCACCGGCGTACGGTCTCATCCACGACCTGTTCTTCGCTGTCCCGATTGTGGGCCCGTCGATGCGTCGCCTGGGCGGAGTACCCGCCAGTGGGGATGAGGCCGAGCGGGTCCTGAGCGAAGGCGCTCTCGTCCTCGACTATCCGGGAGGGGACACGGAGGCATGCCGCCCGTGGTCGGAGCGCAATCGGATCGTGTTCTCGGGTCATACGGGCTTCATCCGTCTGGCGTTGCGCACCGGCGTACCGGTCGTACCCGTCGTCGGCTACGGCGGCCACCAATCCCTCGTGGTGTTGTCGCGCGGCGAGCATCTGGCTCGAGTGCTCGGATTGGGGCGCCTCCGGATAAAGGTCTTCCCGATCCTCCTCGGGCCGTGGGGTGTAACTTCGATCCTGACCCCACCTCCGCCATTGCCATCCGCCATCACCGTCGAGTTCATGCCACCGATCGATTGGAGCGGGCTGGGGCCGGACGCAGCCGAAGACCGGGCAGTAATTTCCGCGTGTTACGAAGAGATCACACAGGCTATGCAGGTTACGCTCGACCGCTTGTATACCGAACAGCCGCATCCGGTACTGCGGGGGATTTCACACCTGCTGCGCGGCCCGACGACGTCGGATCAACTGTACGTCTGAACGGAGCGCACGGCTCTCCGGCAACTGTCGACGTGACGCCCGTCGCCGCACCAGTCGCTGGTTCATCGGGCCCTTCCGAGCGCCAACCCCGGCTGGTCGGCCTACCCTGTGGCCTTCTTGGCCACAGCCCGCCCGGTAGTTGCCGCCTTCTTCGCCGGAACCCGTTTGGCTGCTGTGGCCTTCTTGGCCCGGGCCCGCCTTGCCGCCGTCGGCTTCTTGGCCGGGGCCCGCTTGGCCACTCGAGCTGTCGTTTCACGACCCACCTCTGCAGCCCGGCGCGATTGCTCGTTGATGGCCCGCACTATGTCGCCCACCATTTTTCGTTGACCCTTGATCACCCGTTCGGTGAAGTCGAATACCTCGTCCACCAATCGCTCAAGATCGTGTGACAGCGGTGGAACGACCCGTTCCCCTCCCTTGGAGATTCCGTCTGCCAGCTGACGGCTGGCGTCCAGCAGCTCGTCCTGGGCGCGTTCGATCAGTTGCTCGATGTGCCTCCGGGCGTCTCGTGACTCGGTCATGGTTGATCCCTTCTCCTGCGTGGGCACTGCCCTCAGCCGCAGTCTCATCCCTGGCCACTGAGCCGGGGAGAGTCGAAAGTCACTTCCTCACTCCCAGAGGCGCTGAGATCGTGCCGCGGACCGGGAAGGTCCGTCTGCCCTCACCGGGTGGTCCCATCCGAACTCTCCTCGGTTTGCTCGGGGCAACTCCGACCTGATCGGGAAGCTCCCAGTCCTTCCCGTTGAAGCGGCATCTCGACCGGGTGGTGATCCCCGGCGAGTGCGAGCACCGCCTCGAATCCCTCGCGGAGGCAATTGATGAGCACGGCGGGGTCGGGTACGGCGGCGGTATCGAAGGTAAAGCCGATGCAGCAGGTCCCGTCGTAGGAGAGCAGGGTGGCGTTGACCGCCGTACCGGTCGTTGGTCCGAAGACGTAATGCCCCGACACCGGTGCGCCGGCGAGAAAGATCGGGACATCGGCACCGGGAACGTTGCTCGCTATGAAATCGATGTGTTTCAGCATGCTTCCGATGACGCCTGTCGGCAAGAGAGCCAGGACGCTGGCGATTGCATTGCTCAGTGGCTGGGCTCGATCGTCGCGAGCGAGTCGGCATCGTTGGCCGATGAGCCGCACCTGCTGGCCGGCGTCGGCAATCGCCAACGGCACCTTGAATCGTTCAAGCGTGATTCGGTTGCCGCCGGCAGGATCATCTTCTTTACGGACAGAGATCGGCAAGGTCATACGGAGCTCTTCGACCAGGGCATTGTGGCGCTCGTGATAACGCTGCAGCCCGCAGGTGACCGAGGCGATGAAACCGTCGTTGACGGAGCCTCCGACCGATCCCGCTGCCCTCTTCAAGTCGTCCAGTTCGACGGCGAGCATATCGAGGTGCCGGTCGAGGCTGCGGTCTGTCATGATCGGCGAAAGAGTGTCGGGGACCGGTGCGACGAATCGGCCGATCGATCGCACTGTGGCCAGCGCGTCGGACGCCGAGTCGGACGGGTGCCTGGCCATTCGGGCGGCCAGGGGGACGGCGGTGACCAGTCCGTAGCGAATCGTGTCGAAGGTGCGGCTCCAGTTGTAGGCGAGAGACTCTCGGATGAGCTCGATGGTCCCAGGGGTGGGGTGGGGCTCCGGAGCCGCCGGAACATGATCGATGGTCCCTGGCTCCTCACTGGCATCGAACAGCAATCGCGCCAGCTGCATCCCGCCGATCCCATCGGTCAGGGAGTGATGGATCTTCATGACCAGGGCGGCGCGTCCGCCGGTCAGGTTTCCGATCAAGGTGAACTCCCAGAGTGGTCTTGAGAGGTCGAAGGCCCTCATTGTCTGAAGTCGGGCAAAATCGATGACACTGGCCACCGTGTGGGGGAGGGGCGAGTCGAACTGGTGCAGGTGCAGGGAGATATCGAAGTCCACGTCGACCCACCGCGGTGGCGCCAGACGAGCCGGTGGTTCGACCGGGCGCTGTCGGAAGCGGCGGGCCATGTGCGTCGCCGCTTCCAGCCGAGCCGTAAGCACGCCGAAATCCGGGGTCCGTTCCAACCAGGTTATGGAGACAACCGTCGAGTGGAGGGCCGGATCCTTCTCCAAGTGCCATGCGAACGCATCGGTGCCCCGCATGAATGCTTCGGGCTGTTCGCGCATCGTCCACTCCCCGAGAGATCGCCTCGTGGTGTCAATCTAAACCTGTCGGTCGATCCAAAGAAGTGCCGAAGGTCATGTCCGTGGGAAGGCGGCTGCGGGCGGTCGCCCCAACCCGAACGGTCGGATCGCACGGCTGGATCGTCCCGATGCCCGCCGGGCGGGCTCGTCCACCAGGAGGAATGACCTGAATCGGCGCATCTGTGGAGATCTCGGGCCGGGAGTCCCAGCTCGGACGGACCACACGGACCACGATGGCCCTCGCCCCCGAGGACGGCACCATCGACAGCCTGGCACCGGGCTCTCTTGATCGTGACGTATGTCATCGATGCCGGGTCTTCGCCGACCGGAACGGCAGCCAGGCACGGAGATCGCCCCCCTTCGGGAGCGAAACTCAGCTGCGCGTCCGGCTTTCCGGCGCCGATATCCAGGCGATGGACGTCTCGATGCTGGACCAGGCAGAATCACGCATGATGACCACCATCTGTACTCCAGAGGAGGCCGCTGCTCATGTCCGACCGCGTGACACGATCGGCTTCGGACTGGGACCCGGTATTCCGGATGCGTTCCTGACTGCACTGGGCGGGCGTGACGACTGGGAGGATCTGGTGTTCGGCGGAGCGCTCCTGCTCGGCTACTACACCGTCTTCACGAAGCCGGGCGTGTCGTACCGGTCAGGGTTCTTCGGACCCGCTGAGCGGATCTTGTTGGCTGAGGGGCATGAGATCGAGCTCGTCCCGGGTGGCTTCCGTCAATTCGCTCCGATTCTGGGCCGATTCGCGCCGCGGATCATGACCGCCCAGGGCGCGCCTCCCGACAACCAAGGTCGAGTCAATCTGTCGCTGCACTTCGGGGCGACCCGGGACGAGCTGATCCAGGCCGGTACGGATCCCGACCGAGTGCTTCTGGTCGAGGTCAATCCGCACTTGCCCCGAACCCGGAGCCTCCCACCGCGATTCGACAACAGTCTTCCGATGGACCTGATCGACGTGGTCGTGGAAGCGGACGGCCAGCCCTACGCACTGGAGGATCCGGTGCCGACGGAGGTGGATGCGGCAATAGCCGCCAACGCCCTGCGGTTCGTGACCGATGGATGTACGTTGCAGACCGGCATCGGCGCGGTGCCGAACATCGTAGCTACCAAGCTCGCAGAGGGCGGCGGTGGTGGGTATGGCGTGCATTCCGAGATGTTCACCACCGGCCTCATGCACCTCCACCGGGCGGGCAAGGTGACCAACACGGCCAAGGGCATGTTTGACGGGGTGTCGGTCACCACCTTCGCCCTCGGAACCTCTGAGCTCTATGGCTGGCTCGATGACAACCCCGAGGTGGCATTCTTGCCGGTTGACATCGTCAACGACCCGACGGTCATCGGGCGCAATCACAAGCTCGTGTCGATCAACGGCGCTTTGTGCCTCGACCTCTACGGGCAGGTGGTGGCGGACAGCATCGACGGCAAGCAGATCTCCGGCGTCGGCGGGCACGAGGACTTCGTGGCCGGTGCCGACCTTCACATCGACGCACACTCACTGATCTGCCTCAAGTCCACCGTGACCGTAGGTGGCGTCGTGGGCTCGCGGATCCTCCCCTTCCTCCCAGAAGGGGCCGTCGTCTCGACGCCACGGCATCACACCGGGGTTGTCGTGACCGAATACGGAGCAGCTCAGCTCAACGGCCTCACCGTTCGCGAACGGGCGACCGCCCTGGCGGACATCGCCCATCCCGCTTTCCGTGCTCGGCTACACGAGGTGGCACGAGGGCTGGGCCGAGCGTGAGGGCCGAGCGTGCCAGGGGCTGGACCCGTGGATCTGCCTGTGACTTCCACGCGAACACGTTGCAGTCTGGTTTATCAAGGCCTGTAGATGGGCAAGTCATTACCATGCAAGAGACCTGTCCGATCTGCTTCAGCGAGGGTGACCACCGCTGGGTCTTCCGAGACCTGGAGGAGGGGGATAGTCGTGGCCTCGTGGGTCGGCAGTGCCGCAGCTGCGGGAACGAATGGTGGTTCGAGAAGATCGGCCGGGCCGGCTGAGGTCGATTGAGCGCATCCGGACCGCCCACTGACAGCTGCTCTTACCTGCGGACTGACAACTGACCTGACCTGACCTGCGGAAATACAGATCGGGGCATGCCGGCAGAGACGAATTGCGAGTCAGGGGTTCACGAAGCGAGGTGTGGTTGGGCTCAGAGCGAGTTGTCCATCCCCCTGATCACTGCGTCCAGCAGTCCAGGGAACTTCTCGTCCAGCTCGGCGCGTCGGAGGCTCGCCAGCTTGCGCTGACCCTCGTAGCGGGTCCGGACGAGTCCTGCCTCGCGCAGGACCGACAGATGGTGCGTGGTCGTCGACTTGGCCATCCCGACACCGGCCTTCTCGCCGAGCACTGCGCAGGCCAGCTCCGTGCCGCCGTCAAGGGCGACCACCATCCGCAGGCGGGAAGGGTCGGCCAGAGCGTGCATCACCGACGCCAGGTCGAGCTCGTCCACAGGGAGCTCGGGTCGTTCACGCATCGCTCACCTCCTCTGGCGGTCTCGGCGAATCCAACTGATTCTCTCCGATCCGGGGAATACCTGCCCGGATAGCTACGTTCGATAGTTCTAAGAACGTCGAACTATCGAACAAGATTCCCGCCAGGTGAAAGATGCGGACCACGATGACCGTCACCCAGTCTCCCCCGACCTACCCCCAAATCTCCAGCTCAGTGGGCCAGCCACCCACCGCGATCACAGCAACATACGACCCCCGTCGCTGGAAGGCCCTCCCGGTGGTCCTCTCGGCCACGTTC
>JBEKIU010000131.1:0-12149 GCA_050011635.1 Acidimicrobiales bacterium
CCGATGAACGCCCGGAACGACGTCCAAGGCACGAACAGCGACACCGTCGTGCTCCCGTGCGGGGCCAGCGTCACCGGCTGGAACGCCACCAGTTGGGCCGGAGGTTCCCCGGCACCCGCCGGATAGGTGAGGTACGCCTGTGGGACATCGGTCCCCGCCCGGTCACCGGTGTCGGTGACGTGGACCGAGACGGTGACCCCCGAAGCCGACGGCGTGACACCCAATCCGTCCAGGGTGAAGGTGGTGTACGCCAACCCGAACCCGAAGGGGAACAGAGGACGGATGCCCAGGGCGTGGTCGTACCGGTAGCCGACATCGAGGCCCTCGGTGTAGTCCGATTGGAGACCCACCCCGGGCCACTGGGCCGGCGTCTCGATCCCGGTCTGGTCCTCGCTCGCCGGGAAGGTCACCGGCAGCCGCCCGGACGGATCGACGTCCCCGTAGAGGAGGGCGGCGATGGCCGCCCCGTCCTCCTCCCCGGGGTACCACGCCTCGATGACACCGGCCACCCGGCTCAGCCACGGCATCAGGACCGGTCCACCGGTGTTGAGCACCACCACCGTATGCGGGTTGGCCGCGGCCACGGCGGCGATGAGTTGGTTCTCGTCCCCCGGCAGTGAGAGGGTCGGGCGGTCGAAGTCCTCCGATTCGTAGTCCGCGGCGAAGACGACGGCCACGTCGGCCCGCCGGGCGGCGTCGACTGCGGCCCGGATCTGCCCGCTCACGTAGCTCCAGCCGAGGGTGATCGTGCCCGGGACCGGGGAGGACAGACCGTAGGGGGTTGACGTCCCGAACGGTTTCCAGTCGACGGCGATGCGGTAGGGGTGGTGCGCGACGAGGGCCACGGTCCCCGACCACACCCCCTGGGCATGGCTGAGCTGGTCGGAGACCGCGGTCCGGCCGTCGATGGCCACGCTGGCCCCTCCCGAACCCTGGAGGGAGAGCGTGTACACGCCGGTTCGGCGCGGGGTGAGCGTGCCCGTCCACTGGGCCGAGGCGTCGGACCACCCCGGGGGCAGGACGACGCGGGACGCCCCGGTCGAAGCCGGCGGCAACTGGGCGTTGGCGCCGAACGGGACCATGTCGGTGTCGACGGTGGGCTCCACGGCCTGGATGACCGACGGTGCCAGGAGACTGTCGCCGCGGGGACCGCGCCGCACGAGGGTGAGGGTGAGCCCGTGCCCCGTTCCCGAGGAAGGGGAGAGGATGCCCTCCGGTATCGGCGCCAGAAGTGAGGTCGTGCTGCCGCCGTCGGCATAGGTCACCGAGGTGTGGTCGCCGGCACGATGTCGGATGGCGCTCAGCGGGGTGGAGGTGAACGGCGGTACGACCTGCGCGCTGCCGAACCCGGTGGTCTCAGGGTCGGAGGCGGCGTCGGCACCGATCACGGCGACGCGGTGAACCCGGGCCGCCGACAGCGGAAGCACCGACCCGCTGTTCTTGAGCAGCACGGCCGAGTGCTCGGCTGCGGCCAGGGCGAAGGCGGCGTGCCCGGCCGAATCAGCCACGGCGGAGGCCTCGCCCGTGGTGCGCCGGCCGATCAGCCCGTGCGCGAACATCTCGGTCAACACGCTGGTCACCGCGGCGTCGAGCACGGTCACGGGAAGTAGGTGTTGACGCACCAGGGCTATGAGATGCGCGCCCACCGCCGGCTTGAGCAGATCGGTCCCGGAGGACAGGGCCGCCACCGGGTCCTGCACGGCGTCCAGGTCCGATCGCACGAAGCCGGAGAAGCCCCACTGCCGCAACAGGCCGAGCAGCTCGGCGTCCTGACATTGGAACACCCCCTCGAAACGGGGGTACGCGCACATCACCGAGGACACGTGGGCCCGGGTCACCGCGGCCTCGAAGGGGGGGAGGTAGATCTCGTGGAGTGCCCGCTGGTCGACGAGGGCGTCGATCTGGCCCCGGTTGGTCTCCTGGTTGTAGATGGCGAAATGCTTGGCCATGGCCATCGGCCCGGCCGCCTGGATCCCCTCGATGTCAGCCACCCCCATGGAGGTGACCAACACCGGGTCCTCCCCGAAGCCCTCCCAGGAGCGCCCGTTCTGTGGCACCCGGTCGATGTTGAGGTCGGGACCCTGGACGACATCGATTCCCTTGGTCGCGGCCTCGGTGCCGATGACCCGACCGTACGAGCGGGCCTCGCCGGGGTCGAACGTGGCGGCGATGCCGAGGGGGGCGGGGAGCTGGGTCACGTGGACCGCTCCGAAGGCCACCCCCTGTGGGCCGTCCTGGAGTGTGAGTGCGGGGATGCACAGTCGGGGGACCCCGCTGTTGGCGTTCTCGTAGGCGCGGGTCGGGGCCAGGACGATCTCGCCGACCTTCTCACCCAGTGTCATGCGCTGCACGACCATCCGGGCCAGTGCTGACGGTTGGAGGCTGCGGGCCATGGCGGACTCGAGCCACGGGCACCTCGAGTCGGTGACCCCCTCCGGTGTGGCCGCGCCCCCGGTGGCACCGGCCAGATGGGCGGTGACCGTGGCGGCCGGAACCTGAGCCACGACCACAACGAACACGACCAGGGCCACCAACGCCAAAAGGACGCGATGCCGGGTGCCCGGTCGGGTCCGTCGGTTGGGCGTGCCAGGGGTCGGATTCACAGGATCGACGGCCCAACATAGCGATCCACGTGCGTGCCGCGGTGTCGCGTTCCGCCGGGAGCTTCAGGACGGTTCACTCCGGTGCTGAACGTGCCGGCCGTAGGCGCGGGTCCAGGCGAAGGTCAGGACGAACACGGCGAGGGGCAGGAGATTGGATGTCAGCTTCGCGGTGTTGATCGAGGTCGTCTCGACGAGGACCGCCTGGAGGGCCGACTCACCGAGGAACACGAGCCCCCACACCACGGTGATGATCCTGAAGATCCGCCGGAACTCCGGGTACGTCCACATCTCGGCAAAGGCGTGCCCCCGCGGTGTGTCCTCACCCATGGTTTCGGCGGCAAGGCGGTACATCATCGGCTTCTCCGCCAGCAGGGAGACAAGGCAGACGATGCCGATGGCCACGGTGGGCACGATCCCGTCCAGCAGGTAGAGACGGGCGCTGCCACTGGCCAGACCGACGACCGTGCCGAGTGCGATGCCGGAGAGGACGAGGACGCCGATGGCATCGATTCGACGGTGCCGGACGACGGTGGCCCCCACACGGAGGAAGGGCAGCACTCCACTGAGCACAAGAGCCAGGACCGTCGACAACCCCGCCGAGCGCGCCCCGTAGTAGACAACCAGCGGACCGGCCACGTCGAAGATGGCGATGGGGGCGAGGGCTCGCAACCGATCCGGGGCATCCGACGGATCGAGCCCGGCTGAGACGGGATCGGATGGACTGACCACTTCGTTGCCGGCCGCCGGTCCGAAGCCGCCCCGTCGAACAGGACCTGTCGTCTCGTGACGGTGCATGGCAACATCCGGGCGGCTCGTCTCGCCGCTGGCGGCACCTTCGCCCGGGTCCCCCATCCGCGCCTCCCAGTGGCCAACCGACCCAGAATCCTTCGTCTGATTGTAGAGCCGAGCCGAACGGGGACCGCCTGAAGACCCACGCTGGCACTTTGCAGGCGCCGCCCGGAGTGAGGTGGCTCTGTATAGTCCAAGGGCAGCGCCGTGGCACCCAGACGTCTCGCCCGCCTTCTCCACGAGCTGGCCAGGCGAGCTGAGAAGAGGAGGCCGGTCGTGACCGCCACCAACCGCAAGATGATCCTGGCCAAGCGGCCGTCCGGGATGGTCGACGACTCGGTCGTGACGCTCGACTCGGCCCCGGCACCGGAGCCCGGCCCGGGCGAGTTCCTCGTGCAGGTGCGTTACCTCTCCATCGATCCGACCATCCGGACCTGGATGAACGACGCCGAGGGCTACCTACCGGCCATCGGTCTCGGTGAGGTCGTGCGCGGCGCGGGCATCGGCGAAGTGGTCAGTTCGAACGACGAGAGCTACCGCCCCGGGCAGCTCGTGTTCGGGATGACCGGTTGGCAGGACTACGCGGTCGGCGGTCCGGCCAATCCCCTGCAGCCCCTTCCCGACGGGGTCGATCCTCTCCTTGCCATCAACGTCTTCGGCGCGACCGGCATGACCGCCTACTTCGGACTCCTCGATGTGGGCAAGATGATCGCGGGCGACGTCGTCGTCGTGTCGGGGGCGGCCGGTGCCACCGGCTCGGCCGTGGGTCAGATCGCCAAGGTGAAGGGCGCCGGCAAGGTGATCGGGATCGCCGGCGGGAGGGACAAGTGCGCCTTCCTCGTCGACGAGCTCGGCTTCGACTCGGCCATCGACTACAAATCCGAGCCGGTCTCCGCTCGCCTGCGCCAGGAGGCCCCGGACGGGATCGACCTCTACTTCGACAACGTCGGCGGTGAGATCCTCGACGCCTGCCTGGCCAACATCGCCATGAGGGGCCGGGTGGTGCTCTGTGGCGCCATCTCGCAGTACAACGAGAGCGGGCCTGCGCCGGGTCCGGCGAACTACATCAACCTCATCATCCGGCGCGGGCGGATGGAGGGCTTCATCATCCTCGACTACGTGACCAGATGGCCGGAGGCCCAGGCCGACCTCCTGACGTGGCTCCTCGAGGGCAAGCTCAAGCACGTGGAGCACGTCGTCGAAGGTCTCGACAACGCCCCTTCGGCCCTCAATCTGCTGTTCACCGGAGGCAACCGGGGAAAAGTGGTGGTGAAGCTGTGACAGCCGGCCCGGCCTTCGACGAGGGGAGTGGACGCACGCCCGATGATGCGGACCTGCAGCGAAAGGTGGCTGCCCAGTTCGTGGCCCTGGCCGAACTCCTGTCGACGGTGTCCGAAGCGGCGTGGGACACCCCGTCGCTGTGTGAGGGTTGGCACGTTCGCGAAGTGGTCGCCCACATGACCATGCCGGCCCGGTACTCGAACGACGAGTTCATGAGCGAGCTCGAGCGGTGTGGCTATGACTTCACCCGGTTGTCGAACGAAATCGCTACCAGAGATGCCGGGGTACCGTCGGCCCGGCTTGTGGCCGATCTCCGCTCCGACGTGCTGCACCGTTGGATGCCACCGGCGGGGGGCTACCACGGAGCTCTCAACCACGTGGTGATCCACAGCCTCGACATAACCGTGCCCCTTGGCGAGCCACGCCTGGCTCCTGATGCGACCATCCGGGTGATACTCGAAGACCTCACCGAGGCGGGTGTTCACGAGCACTTCGGCATCGACATCGATGGACGCAGCTTCGAAGCCAGCAACCTCGACTGGGCATTCGGTTCCGGCCTCGCCCTTCGAGGAACCGCCGAAGACCTGGCGCTGGCCATGTGCGGCCGGGACGTCCCGAGTGGACGGCTCGACGGTGCCCCTCTTCGGAGGGTTCCCTCCGATCGGACCTCCTGACCGGGGGCTCGAATCCGTGCCGCGAGGGGTCGAAACCTGTCACCTCGGGTACCTTGACCAGGACTTTCGCCCATCCGTGAGGTGGTCGGAACGACCACTGAGCCTGAGGCAATTCCGTGGGGAAGATGCCGGGCCCCAAATCCCGATCAAGATCCCCTGGCTGCCTGTCGATCTGAGGGGAATGGGTGATGGCGAGAATTCCCAGCAGCTGGCGAACTCGATGCTCGGCGCCTTACTGGCCGCTGTCCGTCAAGCGGCCGGCGAGGTCGGAGTGACTCGGGTTCTGAGCGCAGCGGGAGAGCATCGGTCCACTGCGGATCTCGAACGCCCCGGTGGATGGAGCACCTATCAACAGGGCCTCGCCGTCTTCAGGGCAGCAGCTGACGTGCTCGACGATCCTGATATCGGCCGAAAGGCCGGGACGGAGGTACTTCGCCAGTACGCGGGGACCGAGGTCTTGGCCCTCCTGCGTTCCCTTGGGTCGCCGGCAGAGATGTTTCGGGTCTATCCGTCGATCTCAGCCAAGCAGTCGACCATCACCCGCGCAGAGGTCGTTGAGGTTGGCGAAACCCACGCCTCGATCGCCATCGTGACACCCGACCACAAACGAGATCCCCTGTTCTGCGGGTACACCTTGGGCGCTCTGGCAGAGTTTCCGGTGTTGTTCGGCATGGCGCCGGCGAAGGTCGATGAGGCCGAATGCCAGACCCGGGGCGACTCCCGTTGCCTCATCCGGGTCGAGTGGGATCCGACATCGTCCCAGGATTCCGGCCTTCAACACGAACTCGAGATTCTGACGGAACAGCTTCTCGTGCTGACCAAACGCTTTGAGTCCTTGGAGTCCGTGGCCAAGGAGCTGGCTTCGATCCGCGATGTCAATTCAATGCTCGAGACGATCACCAGGCAGGCCGGCGTCGCGGTTCGAGCGCCCCGCTACCTACTCGTTGCCCACCTGCCTGGCGACTCCGGTCAGCGAATTCACCACGTCGGCTTCACCCCGGAGGAAGCGAAGAGCGCGGCCGATGAGATCACCAACTCGACCGAGGATCCAAACAACCCATCTCGCATCGTGGTCGACATCGAGTCGAGCCGCCGCCATTTCGGTCACCTCGCCGTGTTCTACCCCGATGGCTACCATTTCCTACCCCAGGAGCGCTCGCTGCTCATGGCCTATGCCGGCCATGCGGCAGCAGCCCTCGAGACGGCGGCCGCCCTTGCCGAATCCCGCGACCGGAACAGCACCCTCAGTGCGCTGCTTTCCCTGGGGAAGGCACTGGCCGAACAGTCCTCCCGGACTGGGGTGGCGGAGCGCCTGGCCGAGGCCCTTCCCGAAATCTGCGGATGCGACCAGGCGCACGTGTTGTTGTGGGATGAAGGTGATGCGCACCTGGCCCGGGTTGCCTCGACATCCCGAACTTCTCCCGGCCTCGAGACACAAGAGGCCACTGCGCTGCGCAGCGAGCATGTGGCGAGACGATTGCTCGAATGTTCGACACCGACTCCGGTGGCGGGCACCTCTGACCCGGCACTGTCGTCGATACTGTCGCTCACCGGGTTGGATTCGGGTGTCATGGTCCCGATTACCGCGCGCGACACGCTGTTCGGGGTGCTCTGCGTCGGCTGCGATCACCGCGGGATGGAGCTCGATAATGGGCTGGAGGAGCGACTGAGCGGCGTGGCTGGTCTGGCGGCAACTGCGCTCGACGGTGTCACACTGCTCGAGGAGGTACGACATCAGGCGCTGCACGATCCGATCACCGAGCTCGCCAACTCCAGGCTCTTCGAAGATCGAGTCAACCAGTCCCTGGCCATGACGCGCCGCAATGGGGGCCGTCACACGATGCTCTTTGTCGACCTCGACCGGTTCAAGGTCGTCAATGATGCTCACGGTCACAAAGTCGGTGATGAACTGCTTCGCGTCGTGGCGCAGCGTTTGCTCTTGGCCGTTCGCAATGAGGACACCGTCGCCCGGATCGGCGGTGACGAATTCGGATTGATCATCCAGCGCACAGCGACCCGCAGCGCCGCCGAAGTTGTGGCGGAGAAGATCATCTCGGCCATGGACGAGCCTTTCGATGTGCACGGCCTCACGTTGTCGATCGGGGTGAGCATAGGGATCGCCATGTATCCGGATGAATCGGATACCTACGAATCGGTGGTTTCACGAGCCGACTCGGCCATGTACCAGGCCAAGGCTGGAGGCCGCGGCCGCTTTCACACCTCCTGCCCATAGGGCATCTGATGTGACCCTCACCAAGACGACCTTGCCTACGAGATCCCGAGAGCTGACCGGGGACTCGCGATCTCCAATCTTCAGAGCGCGGCGGCGGCGCGACGCTCGACGGCCCCGTACCCGTTGGCTACGGCGGCGGTGTGGGCCATCGTGAGCAGCTCACGAGCCTTCTCGGTGTCCCCCGGGTGAGCTCGTTCGGCAAGCATCCTTCCCCACAGGAGGTGTGTGCGTGCGGCGAAGAATTTGGCCTGCGCCCGTTCGCTCGACGCGGCGGAGTGGGCGAAGTAGGCGTCCGCTTCGTCGTATCGACCGAGCAAGGTGGCCAGTCCGCCGAGGGTGTGGCTGACCGGGCCTTCCACCGTTGGGCCCCCGGTGGCCGACCACTCACCAGCCCAGGGGGCGAGCCGGTCGAACAGCGGTAGGGCGAACCTGGTCTCGCGGCATTCGATGGCGGCATCGCCGTATGCGACCATTGCGGTCAGCCAGGCCCCATTCATCGGAAGATCGAACCCGGTGGCCGCGAACTGCTCCAGCAATCGACGAGCCTCGTCGTGCCGGTCACCCTCGGCGTACGCCAGGGCCAGGGCGGCGACGAACGCAGGAGCCCCGGGATTCTCGGCCGCGGCCTCTTCGATGAATGGGACCAGCTCGCCCATGGTGCCTCGTTGGTAGCTGATGACTGCCATCTGTGCCCCGAAGATGAGGGCGGCATCGGGCTCGCCACCGCCGTCGCCGATCTGAAACGCCTCCGTGGCCAACTGTTCGGCCCGTTCGGGATCCCCGGCGATCTGCGCCCGGGTGGCCCGCCCGAAGGTGAGCACCCAGTTGAAGGAGGGCTGGCCCAGATCCGCGGCCATTGAGCCCATGATCTCGAGGCACCGGTCCGCCCCTTCGCTGTCCCCGGCCTGGCTGACGGCAGTGAGACGACGGTCGGCGGCCAGGAAGAGCAGGACCGGGTCACCGATCCGTTCGGCGCGAGCCAGGGCCTCCTCGGACCAGTCCAGTGCCTCGGATAGATCGAGAGAATCGAACGCACCGTTGAGAACCCGGACGATGGTGGCATCGTCACCTGAGTTCCGAGCGATGGCCACGGCGTCGCGGGCCAACGCGTCGCGACGGTCGCGCCGTCCAAAACTGAGTTCCTGGCACAGGGTGGCGAGCACCAGCACCCGGTCGGGATCATCTGCTGCGATCCGATCGAGCGCCAGCTCCAGCATCTCGACCTTCTCGGTATCGATGGCTCCGGCGGCGCTGACCCAGCCCCGGTTGTTGGCCAACACGGCGGCCACGAGCCGATCGGAATCACCGAGATGTGCGGCGCGGTGAGCGGCATCGAGGAGCGTGCTGCGATAGCCGGGGTCCCCCGTCTGGCGCTGAGCCGTCCCCAGCCCGATGGACAGATCAATGCCCAGCGCGGGATCGGAATCGGTGGCCTGGGGGTAGAGGTCCAGCGCCTGGGCGAAGTAGCGCAGGGCGTCGGCCGGGGCCAGGGCGGCCAGGGCGGCGTCCCCGGCCTGACGTGAGTAGCTGATCGCCCTGGCCAGGTCGGCGGGTCGGGCGGCGATCCAGTGCCGGGCCAACTCACCGACCCTGGACCCCGGACGGTCTCCGCACTGGTCCTCCAAAGCCTCGGCCACCTGTCGATGAGCCCGGGCCCGGCGGTTGTGTCCCAGGTCCTCGTACAAGGTGTGCTGGATGAGGGCATGGACGAAGCTGTAGCGCCCCGAGTCGGCCACCTCGCGCACCAGGGTAACGGCGGCTGCGGCGTCGAGGATGTCCAGCAGATCCTCCTCATCGGTCCCCGTGGCGCGGGCCAGGAGGTCGAAATCGAAGTCGCGTCCCACGACCGCCGCCACCGACAGGACGCGTCCGGCGTCCTTGCCCAGGCGAACGACCCGGGCCCCGATCACCTCGCGCACCGAGTCGGGCAGGCCGGCGGTGTCGAGGGAGTCCTCCGCGACCCAGCGTCCTCCCGCGTCCCGACCGATTGCACCCGTCTCGACCAGATTGCGGAGTACCTCGCTCACGAAGAACGGGTTGCCGTCGGTCTCCCGGTAGATGGCATGGGCCAGGCCCACGGCGGCATCGTCGAGTGGGTGCCCGGCCGCGGCCTCCATCAGGGCCACCACCCCGGCATCGTCCAGTCCGACGAGGTCGATCCGGGAGACCCCCTCCAGGCGGCGGAGGGCAGCCAGGGCATCCACCAGGGCTCCGGCATTGGAACGTTCACTGTCACGGTAGGTCCCGACGACCATCAGCCGCATGGTCGGCTCGACAGAGGCCAGATGGCGAAGCAGCAGCAGGCTCCCCTTGTCGGCCCACTGGAGGTCGTCGAGGACGAGGATGAGCGGCTGCTGTTGGGCCACGGTGGCCAGCAGCCCGACCGCAGCGGCGAAGAGCAGGTACCGCTCGGTGTCGGAGTCGGTGGCCTTACTCGACGGCAGATGCGGGATCCGACTGCTCAAGGCCGGGACCAGTCGGGACAGTTCGGATCCGTGGGCCTCGACGTGGTCCAGGAGCTGTTGCTCGGGAGCATGGGTGACGTAGTGGCCGAGGGCCTCGGCGAAGAGCTGGTACGGGGTGGCGAGGTCCTCTTCGCAGTGCCCGAACAGCAGACAAGCCCCTGCATCGAAGGCGGAACGGGCCGCCTCGGCCACCAGCGTCGTCTTGCCCAGACCCGCCTCGCCGGAGACGAGGAGGATCTCACGGCCCTTTCCTCCGGCCACGCGCCTGGTGGCATCGGTGATCGTTGCCATCTCCGGCTCCCGGCCGACCACGCCCACCGCCGGGCGCGCGGCGAGACGGTGGGGGAGCGGGATGGCTGCAGTGTCGCCCCCTCCGAGTGCTTCCCAGAGCACCTCGACCGTCTCGACCGGGTCGGGCAGGCCCTTCAGCATCAGCTCCCCGAGCGCCCGGCAGTCGTGACGATTGCGCCGACCGGCCGTCAGTCGCAGCCACTCGGAGGCCAGGATCTGCCCGCTCTCACACTTGGCACAGAGTCGGGCGGCCTCGACGACCGGATCTCCGAAGTAGTCGTCGTCCTCCCGGGAGACCTCGCCGCCGCTCAGGCCCACTCTGAGGCCGACCGCATGCTCGCTGCCGCGATTGTCCAGTTCCACGCCCTGCTGCATGGCCACCGCGCACCCGAGGGCGGCGGAGGCCGAGCCGAACACGACCATGATCCCGTCGCCCAGGTTCTTGACCTCGGTGCCTCCGGATTCGGTGATGGCCTGGCGGAGGATGGAAAAATGCCCCCGACGAACGTCATCGGCCACCGACGGCGAGAGGCTCTGGAACAGTTCTGTTGACCCCACGATGTCCGTGAACAGGACGGCCACGTTTTCAGTGGTCACCCGGGTCCCTCCGCCACCTGCACGGTTCCACCGTAGGCGAAGGGCTTCGGGCCGCCAAGGTCCGGCCGAAACATGCCGGATGAGCCAAGTGCCGTCGGACGTCATCCGGTCACACTCAGCTATGAGTGCCCACGGCCCATTGGGATCACACAAGACCCGACGGCCCGGCACGCTCAATTACGTACGGGGCCCCTTCGAGATCAGTTCACGATCCGCCGCATCAATCGTTCCAGTTGATCCCGTAGACGTGGATGGGCTCCGGCAAGCCCTTCAGACTGTGTTCACCTCGGTCGTCGAACCGGAACGATTTGCCGATGCAGAGTTCACGAACGGCCACCGATACGACGATGTCGCCATCGGCTGCGAGTGCGCAGAGCCGAGCCGCGAGCTGGACCGCGGCACCGAACAGATCGTCATTGTCGTCGGTGACCGGTTCGCCGGCACTGATGCCGATACTGAGAAGGAGCGGGGTTGGGGCATTCTGGTTTCGCTCGTGCATGCGTCGCTGGACGGCCACCGAAAAGGCCACCGAGGACACGACGGAGGTGAAGGCGGCCATGATCCCGTCGCCGGTGTGTTTGACCTCGCGACCGTGGTTGGCGGCGAGCTCGTGCCGGACAATCGAATTGTGCTCGCCGAGCAATTCCATGTGGCCTTCATCGCCGAGTTGTTGCGTCTGGGCGACGGAGCCACAGATGTCCGTGAACACGATGGCTCGCATGGCCGGCGCGCTGTACGCAGTGCCCGGAGCATGATCGGGCATGGACCCCATGAAGGCGTTGAGGGGTGCTCCTGTGTCGAGCTCCAGCACGGTGCTGGCCATCAATCCGTGCCCCTCTTGATGCACGGCCACCACCGATTCTTTGTCCGGCCCTTCGGCGAGACAGAACACTGTTCCATCTTCCGGATCGAACCAGTAGGTGTGATACTTCACGCCGTGTCTGTCTTGCACCTCCACGTCCAGGAGATGGGCCGCGGCCAGGTCCTCCGGCGACGCTCCCGGCGCGTCATGGCGGTCGATATACATCGGCACAAGCCAGAACGTACACCCTCATCTGGTCGCAAGGAGGGGTGACGCACTCGTCACAGAACAGGACGCCCTGCGGCGACAACCGGTCAGGTCTGCTGGCACCGGAAGGGCCACGGCGCGAGCGTGGCCGTGTGATCCCGCCCCGACGAGGCTACGGGCGTAGAGCCGTGAGCAGGTGGTCGGCGG
>JBEKIU010000132.1:0-12040 GCA_050011635.1 Acidimicrobiales bacterium
TGGCGCACGTTGGCCAGTGCCTCCGGTGAATCGATGTCGGCCACCGAGCGGAACGACCCGGGCTCGCCGTACGGTGCCGCCGCCCGCGCCCACCCGGTGGGGCGGATACCGAGCTGCTTGCCGAGAAGGGCGACGAAGATGCGCGCCTTCTGCTCGCCGAACCCGGGGAGTGCCTTCACGCTGGCCAGCAGCTGCTTGCCGTCGCCGGCCGTGGTCCAAACGGCCGCCGCGTTCCCGCCATAGTCCGTGACGATCAGGGCGCACACCTCCTGCACCCGCCGAGCCATCGACTTCGGAAACCGGTGCAATGCCGGCCGGGCGCTGAACACGTCGGCCAGGCGGTCAGGGTCCATGGAGGCCAAGGTGGCCGCGTCGAGCGAACCGCCGAGCCGCTCCTTCAGTTCGAAGGGTGACCTGAACGCCTTCTCGAGTGGGATCTGCTGGTCGAGGACCATGCCGATGAGGAGGGCCAGAGGGTCGTCGGAGAGAAGTTTGTCGACGGTGTCATCGCCGGTGATGTGGATCACGGCGTCAGGCTAGTCGGAGCCCTCCGGCTGCTCGGGCAACCCCTGGTACAGGCGCGAACGGGGATCGAGGGCCTCGAGCCCGGACCAGGGCAGCTTCCCGGCCTCGCGCTCGAGACGTTTTCGCACCCCCACCGGGTGGAGGTCGGGGAAGAGCTTTCCGTTCAGGTGGTCGAGCTCGTGCTGGAAGCACCGCGCCACCAGCCCCTCCCCTTCGTACTCGACGGCTGCTCCGTGGCGGTCGACGCCGCGGACGCGGCACCGCCAGAGGCGGGCGGTCGGCAGCCCGAGGCCCGGCAGGGAGAGGCACGCCTCGTCACCTTGTTGGAGCTCGCCGTCGATGGTCATGACGACCGGGTTGACCACGTGGCCGGCCATCCCGTCGTGGAAGTCGAAGATGAACACACGCTCGGTGCGCCCGACCTGGTTGGCGGAGAGCCCGACCCCGTTGTCGGTTGCATGGAGGGTCAGGACCATCTGGTCGACCAGCAGGGCGAGGTCCTCACCGAAGTCGGTGACCTCTCGACACCGGCGGCGGAGGATCGGATTTCCGAACAGCGTGATCGGGAGCACGTCGGAGCTCGAGTCGGGGCCGACGTCCACCATCCCGATGTTAGATGCGCGACGGATCCAGTCGCCCGATGAGTCCGGACGACGGTCCATTGCCCGCCCCTCCGAGCCGCGACCGGATCCAGCCGGTGTCCAGGTGTTCCTCGACGGCATCGGCGAGCTGTTCGAAGGTGGAGCGGAGGAGCGGAGGAACCTGGCCACAGAACGCCTCCAGGACCGCCGGGTCCTCGAACAGCCCGTGCAGGTACAGCCCCATCACGTTGGCGGCTCCGAACGCGAGCCCACCGGGCACGACCTCGACCGGACCGAGGGCCCGGGTCGTCCCGTGGTGGATCTCGTAGCCCGACACCTCACGTGCTCCGAGCCACGACCATGGGGGTGCCATCGGTCCGAAGCGGGCGGAGGACCTGGCCGTGCGCTTCGGGGTCCGGTAGCGGGTCTCCAGCGGTAGCAGCCCGAGGCCGACGGCAGCCCCTTCCACGTCGTCCGGGTCATCGATCCGCCGCCCGAGCATCTGCAGGCCGCCGCAGACACCGAGCACCGGCGTGCCGTCGTGCGCGGCACGGGTCACGGCTGTGGCCAGACCGGTCCGGCGGAGCCAGTCGAGGTCGTGGGCTACGTGCTTGGAGCCTGGCAGGATGATGAGATCGGGGTGCCCGATCTGGCCGGCGGCACGCACCCAGCCGACGTCGGCCACCTGCTGCAGCTGGGCGAATTCGTCGAGGTTGGAGGCACAGGGGCCACAGACGATCGACACCTGTCGCCCCCGGCCGGGTCCGGCGATGGGGGTCGGGCCTTCCTCGTCGGGAAGACCGTGGTCGAGCCACGGGAGCACCCCGACAGTGGGAACGCCGGTGACGGCCCCGAGGTCGTCCGGCGCCGGTGCCAACAGGTCGGGGTCACCGCGGAACTTGTTCAGGACGAACCCCTCGATGCGCGCCTGCCAGGACGGGGGAAGCAGGGCCCAGGTCCCATAGAGATGTGCGAACGCGCCGCCACGATCGATGTCGGCCACCAGCAGCACCGGGGCGTCGGCCGCCTCGGCCACCGCCATGTTGGAGATGTCGTCGGACCAGAGGTTGGTCTCGGCCGGGCTGCCCGCCCCCTCGATGACCACCACGTCGAACTCATCGGTGAGCGATGTGAGCGCGGCGGTCACGTGGGGCCAGAGCCGAGCCGATCTGCCCCGCCAGGGCATCGATGTGAGCTCCTCGCTGACGATGCCGTTGAGGACGACCTGGCTGCGGATCTCGCTCTCGGGCTTGAGGAGGACCGGATTCATGCGGACGTCGGGATGCACTCCGGCGGCCAGGGCTTGGAGCCACTGGGCGCTTCCGATCTCGCCGCCGTCGACGATCCGGGCGTTGTTGGACATGTTCTGCGCCTTGAAGGGCACGGCCCGGATGCCACGGCGGTGCGACCAGGCACAGAGCGCGGTGGTGAGAAGGCTCTTGCCGGCGTCACTCGACACCCCCTGCACCATCAGCGCGGTCACGTTCGGATCCTACGGCGGAGCAGTGCGTCCACCCCGAGCCGGGGACGGGAGCGGGTCAGGACGACCAGGGGTCGGCTGCCGCCGGGTCGATGCCATAGCGTTCGATGGCATCGGCGTCCGTACCCGGGGGGACGGTTCCCTCGGCGACGAGGCTGTGGAGCACGGCCACCACCACGTGCTCGGCATCGACTTCGAAGAAGCGGCGCAGGACGTCCCGCGTGTCGGAACGGCCGAACCCGTCGGTGCCGAGGGAGGTGAACGGTCGGGGCATCCATCTCGAGACCTGGTCGGGGACCGACCGCATGAAGTCGGAGACGGCCACGATCGGCCCTGGCCGACCGGCCAACTGCTCGGTGACGAACGGTATGCGCCGGGTCCCGCCCGGGTGGAGTCGGTTCCAGCGCTCGACCGAGATGGCATCCTCGCGCAGCGACTTGTAGGAGGTCACCGACCACAGATCGGCATCGACGCCCCAGTCGGTGGCCAGCAACCGCTGGGCGCCGGCTGCTGCCTGCCAGGCGGACCCGGAGAACAGCACGGAGGCCCGGATCGATCCGTCGCCGCCGGGCGCGAACCGGTACATGCCCTTGATCGTGCCGAGCCGCACCCGTTCGGCTTCGGCCGGGTCGGAAGGCAGAGCGGGCATCGGGTAGTTCTCGTTGTAGAGGGTCAGGTACCAGATGCGATCCTCCGGCTCGGGACCCGTCATCCGGAGGATGCCGTCTTCGAGGATGGTCGCCACCTCGTAGGAGAAGGCGGGATCGTAGGCGGCGACGCTCGGCACCGTCGACGCCAGCAGCAGGGAGTGGCCGTCCTGGTGCTGGAGCCCCTCGCCGTTGAGGGTGGTCCGGCCGGCGGTGCACCCGAGCAGGAACCCACGGCCGCGGCAGTCCCCGAGGGCCCAGAGGAGGTCGCCCACCCGCTGGAAGCCGAACATGGAATAGAAGAGGTAGAAGGGGATCGTCGGCTCGCCCCAGGTGGCGTACGAGGTGGCCGCGGCGGTGAATGCGGCCACCGCGCCGGCTTCGCTGATGCCCTCCTGGAGTACCTGACCGGTGGCACTCTCGGCATAGTGCAGGGCCAGCCCGGCATCCACCGGGGTATAGCGCTGGCCCTCCGGGGCGTAGATCTGCACCTCGCTGATCAGGGATTCGAGCCCGAAGGTCCGGGCCTCGTCCGAGACGATGGGGACGATGCGCCGGCCGATCGATGGATCCCGCACCAGTGATCGCAGAAGGCGGGCGAAGGCCATGGTGGTCGAGACCGACTGGCGACCCGATCCGGCCAGGAGATCGGCGAACGCGGCCCCGTCGGGCTGCGGGAGCGGCCCCGACCGCACCACCCGTCGGGGGAGCGGCCCGCCCAGGGCGCGGCGCCGATCGGCCAGGTAGACGGCCGCCTTCTCGTCCGGCGCGGGCCGGTAGTAGGGCGGCAGGTCGGCGTCGAGGTCGTGCTCGGGGATCTCGTCGTTGAGGAACAGTCGGTTGCGCAGGGTGAGCAGCTGTGCCTTGGTCATCTTCTTGATCTGATGGGTGGCGTTGCGGGCTTCGATCTCGGGCCCGAGCGTCCAGCCCTTGATGGTCTTGGCCAGGATGGCGGTCGGTGCCCCGACATGCTCGGTGGCCGCCTGGTAGGCGGCGTAGAGCTTCCGGTAGTCGTGGCCTCCCCGGGGGAGCGACTGCAGCTCCTCGTCGGAGAGGTGGCTGACCAGCTCCTGCAGACGGGGATCGGGACCGAAGAAGTGCTCACGGATGTACGCCCCCGACTCGGTGGCGTACTTTTGGAACTCGCCGTCCACCGTCGAGTTCATCTTGTTCAGCAGCACCCCCTCCACGTCCTTGGCCAGAAGGTCATCCCAGGTCCGGCCCCAGATCACCTTGATCACGTTCCAGCCCGCACCCCGGAAGAGGGCCTCGAACTCCTGGATCACCTTGCCGTTGCCCCGCACCGGACCGTCGAGGCGTTGCAGGTTGCAGTTCACCACGAACACCAGGTTGTCGAGGTGCTCCCGCCCGGCCATGCCCAGGGCGCCGATGGTCTCGGGCTCGTCGAATTCCCCGTCGCCCACGAAGCACCACACCCGGCTGTCCTGGGTGCCGGCGATACCCCGGGCGTGGAGGTAGCGGCTGACGTGGGCCTGGGCGATGGCGTTGAGCGGGCCGAGGCCCATCGACACCGTCGGGTACTCCCAGAACTCGGGCATCAACCGGGGATGCGGATAGGAGGAGAGCCCGTTGCTCCCCACCTCGAACCGGAAGTTGTCCAGTTGCTCCTCCGAGAGGCGGCCCTCCACGAAGGCCCGGGCATAGATGCCCGGAGAGGCATGACCCTGGAAGTAGACCTGATCCCCGGGATGGCCACCGTCCTTTCCCCGGAAGAAGTGGTTGAACCCCACCTCATAGAGGGAGGCGGAGCTGGCGTAGGTCGAGAGGTGGCCGCCGATGGCCTCCGAGCGGACGTTGGCCCTGACCACCATCACCGCGGCATTCCAACGGATGAAGGCCCGGATGCGCCGCTCGAGGTATTCGTCGCCGGGGAACTCCGGCTCCTCGTCGGAGGGGATGGTGTTGACGTAGGGGGACGAGACCGTGGCCGGGAAGTCCACCTGCTTCTGGCGCGCCCGCTCGAGGATCCGCATGAGCAGGTAGCGCGCCCGGGTCCGGCCGTGGACGTCGACGATGTCGTCGAACGCGTCCAGCCATTCGGACGTCTCGACGGGATCGGCGTCGGGAAGTTGATGGCTCACTCCGTCGAACAGCACCTCCCCATGCTTGCACTGCGCGGCCCCGGAAGGAAGGACAGCGGTGGCCGGGGCCGTGCGGGCCGTGCCCCGGCGGGCCGTGCACCCATTGACCGGGCGCAACGGGCATGCTGTCCCGATGAGTTCTCCGCCCCGAACCTCGGATCCGGCGACCACCGTGTACACGGACGGGTCGTGCCTCGGGAACCCCGGCCCCGGGGGGTGGGCGTGGGCGGTCGACGGGGGCCGGTCGGACAGCGGCGGCGAAGCCCACACGACCAACCAGCGGATGGAGGTGACCGCGGTGGTGCGCGCCCTGCAGTCGCTGTCCGGGCCGCTCCACGTGATGAGCGATTCGACCTACGTCGTCAACTGCTTCCGCCAGAAGTGGTGGGAGGGGTGGGAGCGACGCGGTTGGCGCAATGCCCAGGGAAAGCCCGTGGCCAACCAGGATCTGTGGCAGGAGCTGCTCGCACTGGCGCTCGACCCGGCCCGCCCGGTGACCTTCGGCTGGGTGAAGGGGCACTCGGGAGATCGGATGAACGACGTGGTGGACTCGCTGGCCACCCAGGCTGCGGCCCGCCAGTGACGGCCGGCGCCGGCTCCGGTTTTGGCGCCGATCGATCCCTCCCGTAACCTGCTGGCATGCAGATCAACGGAAGCTCAGCAATCATCACCGGTGGCGCATCCGGCCTCGGAGAGGCCACCGCCCGCAAGCTCGCCGCCGAGGGCGTGCGGGTCACCGTGTTCGACCGCAACGAGGAGCGGGGCAAGGAGGTGGTGGCCGAGATCGGCGCCAAGGCCAACTTCGTCGGGGGTGACGTCACCGAGCCGGAGGACTGCCAGAAGGCGGTCGACCAGGCGGCTGAAGGTGGCAGTCTGCGCCTGGCGGTGAACTGCGCGGGATCCGGCTGGGTGGGACGGGTCATCAATCGCGATGGATCCCCCCACGACCTGGCGCCGTTCCAGTTCATCCAGAATCTCAATGTCATCGGGACGTTCAACGTCATGACCAAGGCGGCCTCGGCCATGGCGAACGTCGAACCACAGGAGAACGGCGAGCGCGGGGTGATCGTCAACACGGCGTCGGTGGCGGCGTTCGACGGCCAGATCGGGCAGTTGGCCTACTCGGCGTCCAAGGGTGCCATCGTGGGCATGACGTTGCCGGCAGCCCGCGACCTGGCGGTGGTGGGCATCAGGGTGCTGGCCATCGCCCCCGGCCTGTTCGACACGCCGCTGCTGGCCATGCTGCCCGAGGAGGCCCGCACCGTGCTCGGCCAGTCGGTCAACTTCCCCAAGCGCCTGGGCAACCCGGCCGAGTTCGGAGAGCTGGTGGCCCACATCGCCACCAACAGCTACCTGAACGCCGAGGTGATCCGCCTCGACGGCG
Organism: Acidimicrobiales bacterium; assembly: GCA_050011635.1. Taxonomy (GTDB): domain Bacteria; phylum Actinomycetota; class Acidimicrobiia; order Acidimicrobiales; family RAAP-2; genus Bog-756. The sequence goes on from JBEKIU010000132.1 coordinate 6,720, forward strand.
GGATCCGGATGCCTCCCAAGTAGACCGCCCGTGCCCGGTCGAGGCCGCGGGCGCGGCCCTGGGGGCCACGGACCGGACGGCCGGACGGCTCAGGTAGTGTCGCTGCAGAGCCATGACCTCCACCGTCTCCACCCCCAGGGCTGAAAGCCCTGCCGCCGGAAGTGCCGTCATCCGGACGGTGGGACTCACCAAGGTGTACGCCGGATCGGATCTGCGCGCCGTGGACGGGCTGGATCTGACCGTCGAGCCGGGAGAGATCTTCGGGCTGCTGGGCCCGAACGGCGCCGGCAAGACCACCACCGCGGGCATGCTCACCACCCGGGTGATCCCGACGTCGGGCCAGGCCTTCGTCGGGGGTATCGACGTGGTGAGCCATCCCGCGCTGGCCAAGCAGATCCTCGGCATCGTGAGCCAGCAGAACACCCTGGACCGCCAGCTGACGGTCTGGGAGAACCTCTACTTCCATGGCCGGCTCTTCGGGATCCCGGCCCGGGACTCGCGCCGGACGGCCACCGAGCTCCTGGAGCAATTCCAGCTGGACAAGTGGGCCGGCGCATCGGTCTACGCCCTTTCGGGAGGCATGGCCCAGCGGTTGATGGTGGCCCGGGCCATCTTCCACCGGCCGGCGGTGCTCTTCCTCGACGAGCCCACCGCCGGTCTGGACCCACAGAGCCGGCTGGCGTTGTGGGGCACGCTGCGCGAGCTCAACGCCGCCGGCCAGACCATCTTGTTGACCACCCACTACATGGAAGAGGCCGACCAGCTCTGCGGACGGGTGGCGATCATGGACAGGGGACGGATCCTCGCCCTGGACACGCCGGCAGCACTGAAGCAGAAGGTCGACGCCGACACCATCGTCACGGTCACCGCGACCGGCGATCCCGACCAACTGGCCCGGGTGCTCACCGAGGGGATCGAAGGAGTGACCCGGACCCGGCCGATCGAGGGTGGGGTCGAGCTCCACGTGAAGGGCAAGGACCGTCTGCTGCCCAAAGTGGTCGGGGTGGCCGAAGACGCCGGGTATCCGGTCCTCGACCTTTCGGTGACCGAGCCCACCCTGGAGACCGTCTTCATCAATCTCACCGGCAAGGAGCTGAGGGACTGATGAGCACCGTCGAGACGAGCCCGCCGATCTCCGTCGTGCACTCGGCGCCGAGCCGCTCGGCATTCGAGGCCGGCCGGATCGCCCTGTGGGCGCTCATCCTCCGTGACCTGGTGGTGCTGCGCAAGCATCTGGTGGAGTTCGTGATCAGGGTGCTCGTGCAGCCATTCCTGCTCTGCTTCGTCTTCCTCTACGTCTTCCCGAAGATCGGCCAGGGCATCGGCGGCGGCGGCGGGCCGAAGGCGGAGTCGGCCTTCGCCACCCTGCTCGTCCCCGGTGTGGTGGGCATCTCCATCCTCTTCCAGGGCGTGCAGTCGGTGGCGCTCATCATGTCCCAGGAGTTCGGCTTCACCCGTGAGATCGAAGACCGTGTGCAGGCGCCCTGCCCCATCTGGTTGGTGGCCATGGCCAAAGTCCTGTCCGGGGCGGTCCAGGGTCTGATCTCCGCCATCATCGTCCTGCCCATCGCCTCGGTCGTGCACGCCAAGGGGGTGGAGGCTCAGCTCACGCTGCACTGGTGGATCATCGTGACCGTCGTCCCTCTGGCCTGCGTCACCATGGCGTCGCTGGGTCTCCTGCTCGGGACCAGCTTCGAACCCCGCAACATCGGACTCATGTTCGGATTCATCATCCTGCCGGTGACCTTCCTCGGCGGTACGTACTACGAGTGGACCCGCCTGGCACCCGTGAAGGTGGGGAGCTGGCACTGGCTGCAGACCGTGGTGCTGATCAACCCGCTGATCTACGTGAACGAAGGCATGCGGGCCGCGTTGACCGATGCGCCGCACATGCACCTCTATGTGATCTACCCGGTCATCACCGGGTTCCTCGTGCTCTTCCTCGGCCTCGGGCTGCGGAATTTCAGACGACGGGTCCTTTCCTGACCGCCGCAAGGTCGGTGACCGGAGTGGGTGCCGTGATCGTGCCGGGTCCGGGTCTCCGGCCCGTGGTCTCCTGAGGTGGGACGTCGACGCGGGCCGGTAGGCTGAGCGCTGTCCCCATGCAGTCGACGAGCACTCGAAGGAGGTGGTTCCCACGGCAACCGAGGTGGTAGCGGAAGCACCGGCGACGTCGGGCCTGGGGGCGGAACAAGGGTCGGCATTCGATGTGGTGATCATCGGCGGGGGACCCGGCGGCTATGCCACGGCGCTCTACGGGGTCGCAGCCGGGCTGTCGGTGGCCTTGGTGGAGATGGACAAGGTTGGGGGCACCTGTCTCCACCGGGGCTGTGTGCCGGCGAAGGAGTTCCTCGAGACGGCGGCCGTCTACCGAACGGTGGCCGGGTCGGGCCGGTTCGGGATCGATGCCGGGGGCGAGGCCGCCGGCACGCCGGTCCTCGACTTCTCGGTGAGCCAGGCTCGCAAGCAGGAGGTTGTGGACCAGCTGTTCCGGGGCCTGGCCGGGCTGTTGAAGGGGCGCGGGGTCGAGGTGTACGGCGGGAGCGGCACGTTGCTCCCAGGGCATCGGGTCCGCGTCGCCGGCAACGACGGCACCACCACGGAGATCACCGGGACCGACGTCGTGCTGGCGGCCGGTTCGGTCCCCCGCACCATTCCCGGCTTCGACGTGGACGGTGAGCTGGTGATGACCTCCGACGAGGTGCTGGCCCTGGAGAAGCTGCCTGACTCGGTGGCCGTCGTCGGCGGTGGGGCCATCGGGTGCGAGTTCGCGTCCTTGTTGAGCGATCTGGGGACCGACGTCACGGTGTTCGAGGCACTGCCGACCATCCTCAGCGGCTGTGACGACGACGTGGTCTCAGCGGTGGCCCGTTCATTTCGCAAGCGGGGTATCGACGTGAAAGCCGGGGTGCAGCTGCAGGGCCATACTCCTGACCCGTCGGGGAGGGGGACCACCCTGTCCTACGGCGACGGCCAGAAGCTGGAAGTCGACGCGGTCATCGTGTCGGTCGGTCGGCGGCCGCGCACCGAGGGCCTCCTCGCCGACGGGACCGGGGTGGTGGTGGACGACCACGGTTTCGTGGTCGCCGATGAGACCATGCGTACGGCGGCAGACGGGGTATGGGCGGTGGGCGACGTCGTGGCCGGCACCCCTCAGCTGGCCCATGTCGGATTTGCGGAGGGGATCGTCGTGATCAAGAGCATCCTGGGTGAGCCGGTGAGCCCCGTCGACTACCAACGAGTGCCCTGGGCCATCTACTGCCACCCAGAGGTGGCGTTCGCCGGTCTGACCGAGGCGGCGGCACGCGAGGCCGGGTTCGACGTGACGGTGAAGAAGGACCCGTTCGGGGGGAACAGCCGGGCCCGGATCATCGGGGACACCGAGGGGCTGGTGAAGATCGTGGCCGAGCGCAGGGAGGACGGCACCACGGGACGGATCCTCGGGGTCCACATGGTGGGGCCATGGGTGACCGAGCAGCTCGGTGCCGGATACCTGGCCGTCAACTGGGAGGCCACGGCCGAGGAAGTGGCCCAGTTCATCCAGCCGCACCCCTCCCTGTCGGAGACCTTCGGTGAGACGGTGCTGGCCCTGACCGGAAGGGGACTTCACCTTGCCTGACGTGACCATGCCGCAGCTGGGCGAGACGGTGACCGAGGGGACGATCACCAAGTGGTACAAGGCCGTCGGGGACCAGGTGGCCCGCGACGAGCCGCTGTTCGAGGTGTCGACCGACAAGGTCGACTCCGAGGTGCCGTCCCCGGCCGAGGGCGTCCTGACCGCCATCCTGGTGGAGGAGGGCGAAACCGTCGACGTAGGTGTCACCCTGGCCGTGATCGGCGACGGGGTCTCGGCCAACGGCAGCGGGTCGGCGTCCGCGCCGGCACCGCCTGCTGCCGCGCCTGCACCTCCACCACCGGCCGCGCCTGCACCGGCACCACCACCACCGGCCGCCTCTTCAGTCGGTCCGGAGCCGGGCGACGTGGCCGCCGCCGCGGCCGACAGGCTCCCGGCCTCCGAGCACACCGGGGATCCCTCACCGGCGCCGACCCCCGAGCCCCCGCCACCCGCGTCCACCGTCCAGTCGGGGGAGGGGCTCGTCCTCTCGCCCGTCGTGCGGAAGCTGCTCAACGAGCACGGCATCGACAGATCGACCGTGCAGGGTACGGGACTCGGCGGGCGCATCACCCGAGCGGACGTGGAGTCGGCCGTGGCCGCGGGGGCGCAGAGCGCGCCGCCCACCCGGGCGGGGGATCCGGCGCCCGTGCCGAGCATCCAGGGGCGCCGTCCACCGGCGCCGGAGGCGCCGATTGGCGGGGTTCGGGGGCCGGAAGGGTCCCGGGACGAGATCGTCCCCTTCACCAACATCCGGCGCCGCACCGCCGAGCACATGGTCCGCTCCAAGGCGACGTCGGCCCATACCCTGATGGTCAAGGAGATCGACTACGAACAGGTCGAGCGCGTCCGGCGGGCCCACGGCGATCGATTCAAGGCCGAGGAGGGGTTCAGCCTCACCTACCTGGCCTTCGCAGCCCGTGCCGCCGTCGAGGCCCTGGCCGAATTCCCCCACCTCAACTCATCGGTGGGCGACGATGCGCTCATCATCCACCACGACATCAATCTCGGGATCGCCGTCGACCTCGACAACGAAGGCCTCATCGTCCCGGTGGTGCACAATGCCGAGGAGCTGAACCTGCGGGGCATGGCCCGCCGGATCCGGGACGTGGCCGACCGGGCCCGCACCAAGAGGCTGAGCCTCGACGACATCAGCGGGGGAACCTTCTCCATCACCAACGCCGGCCCGTTCGGCACGCTCATCACCGGGGCCATCATCAACCAACCGCAGGTGGCCATCTTGTCCACGGACGGCGTGGCCCGGAAGCCGGTGGTGGTGGAGCTGCCCGACGGGACCGAGTCCATCGCCATCCACTCCGTCGGACTGGTGGCCATGACCTTCGACCACCGTGCCGTCGACGGCGCCTACGTGGCGCGCTACCTGGCCCGGTTGTCGGAGATCCTCAACGATCGCGACTGGGCCGGTGAGCTGTAGGAGGACGGCGATGACCTCGCCGGACCACCGGTCCGACCACCGATGAGGGTCCGCTGGCTGGGCCGCGTCCCCTACCGGGAGGCCTGGGACCTGCAGCGGGCCATCAGCCGACGCTCGACCGAGGACTATCTCCTGCTGCTCGAGCACCCACCCGTCTACACCCTGGGCTCCCACGGCGACCTCGACCACGTCCTGGTCGATCCGGCATCGGTGGGGGCCGACATGGTCCGGGTCGACCGGGGTGGTGACGTCACCTTCCACGGCCCCGGCCAG
>JBEKIU010000133.1:0-11854 GCA_050011635.1 Acidimicrobiales bacterium
GGCCGCCGTGAACAGGATGTCCAACCCCTCCGACTCGGCCTGGGCCTTGACCCGGTGGGAACCGGGGACCACCAGGGCCCGGAGCCCGGGGTGCACCTTCCGTCCGTCCAGCACCCCGGCGGCGGCCCGCAGGTCCTCGATGCGGCCGTTGGTGCACGATCCGATGAACACGGTGTCGACGGCGATGTCGTGGATCGACGTCCCGCCGGTCAGCCCCATGTACTCGAGGGCGCGGGCCGCCGCCTCACGGTCGTGCGCGCTGGCAAACGACGACGGGTCGGGGACCGTGCCGTCGATGCGGCTCACCTGGGCCGGATTGGTGCCCCACGTCACATAGGGCGCCAACGAGGCCGCCTCCACGACGACTTCCTTGTCGAAACGTGCCCCTTCATCGGTGGGGAGGGTGCGCCACTCGGTCAGGGCCGTCTCCCACTCCTGTCCCTTGGGCGCATGGTCCCGGCCCTCGAGATAGGCGAAGGTGGTGTCGTCGGGGGCGATCATGCCGGCGCGGGCCCCTGCCTCGATCGACATGTTGCACACGGTCATCCGGCCCTCCATGGACAGGTTGCGGATGGCCGACCCCCGGTATTCGATGATGTGGCCGCTGCCCCCTCCGGTGCCGATCTGGCCGATGATGGCGAGGACCAGGTCCTTGGCCGTCACCCCGGCGGGAAGCTCTCCGTGCACGGTGACGGCCATGGAGGCCGGCCGCTGCTGCGGGAGGGTCTGGGTGGCCAGGACGTGCTCGACCTCACTGGTGCCGATGCCGAAGGCCAGCGCCCCGAAGGCTCCGTGGGTGGAGGTGTGGCTGTCGCCGCACACGATGGTCATGCCCGGTTGGGTGAGGCCCTGCTCGGGGCCGATGATGTGGACGATGCCCTGGTTGGCGTCGCCCATCGGGTAGCAGGTGATGCCGAACTCGGAGCAGTTGGCAGCCAGCACGGCGAGCTGTTTGGCCGAGATGGGATCGGCCACCGGCTTGTCGATGTCGATGGTGGGCACGTTGTGGTCGGCGGTGGCGATGGTCAGGTCGGGTCGGTGGACCTGACGACCGGCCATGCGCAGACCGTCGAACGCCTGCGGCGAGGTGACCTCGTGGACCAGGTGGAGGTCGACGAAGATGATGTCGGGCTCCTCGGGGCCGCCGACATGGACCACGTGGCGATCCCACACCTTTTCCGACAGGGTGCGGGGCACCTCTTCCGACAAGGTGCGGGGCACCTTTGCCGACAGGGTGCGGGGCGGGCCGGCGGGTGGGTGGTCGGGGGTGGTGGGCATCGGCTTCAGTTCCCTACGGTGACGATCTCGACTTTGAGGGTACCCCCCGGAGCCGCGTACTCGACCGCATCCCCGGCCGCATGCCCGAGCAGCGCCTGACCCAAGGGAGATCCGGGGGAGACCACCGTCAGATCGCCCTGCCGCTCCTCGATGGAACCGACGAAGAAGTCGGTCGTCTCGTCCTCGTCGTCACCTTCGTAGCGGAGGGTCACCACGGTGCCCGGGGTCACCGTGCCGTCCGATGCCTGGCTGGCATCCACCACCGTGGCCGTCTTCAAGAGCCGCTGGAGCTGGCGGATCCGGGACTCCATCTTGCCCTGGCTGTCCTTGGCCGCGTGGTAGTCACCGTTCTCCGACAGGTCGCCGAGGGCGCGGGCCGACTCGATGGCCGCGGCGATCTCCACCCGTCCCCGGGTGGTCAGGTCCTCGAGCTCGGTTTGCAACCGGTCGTAGGTGTCTTGGGTCAGCTGGGCGCCGGAGGTGTCACTCACGGCCCACCAGGCTAATAGGTGGGCATCACCGCGCCGAACGACCCGGCGCCGAGACGGCCGCCGAACGACCCGGCGCCGAGACGGCCGGCACCGGCCGGCGGCCGGATCGTGGGCCCGATCGTGGGGGCCGGGTGGGTGACGGTATGACCACCAGGCGGTACCCGTGGAATGATCGCGACCGAACGACCCGAGAGCTGAGCCCCGAGGCGCCGTGCCCCAAGGCCGAGCCGGCCGAGAACCGAGACAGACGAGAACAACCGAGCCGGCCGAGAACCGAGACAGGCGAGAACCGAGACGGCCGGGAGCCGACACAGACCAGAAGGAGAGGTGGGGGACTTGGCTGACGATGTGGGGGCGGGGTGACCGATCCGTCGCAAGGAGGCGGGGATCACCGGTCCCGGTCGTTCGAGGCCCAATTCGAGGAGCAGCAGAACCAGCCCTTCCCGTGGAAGGCCCTCGTCAAGCGCTCGATCGTGGTGCTCATCGCCGGGCTGGCCCTCTACTTCGTGCTGCCCGAGCTCATCAATTTCTTCCACGACTGGCCCAAGCTGGTCTCCCTCAACCTGCTCTGGTTCATCCCCGCCCTCGTCGCCGAGGGGATCCACTTCCTGTGCACCTTCTCGCTCCAGCGCATCGCCCTGCGCACCAAGGCCTGGTTCTCGGTCATCACCGCCCAGTTGGCCGGCAACGCCATCTCGCTGATCGTCCCCGGCGGGGCGGCGGCCGGAGCGGCCACCCAGTTCAGGATGCTGGCGGCCAGCGGCATGGACGCCACCGACGCGGTCGGCGGGCTCACCGCGTTCTCCTTCCTGGGTATCGGCGGGCTGTTGGCCCTGCCCGTGTTCGTCCTCCCCGCGGTGCTCTTCGGCTCGCCGGTCAGCCGGGGCCTGGTCGACGCGGCCATCATCGGCGCCATCGGTTTCGTCCTCTTCGTGGGGCTGGGCGCCTGGGTGATGGCGGCCGAGTGGCCGCTGCAGCACGCCGGTCGGTTCGTCCAGTCGATGCGCAACCGCCTGGTCCGCAAGCGCACCCCGATCACCGGCCTGCCCGAGCGCCTGCTGGAGCAGCGAAACCTCATCCGGACCGTCCTCGGCCAGCAGTGGTGGCAGGCCACCCTCTTGTCGGCCGGTCGCCTGTTGTTCGACTACCTGTGCCTTCTCTTCTCGGTGCGGGCCGTGGGCGCCCATCCGCGCCCCTCTCTCATCCTGTTGGCCTACGCGGTGGCCGGGATCATCGGCCTGGTGCCGATCACCCCGGGTGGTCTGGGGATCGTCGAGGCCAGCCTCAGTGGTGTGCTCGTGCTGGCCGGGCTCACCGGGGTCCAGGCGGTGCTGGCCACGCTGGCCTACCGGCTGGCGTCGTACTGGCTGCCGCTGATCTCGGGGCCCTTCGCCTACGGCGCCTTCAAGTACCGCTACCGCCATCCTCACGCTCCGCCCCCGGTGGCCGCGGGGACCTCGCCGACCTGAGGGGCGCAGCCGCAGGTGACGGTGGTGGTGGTCGAGGCGGGCAGGGCAGGGCCGGGTCGAGCCGGGTCGAGGCGGGTCGAGGCGGGCAGGGGCGGGTCGAGGCGGGTCGAGGCGGGTCGAGGCGGGTCGAGCCTCCCGAAATCCGCGAGCGGGCCGATGGCACGGTCAGGGGTGATCCCCCTCGGTACACTCGGGTCATGCGGATCGCCGTGGGCTCGGATCATGCCGGGTTCGACCTCAAGACGGCGCTGGCCGAACACGTCGCCGGCTCCGGTCACGACGTCGACGACCTGGGCACCGGCTCACCCGACGTCTCGGTCGACTACCCCGAGTTCGGGCTGGCGGTTGGGCGGGCGGTGGCCGAAGGCCGGGCCGACCGGGGCATCTGCGTCTGCGGGACGGGTATCGGCATCAGCATCGCCGCCAACAAGGTGGACGGGATCCGGGCCGCGCTCGTTCACGACGTCACCACCGCGGGCCTGGCCCGGCGCCACAACGACGCCAACGTGATCTGCCTCGGGGGGCGGACCACCGGTGTGGCCGAGGCCATCGACGCGGTCGACACCTTCTTCTCCACCGAATTCGAGGGGGGTCGCCACCGCCGCCGGCTGGCGGAGATCGCCGAGTACGAGTCGACGCACGAGGGAGAAAGGGAGAAGCTGGGATCATGAGCAGCCCACCTGCCGCATCACCGTTCGACCGGTGGCTGCTCGCCGACCCGGAGGTGAGCCGGTTGCTGGGCCAGGAGGCCGAGCGTCAGTCGACCACCCTCCAGCTCATCGCCTCGGAGAACTTCACCTCGCCGGCGGTGCTGGCCGCCTCCGGTTCCGTCCTCACCAACAAGTACGCCGAGGGCTATCCCGGCCGCCGGTACTACGGCGGGAACCAGATCATCGACGAGGTCGAGGAGCTGGCCCGGGTCCGGCTGACCGAGCTCTTCGGTGCCGAGCACGCCAACGTGCAGCCCCACGCCGGCGCCACGGCCAACCTGGCCGTCTACCAGGCCCTGTTGGAGCCGGGCGACACCATCTTGGCCATGCGCCTCGATCACGGCGGCCATCTGACCCACGGCTCGCCGGCCAGCATCACCTCGAAGATCTGGCGGTTCGTCTCCTACGGGGTGTCGCCGGCCAGCACTGATGCCGACAAGCCGGGGGAGATCATCGACTTCGACGAGGTGGCCGAGGTGGCCCGGCGCGAGCGGCCCAAGCTGATCGTGGCCGGCTCCACCGCCTACTCCCGGATCATCGACCCCCTGCCCTTCCGCGAGATCGCCGACTCGGTGGACGCCCTGTTCATGTTCGACGCCGCCCATCCGGCCGGCCTCATCGCCGGCGGCGTCCACCCCTCGCCGGTGGGCGTGGCCGACGTCGTGACCTTCACCACCCACAAGACTCTGCGTGGACCGCGCGGGGGAGCCATCCTCTGCTCCGGCGACCTGGCCAAGGCCATCGACAGCTCGGTCTTCCCCGGGCTGCAGGGCGGCCCCCTCGAGCATGTGATCGCGGCCAAGGCGGTGGCCTTCGCCGAAGCCGCCCGCCCCGAGTTCCGCACCTACGCGGCCCAGGTGGTGGCCAACGCGGCCGTCCTCGGCGAAGCCATGGCCGACACCGGGTTCCGACTCGTCTCGGGCGGGACCGAGAACCATCAGGTCCTGGTCGACCTGCGCACCTTCGACGAGGAGCTGACCGGCAAGGTGGCCCAGGAAGTGCTCGACCGGGCCGGTATCACCTGCAACCGGAACACCATCCCCGACGATCCCCGCTCGCCGTTCATCACCTCCGGTCTGCGGCTGGGATCGGCGGCGCAGACCACCGCGGGCATGGGTGGGGCCGAGATGTGGACCATCGGGGCCCTCATCGGCCGGACGCTGCGGCACCGGGACGACGAAGCCGTGGTCGCCCAGGTGCGCGGCGAGGTCCACGAGCTCTGCGCGGGCTTCCCTCCCTATCCCACGCTGACGGGGACGTGACCGTCGGGCGGCCCGGCCGGTGAGCCCGGGAATACCACTCAACTGGTATGCCGTGCTGTTGGTGGTGGCGGCGGTGTCGTCGTGGGCGCTCACCTTCCCCGCCCGCAGCCTCGCCGTCCAGATCGGCTACGTGGCCCAACCCGATGACCGCAAGGTGCACAAACGGGTGACCCCCCAGGCGGGGGGTGCGGCCCTGTTCGTGGCCCTGCTGATCTCCTTCGCGGTGGCCGCGTCGATCCCGGAGCTGAGCTCCCTGTTCCGGGGGTCGTCGGAGCCCCTGGGCCTGATCCTCGGGGCGGCGGCCATCTTCGTGGTCGGGGTCATCGACGACATCCGCGACATGTCGGCCCCGGCCAAGGTGGCCGGCGAGGTCCTGGCCGCCACCATCCTCTACTTCATGGGGGTGACCTGGTTCCAGTTCAAGGTGCCGCTGGCCGGGCTGGTGCAGCTGTCTCCGGAGTGGACCCCGCTGCTGACCGCGCTGTGGGTCATCGCCATCACCAATGCGGTCAACCTGATCGACGGCCTCGACGGGTTGGCCGCCGGGGTGGTGGCCATCGCCTCGGGCGCACTGGCCGTCTACGGGCTCCACCTGCAGCACCTGGGCAATCTCCCCGCCGACAACATCGGCCCGCTCATCGCCGTGGTGACCTGTGGCATCTGCCTCGGGTTCCTGCCCCACAACTTCCACCCGGCCAAGATCTTCATGGGCGATGCCGGGGCCCTCCTGCTCGGCCTGCTCATGGCCGCGTCCACCATGCTGATCGGGGGCCGGACGGCCGGGACGGTGGGCGGGGTGGCGGCCAGGAGCGGCCAGACCTACTTCTTCTTCGCCCCCCTGTTCATCCCCTTCTTCATCCTCGGGGTGCCCATCGTGGACATGGCCTTCGCCTTCGTCCGCCGCACGGCCAACCGCACCGGCTTCTCCACCCCGGACAAGAACCACCTGCACCACCGGCTGCTCCGCCTCGGCCACGGCCACCGGCGCAGCGTCCTCATCCTGTGGGCGTGGACGGTGCTGCTCTCCGGGTTCATCCTCTTCCCGCTGTACATCTCGAGCGTCAACGCCGTCATCCCCTTCGGTGCGCTGGCCCTCGGGGTGATCCTCTACACCCTGTTCCACCCCTCGCTGAGACGGCAGCCCGACCGGGGCTCCGACGAGCAGGAGCCCGGATCCGGCTCAGACGGGCAGGAGCCCGGATCCGGCTCCGACGGGACCGAGCCCGGAGGAGCTGACGGGACCGGTCCCCCCGGTACGGCCGAAGGGATCCCGCCCGCCCGGGCCGGCACCGGGGATTCCGGGGTTCCGGTGGGCACGGCGGGCATCCCGACGCAGAACGGTGGGCCGGCCAGGTCGGCGGGGGTCCGAGCGGCCACGGGGGGCCCGACCGTCGAAGTGTGAACGGCGTGTTTCCTCCGTTTTGCCGCCGGGGGCGCGGAGGTGCGATGATGCATCCCGTGATTTGCAGGCCTCCTGACCATTCCAGGGGCACCATTCCGGTCGGCAGGTCGGCCGGCAACGGCAAAACCACTGTGTGAATTCAGGAACGACTCGTGAAGCTCCAAAATCCCCAGCCTGACGCGGCACGGCCCGACCATGGAAGACGCCAATTCCCAGACGGATCCGGACGACGGCACCGGGACACCACCGATGACCGGCAACGGACCGTCGCTCGGGCCCGGGGCGGTCGAGTTCCTCACGCTCGGGCTCACCTTGGCCGTGACCGTCCTGGTCGCCGGGGCCCTCGGGTACCTGGTCGACCGATGGCTGGGCACCAGCCCGGTGTTCACCCTGGTTGGACTGGTACTGGGTCTCGCGGCGGCGGTGATGACGGCGGTGTCGCGGGTGCGCAAGTACCTGTGACGGCCCGGCAGGTCGCGGTCGGGATCCGACCGGGGACGCCTGTGGCCGCGGCCGGCCCCGACCGTCCGGTGGTCCGCTGATGTTCGCCCACTTCGAGCTCCCGAACGTGCCCGAGGTCGCCCGCCGGACCACGTCCATGGCCCTGGTCGTCGGGGTGGCCGCGCTGGTCGCCTCGGTGTCCTTCGGCAACGTGCTGGTCGGTCTGGGTGCCTGCATCGGGCTCGGGCTCGGGCTCTTCAATTTCCGGATGATCGGCAACTCGGTGGCCCGGGTGGCGGCCAGCGGGGTCGAGAACAAGCGGCGACCGCTGGCCATCAACACCTTCGGCCGCCTCGGGATCATCACCGTGGTGGCCATCGGCCTCATGCTGGTCTCACACAGCCTCGGATGGGGCGTGTTCGGCGGTCTGTTCGTCTTCCAGATCATCCTGTTGACCAACGCGGCCCGATCGATGGCCAAGGGCGGGCCGATGACGTCGGTCGACGACGCCATCAGCGCCAACGTGATCGATGACACCCCCGCCCCGCCACCGCCGTCCATCGGGCCGGGCGACCCCCCAGGGAGTGCCTGACCATGCTCTTCGGATCCCACCTGCTCAGCGCGCCGCTCGTCGGCATCGACATCACGCCGGGCGTCCACCCTCAGGTCAAGCTGGGCGGGCTGACCTTCGACGTCGACATCATCTGGGCCACCTTCATCGCCGGAGCCATCGTCGTCATCATGGGCATGGTCCTGCGGGCCAAGGCCACCAGCGGCGTGCCGGGAAAATTCCAGCTGCTGTGGGAGATGGCCGTCGGCGCCATCCAGAAGCAGGTGAACGACACCATCGGACCGCGGGGCGCGCAGGTCGTCCCGCTGGCCCTGACCCTGTTCATCTTCATCTTCACCTGCAACCTCTTCGAGGTGCTGAGCATCGGCTCCACCTACGACTTCCTGCCCGCACCCACCAGCGACATCAACCTGCCCCTGGCCATGGCCCTCTACGTCATCGTCATGGTGCACAGGGCCGCCATCAAGAACCGGGGGTTCTCCGGCTACGTGAAGCACTACTTCACCCGGCCCTTCTCGACCAAGCTCTTCCCGGTCAACCTGTTCATGAACGCCGTCGAGGAAGTGGTCAAGCCGGTCACCCTGACGCTCCGTCTCTTCGGCAACCTCTTCGCCGGTGGCCTGATGCTCTCGCTGCTGGCCTCGCTGGTCATCTGGAAGCTCGGCCCGGCCCCCATCGGCGCCTTCCTGTCCGTCCCCTTCACGGTGGTGTGGAAGCTGTTCGACATGGGGATCGGAGCCATCCAGGCCTTCATCTTCACCCTGCTCACCTTGTTGTACTTCGATACCGCCATGGCCCCGGACGAGGCTCACGAGAAGTCCGGCGCCGTCATCAACGCCTGATCTCAACGACAACCCCCACAAAGGAGAAGTTCCAATGGCAGACACCTCAATGGCCGACGCGGTGAAGATGGCCGGTGCCTTCGTCGGCGCCGGGCTGGCGCTCGGCGGCGGCGCGGTCGGCGCGTCTGTGGGCGACGGCCTGGCCGGTAGCCAGACGATTGCCGGCATCGCCCGTCAACCTGAGGCGCAGGGCCGCTTGACCACGATCATGTTCCTGACCGTCGGTCTGTGCGAGGCGGCCTACTTCATCAACCTCGTCTTCGCTGCCCTCTTCGTCTTCTCACTCGGGAAGTAGCACCACCGTGTCGAAGGGCGGCCCCGTCCGACCAGCCGCATCGACCGGTGCGGTCAGCGCCGATGATTCCTGCACCCGGCCGTCCTGCCTCCGGCCGCGCCGCCCGCCGTCCCGCCCGCCGTCCCGCCTCCGGCCGCGCCGCCTCCGGCCGTCCCGCCCGCCGTCCCGCCTCCGGCCGTCCCGCCTCCAGCCGGCCGGCGGAGCCCTCCGAACGACAAACCAAGGATGCCGACCATGACTCTTGCCACCAGTAACTTCTTGGTCCCCAACGGGACCTTCATCGTCGTGCTGCTCGCGTTCATCCTCGTGCTTGGGTTCATCGGCAAGAAGGTCGTGCCGATCCTGGACAAGATGCTGACCGAGCGCCAGGAGCAGATCCGGGGCGAGCTCGAAGCCGCCGACAAGGCCAAGGCGGACGCCGAGGAGGCGGACACCGAGCGACGGGCCCTCCTCGAGGAGGCGCGGGCCCAGGCGCGCGACATCGTCTCCCGGGCGTCGACGGCGGCCGACCAGACCAAGCTCAGGGCAGAGGCCGACGCCCAGGCCATCCACGACCGGATCGTGCAGGCCGCCGATGCCGAGGTGGTCATCGCCCGGCAGGCGGCCATCGAGGAGGCAACGGCGCGCGTGGGTGAGATCGTCCTCGCCGCCGCCGAACGGGTCATCGGCCGCGAGATCCAGGCCGCCGACCACCAGGACCTCATCGACGAGGCCATCGCCGCGGTACGGGCGGAGAACGCCGGCGCCGCCGCCGGTGCGAGAGGTGGCCAGTGAACCCAGCCCTCCAGGGCTATCTGGCTGCGATGGAGGAGTCGTTGGCCGCCACCGACGGGCTGGCCGACGCCGGCTCGGAGCTGGCCGCGGTGGCCGACCTGGTCGACGGCAACACCCAGCTGACCCTGGCCGTGAACGACGGCTCGGTGCCGGTCGCGTCGCGCCGGGCGCTCCTCGACCACCTGCTCGAGGGCAAGGTCCGGCCCGAGGTGCGCAGCCTGGTCCACCAGGCCGTCACCGTGGTCCCGGCCGGCGAGCTCACCGCCTCGTTCCACTGGCTGGCCTCCCGGGTGGCCCAGGCGGCCGGTCGGGAACCGGTCCTGTCGGGGGAACCGGAAGCCGAAGAGGTGCTCGGGCGGATGGGCTCGCGCAACCGGGTGTCCGGCTATGCCGCCGCCGTGTTCGAGACGGTGACCGTCGCCGAGCTCGAGGAGATCGAAGACCAGCTGTTCCGGTTCGCCCGCACCGTGGAGGCCAACCGACGGCTGCGGGGTGCGCTCGGCGATCGCGACCTGCCCGTGCACGTGCGCCAGCAGGTGATCACCCAGCTGCTCGGCACCCAGGTCCTGCCGGCCACGCTCCGGCTGGCCGCCTACGCGGTGCGCGGGGGGCGGGCCCGTGACATCGTCTCCACCCTCGACGCCCTGGTCGAGGACGCGGCCCGGGCCCGCGGATGGCGGGTGGCGCGGGTACAGGCGGCCCACGAGGTCGACGAGTCCCAACGGCGGTCGCTGAGCGATGCCCTGGCCCACCTGGCCGGCAACCCGGTCGACCTGCAGGTGACCGTCGACCCGGACCTGCTGGGTGGCGTGGTGGTGCAGGTCGGCGACCTCCTGGTCGACAGCAGCACCCGCCACCGGCTCGATGAACTGAAGGAGCACCTCCTCGTGTCCGAGGCCGCCTACCAAACGCCACAAGCACCAACGCCACCGGCACAGACGCCACAAACAAGGAATGCAACCGATGACTGAGTTGACCATCACCGCTGACGAGATCACCTCCGCCCTCGAGCGGTACGTCGACGACTACACGCCCGAGGTGGGAACCGAGCAGGTCGGCCGCATCGTCGAGGTCGGTGACGGCATCGCCCGGGTCACCGGGCTGCCCGGCGCGGCGGTCAACGAGATCCTCGAGTTCGCCGACGGCACCGAGGGGCTGGCCCTCAACCTCGACGAGGAGACCATCGGCGCCGTCATCCTGGGCGAGGACACCGGACTGGAGGAGGAGCAGCTGGTCAAGGCCACCGGGCGGATCCTGTCGGTGCGGGTCGGCGATGCCCTGCTCGGACGGGTGGTCAACGCCCTGGGCGAGCCGGTGGACGGGAAGGGCCCGATCGCCACCGACCAGACCCGCCGGCTCGAGGTCCAGGCCCCCGGCATCGTGAAGCGCCAGCCGGTCTTCGAGCCGCTGCAGACCGGCATCAAGGCCATCGACGCCATGACCCCCATCGGGCGCGGCCAGCGTGAGCTGATCATCGGCGACCGCAAGACGGGCAAGACCACCGTGGCCGTCGACACCATCCTCAACCAGAAGGGCCTCGGGGTGAAGTGCATCTACGTGGCCATCGGTCAGAAGGAGTCGTCGGTGGCCCAGACGGTGGCCACCTTCGAGCGCTACGGCGCCCTGGAGTACACCGTGGTGGTCCTGGCCGGAGCGGCCGACCCCGCCCCCTTCAAGTACCTGGCCCCCTACGCCGGATGCGCCATGGGCCAGCACTGGATGGAGAACGGCGAGCACGCCCTCATCGTCTACGACGACCTGTCCAAGCAGGCCGAGGCCTACCGGCAGCTGTCGCTTCTGCTGCGCCGGCCGCCCGGACGCGAGGCCTACCCGGGCGACGTCTTCTACCTGCACAGCCGACTGCTCGAGCGGGCGGCCAAGTTGTCCGACGAGCGTGGCGGCGGTTCACTCACCGCCCTCCCCATCATCGAGACCAAGGGCGGCGACGTGTCGGCTTACATCCCGACCAACGTCATCTCGATCACCGACGGTCAGATCTATCTCGAATCGGAGCTCTTCTACGCCGGGGTCAGGCCCGCTATCAACGTGGGTATCTCGGTCTCCCGGGTGGGAGGGGCGGCCCAGATCAAGGCCATGCGCTCGGCGGCCGGGACGCTCAAGATCGACCTGGCCCAGTTCCGCGAGCTCGAAGCCTTCGCCACCTTCGGTTCCGAGCTCGACAAGGTGTCCCAGGCCCAGCTGGACCGGGGATACCGACTCACGGAGTTGTTGAAGCAGCCCCAGAATGCTCCGGTCCCGGTGGAGGAGCAGGTCGTCGTCATCTACGCCGGTTCCAACGGCTGGGTCGACGATGTCCCG
>JBEKIU010000134.1:0-11785 GCA_050011635.1 Acidimicrobiales bacterium
GTGTCAGGATCTCCATGGCTCGGGACCGAACGATTCGCCAGCTGCAATCCACAGGGGAAGAGCGACAGCCATGGAGCAGGACAAGAGCGCAGAGGGCCCCCCGACCGACCAGCTGCGCGAGCGCTACCGGTTGGAGCAGCAGAAACGCCTGCGTCCGGAGGGGATGGCCCAGTGGCGTGAGCTGAAGGGCGAGTTCGAGGACCTCGACCGGGACCCGTTCGTGGAGCCCGGTTTCACCCGGGAACCGGTGGTCGAGGAGACGACCGTCGTGATCGTGGGTGGCGGCTTCGCCGGGATGCTCACGGCCATCGACCTCGGCAAGCACGGGATCACCGACTTCCGGATCGTCGAGAAGGCGGGCGACTTCGGTGGCACCTGGTACTGGAACCGGTACCCGGGGTGCATGTGCGATGTGGAGTCGTACACGTACCTGCCGCTCCTCGAGGAGACCGGGTTCATGCCCTCTGAGCGCTACGCCAGCGCCACGGAAATCTACGAGTACTCCCAGCTCCTGGCCCGCACATTCGACCTCTACCCCCATGCCCTCTTCCAGACGGACGTGACCGGCGCCGAATGGGACGAGGAAGCGCGGCGCTGGCGGGTCACCACCTCCCGTGGCGATCGGCTGTCGAGCCGTTTCACGGTGTTGGCCGGGGGCATCCTGCACAAGGCCAAATTGCCGGGGATCCCGGGGATCGAGGAGTTCGAGGGCAAGGCCTTCCACACCAGCCGCTGGGACTACAGCTACACCGGCGGGAGCCCCACCGAGCCGATGGACAACCTGGCCGACAAGCGGGTCGGCATCATCGGCACCGGCGCCACCGCCGTGCAGGTGGTGCCCCAGATCGCCCGTGTGGCCAAGGAGCTCTACGTCTTCCAGCGGACCCCGGGAGCGGTGGGTGTCCGCAACCAGCAGCCCACCGACGTCGAGTGGTTCGAGAGCCTCGAACCCGGCTGGCAGCATGAACGGATCGTCAACTTCACCCAGGCGGTGACCGGCGCCCAGCCCGAGGTGGACCTGGTCCAGGACGGTTGGACCGAGGTGATGTGGGTCGACACCCGGAGCGCCCCCGAATCGGAGGAGGAAGTCGAGGCGCTCGAGCGATCCGACTTCGAGACCATGGAAGCGATCCGACACCGCGTCGACGAGATCGTCCAGGACCCCGGGACGGCTGAGAAGCTCAAGCCGTACTGGGGCAAGCACTGCAAGCGGGTCTGCTTCCACGACGACTACCTCCCGGCGTTCAACTTGCCCAACGTGCACCTGGTCGACACCGATGGGCGGGGCGTCAACCAACTCACCCGGCGCGGCCCGGTAGTGAACGGCGTGGAGTACCCGGTGGATCTGCTCATCTATGCCTCCGGCTTCGAGGTCACCACAGATCTGCACCAGCGGCTCGGCTTCGACCCCAGAGGTCGCAACGGGGTCACGCTCTCGGAGCGGTGGGCCGAGGGCGCCCACACCCTGCACGGAGTGCTGGCCAGTGGATTCCCCAACCTGCTCCTGATCAGCCTCGTCCAGGGCGGGTTCGGCACAAACTTCTCGCACCTGCTGTCGGAATCGGCCAAGCACGTGGCCAACATCGTGGAGACCTGCGTCGAACGAGGGATCGCCGTCATCGAGCCCGAGGAGGCCGCGGAGGACGAGTGGCTCGCCGTGCTCCACCGCGTCGGGATCGGCGGCGCCCGCTACTTCCAGAGCTGCACGCCCAGCTTCTACAACAGCGAGCAGCAGACGATCGACGCCCGGGCGGCGCGGAACCTCACCTACTCGGGAAGTCTCCTCGAGTACATCGGCTACCTCGAGCGGTGGCGCGAGGCGCCCGACTTCGCCGGCGTCAAGGCGCAGCAAGTGGAGGTTGTGGAGAAACGGTAGATCGCCCCTTGATCACCTCCGGGCGTGACGAGGTGACCGCGGTGAGAACAATTGTCGCTGTTGCGACAACGGCGGGCCGGCCACAAGTATCCGATACACTTCTTAACGTCGGAACTTCAGGGTCGGCCGGACGGGACGTCGGCTGTAGCCGGGGTTGCTAGGCAGGGGGAGCCACGATATGGAACATGTCTCGCTGGAAGGTGCACCTTCTCGTTCGCTCCTGTTCACCGAACCGGCTCGGGCCACGGCGGAGTTCGGATCCTTCGTCATGAGCGTTCCCCTGTTGCGCCGGGCCCCTCGCGGCGATGGCCACACGGCGCTCGTCCTCCCCGGCTTTTTGGCCGACGACCGTTCGACTGTCGTCCTACGCGGTTACCTCGGCTCCCTCGGTTACAAGGCGTGTGGATGGGGTCTCGGGCGCAACGTGGGTCCGACTCTCGAGATCCTCGAGGGGATGGAACAGCGCCTGCTGAGCCTGGCCGACTCCGCGGGCACCCCGGTGAGTCTGGTGGGGTGGAGCCTGGGGGGGATGTTCGCCCGGGGACTGGGTCGCAACCACCCCGACTGCGTCCGACAGATCGTCACGCTCGGGAGCCCGTTCCGCAGCAGTGCGCCGATCGGCAGCCACGCCACCCAACGGTTCGAGCGCCTGGCCCACATCCATGTTCCGCACTCCGAGCTACCGCCGGCCGAGACCGACCAGGACCAGCTCGATGTGCCGGTCGCCGCCGTCTACACCAAGGCTGACGGTGTGGTCGCCTGGCGATCATGCCTCCAGGAAGCGGGGGACCGGCGCGAGAACATCGAGGTCTTCGGGAGCCACTGCGGTCTCGGGCACAACCCCACGGCCATGTGGGTCGTCGCCGATCGCCTGGCCCAGCCGGCCGGGACATGGGCGCCCTTCATGCCCCCGGCTTTCGCCCGACGGCTCTACCCGGTCCGGCACCAGGCGGCTTTCCTACCCGGTCAGCCCGCGGCCAGAAGTTCTGCCAGGCCCTTCTCGATGCCCCGACAGAGCACGTCGATGTCCGGAGCGGAGTCGTAGTCACCGGTCACCCCGAAGTTCACATGTCCGTTGTAGGAGAAGATGGCCACGGTCACCCGCATCTGCCCGCCGAGCGGGACGAACGGATAGGCCTCGAGCATCTTCCGGCCCAGGACGTAGAGGGGAATCTGTGGGCCCGGCACGTTGGTGGTCACCGTGTTGATGTTGCGCTGTGACCCCTTGGTCGCCAGCCGACCGCCCAGGGCGAGCAGCAGCGGAGGAGCGAACCCGGAAAGCGAGGTGAGAGCCTCGCCCGCCACCGCCTCGTTGGAGTTCTTGAGATGTGCCATCTGCTCGGTGACCGCTCGCAACCGCTTCACTGCATTCGTCTCGTAGACCGGGAGTTCGGCGAACATGGCCGACACTTTGTTGGCCAGCTCGCCGTCACCGACCGCCACTCCCCGGTCGTCACGGGGCCGTACCGATACGGGGACCATGGTCCGCACGATCCGATCGGCCGATTCTCCCCGGGACAACAGGAGCTCGCGGAAGCCGGAGGTGATGCAGGCCAGCACGACGTCGTTGAACGATCCGCCGTGCTCCCGACGCACCGCCTTGATGTCGTCGACCGAAGCGGTGGCCCAGGCCCACTGGCGATGGGGTCCGATCGGCCCGTTGAGCGACGAGGCCGGGGTGGGACGGACAACACCCATCATCGACGTCAGACCGCTGGCGACCCCGATGAGCTGCCGGGTCGCCTCCCGAGGAACCCGCAACGCGGCGCGTACCGCCCGGAACTGCTCATAGGGACTCTTGACCATGTCGATCAGTGATTCGAGCGCCATCGAGAAGGAACTCGGAGGCGGCTCCGGCCTCCACGGGACGATATCGGGCAGGACGGCCTCAGGGGAGACGTCCATGATCACCGAGAGCAGTTCGGTCCCCGATACCCCGTCGACCATGCAGTGGTGGCTCTTCGATGCCATCGCCCAGCGATCCCCTTCCAGCCCGTCGACCATCCAGATCTCCCACAGGGGCTTGGATCGGTCGAGTTGCTGGGACATGATCCGGCCGACCAGGCGGCGGAGCTCGGCCTCGCCGCCCGGCGGAGGAAGCGCGGTGTGGCGCACGTGGTAGTCGATGTTGAAGTGCGCATCATCGACCCAGACCGGCCGGCCGAGGTCACCGGGCACCCGCTCGACCACCTGCCGGTAGCGGGGGACGTGGCCGAGCTTGCCGGCGATCATGGACACCAGGTCCTCGATGCGCGGCGCCGGCCCCTCGAAGATCCCGATGGAGGCGATGTGCATGTGGCTGACACCGTCCTCGATGTTCAAGAAGGACGAGTCGAGGGGACTCAGCCGGTCGGGCATGGACCGAACGCTACTTGGATTCTGTCCGGATCTCCCGGGCCCTGGGACTCGGGGTGGCCGTCTCGGTCGGAAACCGGGACAACAGCCGCCCGACGTGGACTTCGTCGGCCCGATGCGGCCCGATCTCTACGCCACCGACATCGCGACGGGTGCACCTGGGAGTCAGCCGGGCCGGCTGAGAAGCGGTGGCCCGAGGCGGCCGGCGGAGTGGTCGTGCCTCTCTGATCCGCTCTTCGACCGACCACCGGCCGGAGGGATCCCCCTGCCGGTACTCTGATCGGCGTGCCGCAGAAAGCCATGAGCACAGATGCGGTCCGGAGTCTCCACAATCGACTCTCCAATTGGGGTCGATGGGGGCCGAACGACCAACTCGGGACGCTGAACTTCATCACCGCGGAGGTCACCGCGGCCGCAGCATCGGGTGTGCGGTCGGGCCGGACCGTATCCTGTGCCCGGCCCTTACCCACCCAATCAGCTCCGGACAACCCGACGCCGGTCGTCCACCACATGATCGGTACCGCAACCGAGGGCTATGGCGCCGACTATTTCGCCCTTGCCCCGCATGGCTTCTCGACCAGTCACATCGACGCGCTGTGCCACATCTTCCACGAAGGAAAGCTCTACAACGGCTACGACATCGACACCGTGACCGCCCACGGCGCAGCCGAACTCGGAATCCATCACCTCAGATCCGGAATCATCACCAGAGGGGTCCTCGTCGACGTGCCCGCCATCCGGGGCGTCGAGGCACTGGAGCCGGGAGAGCCCATCTTCCCCGAGGACCTGGAATCGGCTGAGAGGACAACCGGCGTCACCGTACAGAGTGGGGATGCCCTCTTTGTGCGGACCGGGCGATGGCGGTGGCGAGCGTCCCACGGCCCCTGGCCTCCAAGTGATGGCATGGCCGGCCTCGATGCCTCCTGTCTGGCCTGGCTCCACCAGCGGGAGGTGGCGCTGCTCGGTAGTGACGGCGTCTCTGATGTCCTGCCGTCGCGTGTCGACGCCGTCCCCATGCCGATCCACACCGTGGCCATCGTGGTGATGGGCATCCATCTTCTCGACAATCTCGATCTCGACGAGCTGTCGGTGGCGTGCACCGCCGCCGGGCGCTGGAGCTTCCTCCTTGCCGTTGCCCCGCTCGTGTTGCGCCAGGGCACCGCCTCCCCGGTGAATCCGATCGCCATCTTCTAGCCACATCCCGTAGAACGTTCCGTTCCCGAGCTCAGGATGGTGTCATTCCCCTGGCGTCCACACCGCCTGGCTCGCGTTCGGCATCGTCAGTCCGGGAAAGCCCGGCGACACCGGTCCGGTGAGCTTTGACGCTGGTCCCGTCCCCCTCTGGTTGGCGGCAACGACTGTGAACCGGTAGGCGGTGCCATCGGTGAGACCGGTCAGCGTGCAGGACGTTCTACGGGGAGAGACGCAGGTCTTCGACCCCGGGGTCGCCGTCACTGAATACCTGGTGATTGCGCTGCCGTTGGTGGCCGGTGCTCGCCAACTCACCGTGATCTCGTCAACTTCAGGCGTTCCCATCACCCTGGTGGGAGCGAGGGGCGCACCGACCCGAACTGCGGCGGGAACCGATGCCGGACTCGGACCTTTGGCGTTCCGTGCCGTGACCGTGACCGAGTAGAGATCGCCGTTGGTCAGGCCGAGGATGCTGCAGGCCTTCGCACCGGTTGTCGAACACGACTTGCCACCGGCTTCTGCTTTCGCCGTATAGCCGGTGATGGCAGATCCGCCGTTGCTCGCCGGAGCGCGCCAGGCGACGAGCGCTGATCCATTCCCCGGCGTGACCTCGACCCCCGTCGGAGGCCCGGGCCTGGTCACCGACGCTCCCACCGCCGGAGCCACGCCGATCGTGAACGCGGCCACAGCCCCCACCGCCACCCGGGTGCTGCGCAATCTCCGTCGTCTCGTGCCCGTCCGGTCCATCATCGCTGCCCCCTCTCTCCGATCCTCGTGGAACGCCCGTCTCATGGATAGCACGGCATGGCCACAGCTGCGAGGGCAGACCTGACCTTCCCAACTCCCGCTGACCGCGGCGAGACGACCAGGGACTTCGTCCCCCCGATTCCCTCTTCCGACACATTTACTGCTAAATTACGGCGTCATCAGCACCGTGCGGTGCCACCAGCCGGAGTCGGAAGAAAGCAGAGATGCAAAAGGACCCATTGACCCTGGCGCAGGCTGCGGACGAGTTGGGCGTGCATTACATGACGGTCTACCGCTATGTCCGAACCGGCAAGCTCCCGGCAACCCGCGTCGGGGGTAGTTGGCAGGTCGACCCCGACGACCTGGCCCGCATGAAGCCGGCGGCCCCCCGCCGCTCCCGGAAACCGGTGGCCCGGGCCGCGGTCACCAAACAGCTCGAGGCCCGGCTCCTGGCCGGCGACGAACCCGGCGCCTGGGGCGTGCTCGAGAGTGCCCTTGCCTCCGACCACACCCCGTCCCAGGCACTCCTCCAACTCGTGGCACCGGCCCTCGAATCCATCGGGGACCGCTGGCACGCCGGTGAGCTCACCGTGGCCGACGAGCATCGGGCCAGTGCGGTGGCGGTGCGGCTCATCTCGCGCATCGGCGCCAGGTTCATCCGCCGTGGCCCCAAGCGCGGCAGCGTGGTCATCACCACGCCGCCGGCCGAGCTGCACTCGGCCCCGGTGGCCATCGCCGCCGACCTGTTGCGGTGGGCGGGCTTCAACGTCGTCGAGCTCGGTGCGGACACGCCGGCCGACGCGCTGGCCCAGGCGCTGGACGGCGTGCCCGATCTGCTGGCCGTCGCCATGGCCTGCACCACCCGGGCCTCGACCACCTCGGCCCGCCGCGTCGTCACCCATCTGCACAATGCACTTCCCGGCACCACGGTCTTGCTCGGGGGGGCCGCCATCAACGATGCCGACCATGCACGGCGCCTCGGGGCTGACGGCTTCACCGGCCGCCGGGGCGACGAGTTGGTCGGGGCCATCGAGGAACTCGCCGCCGCCCGTTAGTTCCGCCCCATGGTCGGACCGGGGCTTCCGCTGGGTTCCGTACCGGTCGGCCGGTGTCCGGCCGGTGTCAGGGTGCCCCACCTGGTCGACCAGGTCTCGGGACGGGAGGACGTGGGGCGTCGGCAGCCGGGGCCATCATGCGGGTCGGGTGGCCAGATGCCCGGCCCGGCCCGGCTTGGCCAGGACGAACTGGACGTCGCTGATGTGGCGTTCGAGGAACGAAGCCTCGCAGTAGGCGAGATAGAGGTCCCAGAGACGGCGGAACTCCCGACCCACCCCGAGGGCCGCCACCGCGTCGGCGTGCACGGCCAGGTTGTCCGCCCAGCGCCGTAGCGTCTCGGCGTAGTGGCGGCCGACATCCTCGAGGTCCACGATGCGCAGGTCGGTGGACCGGGCCAGACTCGTGGTGAGCGAGGCCACCGAGGGGAGACAGCCGCCGGGGAAGACCATGCGGCGCACGAAGTCCTGGTGACGCTTGGCCCGCTCGAAGCTGCGGTCGTCTATGACGATGGCCTGGATGACGGCCAGCCCGTCATCGGTGAGCAGATCGGAGCACCTGGCCAGGAACCGGTCGTGCCACCGCCAATCCACCGCCTCGACCATCTCCACCGAGACCAGCTTGTCGAACCTGCCGGTGAGATCCCGCCAGTCGAGCCCGATCACGGTGATGCGGTCGGACAGTCCGGCTTCGGCCACGCGACGCTCCACATAGGAGCGTTGGGCTTCGGAGATCGTGGTGGTGGTGACCCGGCAGCCGAAGCGGGTGGCGGCGTGGACGGCCAGGCCACCCCAACCCGAGCCCACCTCGACCAGGTGGTCGGTGGGCGTGAGCTCGAGCTTGACGCAGATCCGGTCCATCTTGGTTTCCTGGGCTTCGGCCAGTGAGACACCGGGCCGGTCGAACACGGCGCACGAATAGGTCATGGTCTCGTCCAGCATGAGGGCGAAGAAGTCGTTCGAGAGGTCGTAGTGACCGGTGATGTTGCGCTTGTCATCGTCCCGGCCCGGGGCGGCCAGGCGGGCCGGGACGTCGAGGACGGCGCCCCATGCCCGCCCCAGCCGGTCCAGGCGCTCGCGTAGCGGGCGGGTGTCGCGGGCCAGGGCACGGACCAGCGCGGTCAGGTCGTCGCTGTCCCACCAGCCGGCCACGTACGAGGTTCCGAGGCCGACCGAGGCCGCCCGCAGCAGGGCGCGGTAGGCGCGGCGGTCGTGCACCGTGACCCGGGCCGTCGGCTCACCCCGGCCCACGCAGAATGTCTCGTTCCCTTCGGTGACCTCGATCGCCGCGCCACCGGCACGATCCCCGGCCGTCAGCACGATCCAGCGCCACAGGTCGGCGCTCCTCTGACGGTCGGGCCGGACAGCGGGGCGCCGGCTGCTCCGGTCGCGCACCCCTTCGGGCACCCGGTCCTGCGCCGACCGTACCGTGGCCACGTCGGCGCCGTCGGCCACGACCCCGGCCCTCGACACACCGTTCACGCTGGTCCTGTCTGCTTCCGAGGTGTCCGCGACCGTGTCGTCCGACGCGGTGTCACCTCTCACGGGATCATAGGTCCGGGTCATCGTTCGGACGTCACCTCGCAGACGTGTGGGCAGGATCCGGTCGTGGGCATGCCGGCCCGTCCGTCCGGCGCGCCGGATGACCAAAGAACGGGGCGCCCTTCAGCCGGAGGCGGACCGCCTGGGCATAGATGCCGGCGGTCACGCGGTGCGTCATCGCCGGGTAATTCCACAGGAGACGGCCGAGTGCTGCACGGTCAAGGGCGCGACGGCGCAGGAAGAGGGTGGCGGCGAACAGGCGCCGGTCGGCCCGGAGTACGTCGAGGCCGACGGTGAGCTCCGGACCCGGGGCGGTGTAGCGGAGCTCGTAGTCGAGGTCAGGAGGGAGGAACGGTGACACATGGAGCTCCTTGGCGAAGCGGTGCCTCCCCGGAGGGCCGACCACGTAGGCGTGGCGCTCGTGCCACGGCGTGTTCTCCACCTCGGCTACCACGGAGTCGATCCGTCCCTGTTCACCCGGATGGTCTCCAACATCGGCGCAGAAGTAGAGGCTGATGGGGTTGAACAACCAGCCCCAGGTGCGCAGGTTGGCCAGCAGGGCGACCGGGCCACCGGGACGCCGCCCGGTGCGTCCGGCGACCAGGTCCCGCACCGCCTGGTCGAGGGGCACGGCCGGGTCACCCAGGAAATCCCCGCGCCGGAACCGAACCGGGGCGGCCCGCCGGGCCGACCAGGCCGGGTGCAGGCCCATCACGTCGTCGACCTCGGCCAGGTCGAGCAGCGGCGTGGCCACCTTGTAGCGGAACGAGTGGGTCGGCCCGGGGCCGAAGCGGGCGTGGACGAGCACACCCTCGTACATGGCGCTGCGCAGGCCGTTTGCATCCCGGTCGGGCCAGGAGGGCAGGGAGGCCGTGGCCCCGTCCCGCTCCACTCCGTCGACCGGTGTCGTGATGCGGGGAGGGCCTGCGACAGCGGCGCGGCCGACGACGGTCACCACACCACCCCCATGGCCCTGCACGTCTCCACCGCGCTGCGCACGCCGTCCTCGTGGAAGCCGTAGCCCCAGTATGCGCCCACGAACCAGGTGCGCCGGGTGCCGTTGATCTCACCCTTGTGGCCCTTGGCCCGCGCTGCAGCCGGATCCAGAACGGGGTGGGCGTACTCCATGCGGGCCAGTACCTTGCCCGGATCGATGGCCTCGTCACGGTTGAGGGTGACCAGCACCGGGGTGGCCGAGTCGATGCCCTGGAGACGGTTCAGGTAGTAGGTGAGCGTGGCCTCGTCCTGCCCGGCCTCGAGGCGGTGGTAGTTCCAGCTGGCCCAGGCCCGGCGCTCGGCGGGCAGCAGGCTGGCGTCGGTGTGCAGGACGGCCCGGTTCGACTGGTAGCGCAGTGCACCGAGCGTCTCGCGCTCCCTCCGGTCGGGATCCGACAGGAGGGACAGGGCCTGGTCACTGTGGGTGGCCAGCACGACGTGGTCGTAGGTGTCGACCCCGGCCTCGCTCACCACCTCGACGCCACCGGGCTCCCGGCGGATCTTGCCCACCGGGGACCCGAGCCGGAGGCGGCCCTCGTCGCGCAACGGGCCCAGGATGGCATCGACATAGCGCTGCGAGCCGCCGTCCACGGTCCGCCACCTCGGCTGGTCGCGCACATCGAGCAGTCCGTGGCGCTCGAAGAAGCGGGCGAAGGTGGCGGCGGGAATCCGGGTGAACGTGGAAGGGTCGGCCGACCAGATGGACGAGCCCAGCGGGACGAGGTACCAGTCCCGGAATCCGGCCGACCAGCGGTGCGGGGCCAGGACCTCCTCCAACGTCACGTCGTCGGGAGGCGGGTCGGCCAGGACGCCCCGGGCCAACCGGTTGAAGCGGACCACGTCGGCCAGCATGCGCAGGAACTCGGGCCGGGCCAGGTTGCGGCGCTGGGCGAAGACGGTGGAGAACGACGTTCCCCGCCACTCGAGGCCGGTGCGCTGGTCGGCCACGCTGAAACTCATGTCACTGGGCTTGGAGGCGACGCCGAGCTCGTCGAGGAGGCGCGAGAACAAGGGGTAGGTGCGCTCGTTGTAGACGAGGAACCCGGTGTCGACATCACAGGTCAGTTCGGGCAGCTCGATCCGGTGGGTGTGGCAGTGGCCCCCCGGGCGCCCGTCTGACTCGTAGAGGACGACATCGTGGCGCCCACGGAGCAGGTGGGCCGTGACCAGGCCGGATACCCCGCTCCCGATGATGGCGATCCGCATGACGCTCCTCTTTCGTGCTCTCGGATACCCGTTGTTCGGACCGGGGCTATCCTCGGATCAAATTTAGTACTAAACTTTCCCTATGGCAACCTACCGCGCCCGCATCACGTCACCACGGCCACCGGCCGAGGTCTTCGACTACATGGCCCACTTCTCCAACGCGGCCGAGTGGGACCCCGGTGTGACGAAGGCCACCGAGGACGGACCCGGGGCGGCCGGCCTCGGCAGCACCTACTCCCTCGTGGTTCGGGTCTTCGGTCGGGCCGTCCCCCTCAGGTACCGCATCGACGCCTTCGACCGACCCCACCGGGTCGTGCTCAGCGCGGAGAACTCGATGGTGCGATCCACCGACGTGATCGAGGTCGTTCCCGAGGCCGGGGGCGGCTCGGCCCTCACCTACGACGCAACCTTGGGTCTCAAGGGTGGAGCGGCCCTCTTCACCCCCTTCCTCGGCCGCTCGTTCCGGCGCATCGGGGATCGGGCCATCGTCGGCCTGCGCGCGGCACTGGCGGCCTGAACGTGGACGCGCACGGTGCCCGGCACGCTCTGGCCCGGGCCGCGGACGCCGTTGCCGAAGCGACGGTGGCCCCGAGCTTCAGCCGCGTCGGGATCGGGATCCGCCGCCGGTTGGAGGAGTGGGACGAGCCGCCTCCGATGGTGGGCCGCGTGGCCCTGGTCACCGGGGCCACGTCAGGTATCGGCCTGGCGACCGCCACCGCGCTGGCCGGCCTCGGTGCCGATGTTCACCTGGTGGGCCGCGACCCCACCCGTGGTGCCACCGCGCTCGACGCGGTGGAAGCGGCCGGCCCTGGCCGGGCCC
>JBEKIU010000135.1:0-11770 GCA_050011635.1 Acidimicrobiales bacterium
CTCCAACGGCACCCCGACGTGGTGCTGGCCTCGGTCTACGCCGTGCCCGACACGGTGGTCGGTGACCAGGTGATGGCCGCCTTGCTCCTGGCCAACGGACGCCAGTTCGACCCCGAGGGATTCGCCCACTTCCTGGCCGGCGAGCAGGACATGGGCACCAAGTGGGCGCCGCGCTACGTCCGGATCAGCGATCGGTTGCCGGTGACGGCCACCACCAAGGTCCTCAAGCGGGTGCTCCGGGCCGAAGGGTGGCGATGCAACGATCCGGTGTGGTGGCGGCCGGCGAAGGATGCGCCGTACCGACGGCTGCTCCCGGCCGACGCCGATGCCCTGGATCAGGCCGTCGCCGACCGCTGAGGGACCGGCGGGGCGACCCTCTCAACCGCTGCCGCTCGACCTGCGGGCGCGCACCAGCGGCGGCACCGGGAAGGAACCCGGGCCACCGCTGGGCGTCGGCCGGCTCGCCGACTCGGCCTCCTGCGGATGGGAGGGCTAGGAAACGACGATTCCCTCTCCGGCCACGGCACCGGGCACGGTCACCGAGCCGACCTCGGTCAGGCTCCCGCCGGCAGTGACGTGGAACTCGTCGACGATCCCGGTTCCCCCGGTCTGGACGTAGAGGAACTGGCCGTCGGGCGAAGCTGCGGCGTCGACCGTCCCCGGATCGGTGGTCGTGGCCCCGAGCAGGTCGAGCTGACCACCGGGTCCCTCGGCATACCTGCTCTCCGAGCCGCTTCCGGCGTTGGAGGCGTACAGGTAGCCATCGGCCTGAGCGATCCAGCAGGTCGCCATCTGGCCGGTGGGGACGGCATCGAGCAGCGTGACCGTCCCGTCGGGCAGGAGGTCGAAGGTGGCCAGCGCCTCGGTACCGGCCTCGGCCACCACCAGGTGGCCTGCGGCATCGAAGGTCACGCCGAAGGGAACCGTCCCGGGTTCAGCGTTCACCACCGGGTGGGACGAGAGCCAGCCGTGGAACCCGACACCGAAGACGTCGATGTCGCTGCCGTTGGCCTTGGGGCGACGCCGCGGCCGTCCCTGCGAAGCCGATGAGCCCGGCGGCGACAGCGGCCACGGTCAAGCCGGATCGAATGATGGATTTCATGGGCATGACGCTCCTTGCGTGAGTGGGATGACGCGGTTCAGTCCGCCGGCGTGAGGTTCCGTTACAGGGTGTCCGGCGGCAATCGATCAGCCACTGACACGCACAGGTGTAACGCCGTCGCCCGTTGCGGCGACTGCAACCGTGTGTCCTTCCATCCCAGTCGGTCGTCGGTGTCCTTCCCGTGTGGCGTAGAGGTCCGGGGTCCGCCGCGCCCCGCCCATCGGGTGCCTGGCGTACCATCCACCCCATGGAGACCGACGGGAACCTCCTCTCCCGCCTCCGGGCCGGCGACGAGGACGCGTTCGTGATGCTGGTCGGCCGCTACAACGGATCCCTCCTGCGACTGGCCCGCGCCTACGTGCCGAGCGAGGCGGTGGCCGAAGAAGCCGTCCAGGACACCTGGATGGGGGTTGTCCGCGGGGTGGACCGGTTCGAGGGTCGGTCGTCGTTCAAGACCTGGCTGTTCCGCATCCTCGTCAACCGGGCCCGAACGGCCGGGACCAGAGAGCACCGCGACCTGCCGTTCACCGACAACGAGCCTGCGGTGGATCCTTCACGTTTCGACAGTGCAGGAGCGTGGGCCGAACCCCTCGAATCGTGGGCCGATGCCGACGACAGACTGGTGGCGGCCACATGGTCGAAGTGCCTGAGCGATGCCCTCTCGGACCTTCCCCCGAGGCAACGGGAGATCGTCCTCCTGCGTGATGTCGAGGGCCTGGCCAGCCACGACGTCTGCGACGTGCTGGGCATCAGCGAGGGGAACCAGCGGGTGCTGCTGCACCGCGGCCGGAGCCGGCTCCGGTCCATGCTCGAGGCAGAGCTGGCCACGAGGGGTCGCTGACCATGTTGCTACGACGCAGGGACGAGCTCGTGTGCCAGCAGGTGGTGGAGCTGGTCAACGACTATCTGGAGGAGAACCTGTCCCGGTCGGACCGGCGGCGCTTCGAAGCCCACCTGCGCAAGTGTCCGAACTGCACGAACTACCTCGAGCAGATGCGAGCCACCATCCGGGCCACCGGAACCCTCCACCCGGACGACCTGACGCCGGAGGTCCGCAGGGAGTTCACCGACCTGTTCCGGCAGTGGCGGGACGAGGAGGGCCCGAGCTGAGGGCCGGCCCCCGGTCCGTCGGCCGGCGTACGACCGTGCCTGACCTCAGTCGTCTGCTCCGAGGATCAGACCACTGGTGGGGACCCCGGTCCCGGCAGTGACCAGCACGTGCTCCACCTCGGGGACCTGGTTGTACGAGGTCCCCCGAACCTGGCGGACGCCCTCTGCGATGCCGTTCATCCCGTGCAGATAGGCCTCGCCGAGCTGGCCTCCGTGGGTGTTGACCGGTAGTCCCCCGCCGATCTCGATGTTCCCGTCCCGCACGAAGTCCTTGGCCTCGCCCTTGGCGCAGAAGCCGAGCTCTTCGAGCTGGTAGAGCACGTACGGGGTGAAGTGGTCATAGAGCACGGCCGTCTGGATGTCGGCCGGCGAGAGCCCCGACGTCTGCCACAGCTGCCTGGCCACCGCGGCCATCTCGCCCAGCCCGCACAGATCGTCGTAGTAGTAGGAGGTCATCATCTCCTGGCCTGGACCCGCGCCCTGGGCCGCAGCCTCGATGACCGCCGGGGTGCTCGGCAGGTCTCTCGCCCGTTCGAGGGACGTGACCACCAGTGCCTGGCCCCCGTCGGTCTCCTGGCAGCAGTCGAGCAGGTGGAGCGGTTCGACGATCCATCGCGATGCCTGGTGCTCCTCGAGGGTGATCGGCTTCTCGAAGAACCATGCCTTCGGGTTGGTGGCCGCGTGCCGGCGATCGGCGACGGCCACCCGTCCCAGGTCCTCGGACGTGGCGCCGGTCATGTGCAGGTAGCGCTGGGCAGCCATGGCCACCCACTGGGCCGGCGTCAGCAGCCCGAACGGCGCGTACCAGGCGAAGTTGGCCGTCTCCGCGTTGGGCACCGGGGGCCGGTCCTGCACGCCGGCGCCGAACCTGTTGCCCGAGCGCTCGTTGAACGCCCGGTAGCAGACCACGACATCGGCGACGCCCGAGGCCACGGCCATGGCCGCCTGCTGGATGGTCCCGCACCCGGCGCCACCGCCGTAGTGGATGCGGCTGAAGAATGTCAGCTCGCCCATACCCAGGCTCCTGGCGATCTCGATCTCCGGGTTGGTGTCGGAACTGAAGGTCACCAGACCATCGACCTCGGCCGGTTCGATGCCGGCGTCACGGAGGGCGAGGTCAACCGCCTCGACGGCCAAGCGGAGCTCGCTGCGCCCCGACTCCTTGGAGAACTCGGTGGCTCCGATGCCCACGATGGCGGTGTCGCCGGTGAACGAGTGCCGGTCCCCGCTCATCGGGCCGACCCGTTGGCCCCGGCCGGGCCCGACGGGAGGAGCAGCCTGACCGTTCCCGTGACGTGGTCCCCGAGGCTGTTGGCCCCTCGCACGGTGACCTCGACGGCGCCCCGGCCTTCCTCGTCCACCGACTCGTCCTTGGCCGTCACCGAACCGGTCAGCGTCATGGTGTCGTCGGGGTAGTTGGGAGCGCCCAGGCGGATGTTGACATCGGTGATCACCGTGCCGGGCCCCGCCCAGTCGGTCACATAGCGTCC
Source organism: Acidimicrobiales bacterium (assembly GCA_050011635.1). Lineage (GTDB taxonomy): Bacteria > Actinomycetota > Acidimicrobiia > Acidimicrobiales > RAAP-2 > Bog-756. Next base: position 3,703 of record JBEKIU010000135.1, read on the forward strand.
GACGATCCCGTTGGTCGAGAGGATGTTCATGAAGATGTCCTTCGACCCGCGCTCTGCGGCCAGCACCGAGTCGTGGTGGACGTCCTGGTAGTCGCGGGAGGCGATGGCCGTCGACACGATGAGGGTACGGGTCAGGGGCAGGGCCAGTTCGGGCAGAGCGTCGCCCACCGACACAGCCTCGAACCTGAGCGTCTTCGTGTAGACGGCGCCGGCGACTCCGGCCTTCGCGCTCATACCGCCACCGGCCTTCCGGCCCGCAGCTCCCCGATCAACTGTCGTCCCAGCCGGGCCAGCTGGCCGCTCGGTGGCCCGAGCTGCAACTCGATCTGCTTGCCCCACAGGAAGTAGCGGTGGATGGGATAGGAGATGTCCGCACCCATGCCCCCGTGGAGGTGTTGGGTGGCAAAGACCGCCCGCTGGCCGGCCTCGGCCGCGAACCATGAGGCCACGCTGATGGCGAGCTCGGCATCCAGCCCGTGGTCCAGGCGCCATGCCGCCTGCCACATGGTGACCCGGATCGACTCGGTGTCGATGGCCGCGTCAGCCGCCCGCAGCATCGTCCCCTGGAAGGTCGACAGCGGACGACCGAACTGTTCGCGGGTGTTGAGATAGGCGGCCGTCTGGGCCACCGCGGCCTCGGTCACCCCCACCTGCAGGGCGCACAAGCCGGTCCAGGCCCGGTTGAGGATCCACGTCACCACCTCGTGCCCGCGCCCCGGATCCCCGGCGGCCAGGAGATCGTCGGGGGCGACCTTCACCCCGTCCAGGTGGAGGTGGGGGTGGATCTCGCGGTTGGTGGTGAAGGCCCGCTCCATGGTGACTCCAACGGCGGTCGGGTCCACCACGGCGACGATCACGCCGTCGTCCAGAGCCGCCGGGATCAACACCCGATCGGCCACGTGGGCGGCTGGGACGGCGAAGGCGGTCCCGGTCAGGACCACGCCGTCGGGACCGGAGGTCGCCGACACCGACGGTCGGCCGGGACCTCCGAGTGAGATGTCACCGGCGACGTCGACCAGCGCGGCGGTGAGAACCGTGTCCCCCGTCGCCACTCCGGGAAGGACCACGGTACGCAGGGCTTCGCTCCCGAACTCGGCGATGGGCATGGACCCGAGCGCGACGGTGGCCCACAACGGCACCGGCGCCACCGAGCGCCCCTGGGCCTCGAGCACCAGGGCCAGCGCCACCATGCCGAACCCGCCTCCTCCGTAGGCCTCGGGGACGGTGAGCCCGAGCAGGTCGGCCTTGGCCAACGCCGCCCACAGCTCACGGTCGATGCGGTCCTCGCCGGCCTCGACCTCCTGGACCCGCTCGGGCGTGCTCAACCCGGTGAACAGACCCTCGGCGGTCTCCTGGATGGCCCGCTCCTCCTCGTCGAACGTGAAGTCCATCAGCTCTTCCTCGTCTCTCTGGTCGCCTGTCCATCCGGTGTCGGGCGAAACACCGGCAGTGTCAGGTCCTCGTCGAATTCCACGAAGTCGGCCACCACCGGCATACCGATGGCTACCTCCGCGGGGGTGATTCCGCTCACATTGGCCACCAGCCTGGTTCCTTCCTCGAGCTCGACCAGCGCCACCACCAGCGGGTAGTCGAACGCGGGGACCTGGGGATAGTGGTTGACCACGAAGCTGTAGATCGTTCCCCGGCCCGAGGCGGTGGCCGCGTCCCATTCGAACGAGCGGCAGTTGGCACACGAGGGGCGGGGCGGGTGCCGGAGGGTGCCGCAGTTCGTGCACCGCTGGATGAGAAGCCTGTGCTCCTTCGCCCCCTCGAAGAAGAAGCTGTTGTCCTGGGTGAGTGCGGGGCGGGGACGCTTCGGACGAGCAGTGGCACCGGGTGCTGATTCGCCGGCCGGCGCTTTCGGCCTCGGCTTGAACTTGAGGATCCGGAACCGCATGGTGGCCACCAGCTCGCCGTGCTGATCGGTGAACTCCAGTCGGGTGGTGATGAAGTGGCCGGCCCCGAGGCCCGTGGCCTTCTCCCCGGACACCTCATCGATGATCGAGCTGGCCTCGAGGTGGTCGCCGGGCACCAACGGACGCACGTAGTGCTGATCGCAGTTGGTGGCCACCACGGAGGTGAACCCGGCCTCGTCGAGCAGGCCCATCAGGTTGTCGCTGGGCGAGTCGGCGCTCACCTCTCCGACGGAGCGGGCCCGGTCCGACTCCAGTGACGCACGCAGGCCGCGCATGATCCAGGCCTGGAGCATGGTGGGAGGGGCGATGATGCCCGGAAACCCGGCATCACGCGCCGCATCCTCGTCCACGTACACCGGGTTGTGGTCGCCCATGGCCTCGACCCAGTGCCGGATCATCGGCAGGTTGACCGGATCCTGCCCCCTGGTGGCCACCCCCGTGGCCATCCCCACGAACGCCTGCAGCTGGTCGTCGAGCGCCGTCCCACCGGAGGCCGGGCCGGATGTCCCCGGCACTGCCGTCGACGAGCTCACCGCGACGACCGTTTCATGCCCAGGCCGGCCATGGCCAGAATCTCGCGCTGCACCTCGTTGACCCCGCCACCGAACGTGTTGATCTGGGCCTGACGGCCGGCCCGCTCGAGCTCGCCGTGGAGCACCGCCCCGGGAGAGCCGGGGCTGAGGTAGCCGCCGGCCCCGACCACTCCCAACAGGCGCCGGTAGATCTCGACGGCCGATTCGGTGCCGAACACCTTGACCGCCGACGAGTCGGCCGGCCCGAGGGTGTCGTCGGCCACCTTCGCCGTCATGCGCCAGTTGAGCAGCTTCTGGGCTTCGAGGAGGGCATAGGTCCGGGCCAGGTCGGCCTGCACCCATCCGACATCGGCCATGTCGTGCTCGACCACCCACTCGGCGGTCTCGACCCACAGACGTTGGGAGAGCGCGCTGACGGCGGCCAGACCCACCCGCTCGTGGTTGAGCTGGCCGGTGATCAGGCGCCACCCCTCGTTCAACCGCCCGACCAGGGCGGTGCGGGGCACCCGCACGTTGTCGTAGTAGGAGGCGGTCGTGGCCACACCGCCCACGGTGACCAGCGGGGTGCAGGAGAAGCCCGGCGACGAGGTGGGGACGAGGAAGATGGAGATCCCCTTGTGCTTGGGTGCGTCCACATCGGTACGCGTGGCCAACCAGATGTAGTCGGCCTGGTCGGCGCCGCTGGTGAAGATCTTGTTCCCGTTGATGGTCCATTCGTCCCCGTCCAGCACGGCGCGGGTGCGCAGCGAGGCCAGGTCGGTGCCGGCACCCGGCTCGGTGTAGCCGATGGCGAAGTTGATCTCGCCGGCCAGGATCCCCGACAGGAAGAAGCTCTTCTGCTCGTCGGTCCCGAACCGCATGATCATCGGGCCCACGGTGTTGAGGGTGACGAAGGGGAACGGGGCCCGGGCCCGTTGCACCTCGGTGAAGAAGATGAACTGATCCGAGGTCGGGCGGCCCTGTCCGCCGAACTCCTTGGGCCAGCCGATTCCCAGCCACCCGTCCTTGCCCATACGCCGGACCAGTGACCGGAACACCTCACCGCCCTCGGTCTGGGCGTCGAGGGCGTGGCGGACATCGTCGGTGAGCAACTCGGCGAAGTAGGCCCGGAGCTCCTCCCGGAGGGCCAGCTGCTCGGAAGTCTCTTCGAGGTGCATGACGTGTGATCCCTCCACTCAAGGACTTCGGTGTCCGTCGGTCTTCCATGGCTGCGGTGGCCTTCGGTCCGGCGCAGCCACCACGCCTGTGGTGGCTGCCACGGCCGCGGAAGACCGATCGTGGCCTCGGGCAACTGCTGCCCGTCGGACCCCCTGACCCCCCGCACCGCATCACCTTGTTTGTAAGCGCCGGTGGAGCCACGGATGTCGTGGAACCGCTGCCGCTCGCCTATGATAACTGATACACGTTCTAGAAACGTCATCGACACCGAGGGTCGCCGTGCCGCCGTCGAGAGGCGGCGACCCAGCACCGACTACGGGGGAGACACCATGGAAGTTACGGACATCGACCTGTGTGATCCCGCCAATTTCGTGGACGGAGTCCCCTTCGAGTGGTTCGCCTACCTCCGGCGGGAGTCGCCGGTCCAGTGGCATCCCGACCCCGAGGGCTTCGCCGAGGGGTTCTGGTCGGTGACCCGGTTCGACGACTGCGTGGGCGTCAATCGGGATTACGAGCACTTCTCCTCCTACCGGTCGGCGGCGCTCTTCCACGACATGGACGATGAGGCGCTGGCCCAGCAGCGGATGATGATGCTGAACATGGACCCACCGATGCACACCCGCTACCGCCGTCTGGTCAACAAGGGCTTCACCCCGAGGATGATCCGCGACCTGGAGGCCAAGGTGGTGGCATCGGCCGACACCATCATCGACACCGTCTGCGAGTCGGGCTCCGCCGACTTCGTGGAGCAGATCTCCGCCGAGCTGCCCCTGCAGGTCATCGCCGACCTGATGGGAGTGCCCCAGGAGGACCGACACCTCGTGTTCGACTGGTCCAACAAGATGATCGGCTCGGACGACCCCGAGTACCAGGTCAGCGCGGACGCTCCGGCCCAGGCGTCGATGGAGCTGTTCGCCTACGCCGACGAGCTGTGCGCCAAGAAGCGTCTCGATCCCCACCAGGACCTGTTCAGTGTGCTCACCCAGGCCGACATCGACGGTGACCAGCTCACGCAGCTCGAGCTCGACCTCTTCTTCCTGCTGCTGGCCGTGGCCGGCAACGAGACCACCCGCAACCTCATCTCGGGTGCCATGGTGGCCTTCTTCGACCACCCCGAGCAGTGGGAGCGTCTCAAGGCCGACCGGTCGCTCCTGCCCACCGCGGTCGAGGAGATGCTGCGCTACGTCTCCCCGGTCATGCATTTCCGCCGGACGGCCACCTCCGAGGTGAAGATCGGCGACCAGCAGATCGCCGAAGGCGACAAGGTCATCTTCTGGCACATCTCGGCCAACCGTGACGAGTCGGTCTTCACCGATCCGAACACGTTCGATGTCGGCCGGTCGCCGAACAACCACATGGCCTTCGGGGGCGGCGGGCCCCACTTCTGCCTGGGGGCGAACCTGGCCCGCATGGAGATCCGGGTGATGTTCGACCGCCTCCTCGACCGGGTGCCCGACATCCGGCTCGACGGCAAGGTGGCGCGGCTCCGTTCCAATTTCATCAACGGCGTGAAGCACATCCCGGTGGCCTTCGCCCCCTCGGCCCCGGTCGGTCGCTGAGCCGGCCGGTCGCTCACGCCCGCCCGCCTTCCAGAAAGCGGACGTCATATGCGTTTCCACCTTGCAGTCACCTTCCTCCCCGTCGACGAGATCGTCTCCCTGACGACGGCGGCCGATCAGCTGGGCTACTCGGGGATCTACTTCTCGGACCATCTGTTCAACCCGCGAGACCTCACGTCGCGCTACACGTACTCCAAGGCACCGGACGGCGCCCCCTTCTGGGAGAAGGAGACCGAATGGCCCGATCCGATGTGCCTCATCTCCTCGCTGTCGTCGGTCACCACCAACGTGACCTTCACCACCGGCATCTATATCGCACCGGTGCGTGACCTGATCACGGTGGCCAAGTCCGTGGGCACGGCGGCCGTTCTGTCCCACGACCGGGTCAGGCTGGGAGTGGGCGTGGGGTGGTGCGAGGAGGAATTCGTCCAGACCGGTCAGGACTTCCACACCCGCGGCAAGCGGCTGAACGACATGATCCCCGCTCTGCGGGCCCTGTGGGCGGGGGGCTGGGTGGAGTACCACGGCTCCCACTACGACGTGCCACCCTGCCAGATGAACCCCTCGCCGAAGCTGCCGGTGCCGATCCTGGGCGGCGGGGACTCCGACGCCGCGTTGAAGCGGGCCTCCACCCTGTGCGACGGATGGATCAACACCGGTGCCGCCCTACCCGACGAGGCCTTCGTCCAGGTGGGGAAGATCAGCGACGCCCTCAAGCAGGCCGGGCGGCACAACGAGCCGTTCTCCGTGTACCTGGCCGTCCGGGCCTTCCCCGACCTCGACCTGTACCGCAGGCTCGAAGACGCTGGGGTGACCGATCTCCTGTGTGCGCCGTGGATGGCCGTCGAGGCCACCGAGCACGACACGCCAGAGTCGATCCACGACGCGCGGGTGGCCATGTGCGAACAGTTCGCCGAACACATCATCGGGCCCATGGGCTGAGTCCGGCACGGGCCGGGAACGGGCCGGGCACGCAGTCGCCGGCGTCACCTAAGGTCGAAGGGCCACGCTCGAGGGAGGAACCATGAAGGACATGAAGCTCGGACTACAACTCGGCTACTGGGGCGCCGGCCCTCCCGCCAATGCCCCGGAGCTGGTGGCCGAGGCCGAACGGCTGGGCTTCGACTCGATCTGGACGGCGGAGGCCTGGGGTTCGGACGCGCTGACCCCACTCAGCTGGTGGGGGTCTCAGACCAAGCGGGTCCGCCTGGGCACCGCGCTCTGCCAGCTCTCCGCCCGTACCCCGACGGCCATGGGCATGGGCGCCATCACTCTCGATCATCTGTCGGGTGGGCGGTTCGTGCTGGGGCTGGGCGTGTCCGGTCCCCAGGTCGTCGAGGGTTGGTATGGGCAGTCGTTCGAGAAGCCGTTGGCCCGGACGCGGGAGTATGTGGACATCGTGCGCCAGGTCATCGCCCGGGAGGCGCCGGTCACCAGTGACGGCCCCCACTACCCGCTCCCCTACCCCGGTGGCACCGGGCTGGGCAAGGCGCTCAAGCCCATCGTGCACCCGCTGCGCAACGAGATACCCATCATTTTGGGGGCCGAGGGACCGAAGAACGTGGCCCTGGCCGCGGAGATCGCCGAGGGATGGTTCCCCATCTTCTTCTCGCCCAACGCGGTCAAGGCCTTCGAGCCGGCGCTGGCCGAGGGCTTCGGTCGGCCCGGGGCCCGGCACACGGCCGACGACTTCGAGGTCATCGCCTTCGCCCCGACCCTCATCGACGACGACATCGAGCGGGCCGCCGATAACTACCGGCCGTTCATCGCCCTCTACATCGGGGGTATGGGGGCCAAGTCGATGAACTTCCACTTCGACGTGTTCGCCCGCATGGGCTACGAGGCCGAGGCCAACAAGATCCAAGAGCTCTACCTGGCCGGCCACAAGGACGAGGCCGCGGCGGCCGTCCCCACCGCGCTGATCGAGGACACGGCGCTGATCGGGCCCAAGGAGAAGATCAGGGACGACCTCGAAGGGTGGAAGGAGTCCATCGCCACCACCCTGCTGGTGTCGGGCAGCCCCGACACCCTGCAGACCATGGCGGAGTTGATGCTGTAGACAACCTCGGTCGCTCACGTGGCGTGGAAGGTGGGATCCAACAGTCTGGCGGTTCCGTTCCGTCGCCGAGTGAGAGAACGGTAGAGATCCATCGTGCTGGGATGAACCGAATCAAGCGGCTCGATCTCGTTGGCGACAAGCTTGATCAGCTCGGACATCACTGCTTCGACTCCCGCCGGGTTGCCACCGGCATCGGCCGCCCGCATCAGCATTCGGTAGAGCCGTTCGTCATACGGACTGACCAGCAGGCCCCTTCGAGCTGCCCATTCAGCTCCCCGAGCATCCCCCGCGGCCAGGCAGGATCCGGCCAATCGCCCGCTGAGATCGACGATGGAGGCTTCGATGGCCGGACCGATACCCTCCAGAATGGGCCAGTCCGATGATCGAAGCCCTTCGAAGGGCCGACCCCGTACCAGTTCGAGCGCGGTGCGCCATCGTCCGGTGTCGTTGGCATCGGCATGAACGAGGAATCTGTCCCAATCCGTGCCGACGGTGCCCGACAGAGCCAGTCGGCCGTGCGATCGGGGTAGGTGGTCGATGCCATTGCGTGCCTGGCCAAGTGCCCTCCTGGCAACGGATGCGGTCGAATGGAGACTCGATGGGGCCATGAGGCGATCCGGCCACAGTGCAGTGGCCCATGCCTCATTGGAGGCACCGTTCGGATGCATGGCCAGATAGACGACGAGTTCCTTGGACCACGCCCTGGTGAATTCTCGAGCCGCCCCGAAAATCTCGATCTGGCCCAACACCGCGACCTCGACCTCGTGCATGTCGGATGCCTGGTCGGGCTGCCTGACTCGGGTTCGGCCGACTCCTCCAGCCCGCCTCGGGGGTTCAGCCACC
>JBEKIU010000136.1:0-11766 GCA_050011635.1 Acidimicrobiales bacterium
ATGGGTCGACCGCCGAGGATCAAGATGTCAAGCGTCGGAGTCCGCGAATCCTGCTCGGCATCTGCGGTGACGGTCAGCGTCTCCCCTTCACCGAAGACGGCAAGCCGCCCAGTGCCGACCGCATGCCCGTCGGTACCGACCGTGCCCCGCCCGCCGAGCACATAGACGAGCGCATTGAAGTCGGTCCGCCACGGGATGTCGATTCTGGCCCCCGGTGACAGCGTGGCGTGCACCATGGCCATGGGCGAGTGGGTCGATCCGGGCCCGGCATGACCCCCGAGGTCGCCGGCGATGACCCTGAACAGGGCCCCCCCATCGGGCGAGGTCAGCAACACGATATTGGAAGACCCGATGTCCTGGTAGCGGGGGGCGATCATCTTGTCGGCCTTGGGCAGGTTCACCCACAGCTGGATCCCGTGGAACAACCCGCCGCTGGCCACCAGCTCCTCGGGCGGCGCCTCGATGTGGAGGATGCCGCCCCCGGCAGTCATCCACTGGGTGTCGCCGTTGGTGATGAGCCCTCCGCCACCGATCGAGTCCTGGTGCTGGAAGGTGCCGTCGATCATGTAGGTCACCGTCTCGAATCCACGGTGGGGATGCCACGGAGTGCCCTTGGGCTCGCCGGGCGCGTACTCCACCTCGCCCATCTGGTCCATGTGGATGAACGGATCGAGGTGGTGCCGGTCCACGCCGGCAAAGGCCCGACGGACCGGAAAACCCTCCCCTTCGAACCCGGCCGGCGCGCTGGTGACCGAGACCACGGGCCTCGAGACGCTCGTCGCCGGATCCGGTGCCGCCACCCTGGGTAGGGCGAGAACATCGTCCACAGTCACTGCCGGCATGGCCTACCTCCTTTTCGGTGCCGACGCTCGACACCGCACATCCCTCTCCCGTTACGACCTTCTCGTGGTTCAACACTAGTTGTGCTCGCAACATTTCCCGCTCCGTCCATTTCCGGCTCCGTCCATTTTCCGGACCCCATTCAGCACCCGGGGCGGCCCCCCGGCAGGGAATGCTTTCAGTCTGCCCCCAGTCGCGCCGAAAAGCATGAGTGAACAGGTACGCTTGCCGTACCGGGAAAGTCAGGAGACAAAAGGTGCTCTGGCAACGCGGCGGGACTGCGCGCCGTCGCGACGACCAAGACGAGAAGCCGAGCTCCTCCGCCGAGGGCATCGGCTGGTTGCTTCGGGCAGCCAGGGAGGAGCGCGGCCTCGATCTGCTGGCCGTGCACGACCGGCTGGGCCGGCCGATCACCCAGCTCGAGGCCCTCGAGAACGGGGACCTGGCCAGCCTTCCCGATCAGGCCCTGGCCCTGTCCACCCTCAGGCGCTATGCCGCCTTCCTCGGCCTGGACGGCGACGCACTGGCCCTCCAGATGATCGACGCCTGGTCGGCGTCGGTCCCGGCGCCCGCCCTGTCCTCCAGCGGGGCCAAGCGCAACCAGGTCGGCGCGGGCTCGGTGACCAACGTGGTCACTGCGGTGACGACCGAGCCCGACCACCTACGGGCCTTCACCCAGACCGGCGAGGTACCGAGGGTAGGTGCCGGGTCCGCGGCAGGGGGCTCGGGGGCCTACGGCTACGGCGTGGGGTCGGGTCCACCCACCGGGACGTTTCCGGTCGTGCCGCGACAGGAGATCAGGCACAGCAAGCGGGCGGTGGCCAAGGCCCGGCGCCGGCTGCGGGCACCCACGTCGCTGAAGGTGGTCACCGCCCTGGCCCTGGTGCTTGTGCTGGCGGTGGTGGCCGGGTTCGCCATCCAGCAGTGGCGGCCCGAGTGGCTGGTCCGGTCGCACATCCTCAGGGTGGCCGCACCCACCAGCACCGCGTCGAACCCGGGCGGCGCCGCCGGCGGGGGTCAGAACCACCAGGCATCCGCGGTCGTCGGAGTCGGATACACCCTGCAGAGCTCCAGCTGGACGGTCAACACGCAGAAGTTCACCGTCAACATCGCCACATCGGGTACGTGCTGGGTGCAGGTCACCAGCTCGGACTCGCCGACTCCTCTGGTCAGTGGTGTCCAACAGGCCGGCAAGCTCTTGAGCTTCCCGGCCAAGGGAACCATGACCGTCCAGGTGGGATCGGCCGCAGTAGCCGTGGCCATCTACATCAACGGGCATGGCGTGTTCCTCAACTCGCCCCACCAGACGCCGTATACCTACACGTTCGCTCCGCAATCCAGCTCCTGAACCCGCGGGCAGGCGAACGACCGTTCAGCGGTCGACGACGGGGAAGGCCTGCGTCCCGTTGGCCGTCAGCTCGGCGTCCTGTTGGGCGTCGAAGCGTGCGCCCTTGCGCTCCTCGAACTTCACCCACTGGATGAAGATCGGGATCAGGGCGAGGAACGTGAAGAGCTCGGCGCCGATCCAGAGGATGGCGGCCCCCGAGTGGGTGCTCGCCACCGTGTACATCGAGGCGGCCGGCCGCGTCTCGCTCAGAAGGGCGAGGGCGAGGAACGACTCGAGCGGCACCCCGATGAGCAGGTTGCCCATCCGTGCTCCGTAACTCATCTTCCAGTGAGGGACCGGGTCGACGCCGACCAGGGGCCACCAGAAGAGCGTGGACGCGAAGAAGAATCCCAGATTGATCAGATCCATGACCCACATATGGGTCATGGCGAAATTGAGAGCGAACGTCAGGAAGAAGGCGAACATCGAGAAGTAGTAGAGGAACCAGACCGGAAGGGGGTGGGTGAGTACCTTGAAGGGCCGGCTGTTGAGAATGGCGAGGAGTCTGACCTTCCCGCTCCGGCTCGACGTCTGGAGGGCCAGTGTCATGGGCGCCCCCATGGCCAGCAGGGGAGGTCCGATGACCATCAGGAGCAGATGTTGGATGACGTGCGCCTGGAAGTAGTCCATGGTGAACGTGCTGACCGGCGATTGCAGCGCGATGACGACGGCCACCAGACCGGCCAGGAACGAGATGGTCCGCTTCATGCTCCAGCTGCGACCCCGGGTGGACAGGGTCCACTCGGCCCTGAGGTACCAGGCGGCGATGATGATGGCGACGGCCAGCACCAAGAGGGCGAACGGGCTGAACTCCCACCGGGTCAGGGCATTGTGCAGGTTGAACGCCACCCGGCTCATCCCGTTCATCTCCGGCACCGCCACAGGTTAGCGATCGCGGCCGCACCCTCCCATTCGGGCGGCCCCGGGCAATTCGGGATGGCCGGTGGCCCCGGGCAATTCGGGATGGCCGGGCGGCCACGGGGGCCGCGGTGCTCAGGAGCCGACCACCTGGACGATCTGGCCGGTGGCAACGTCGTACCGCCAACCCTCGACACGGACGTCGCCGGGCAGGAGATCACAGGAGCGCACGGCGTCGACGTCGGCCCGCAGCGCGGAGTCGGGGTCCGGCATGGCCAGGAAGTCCCAGTCGTCAGGGCGCTCGAGCCCCTGGGCCGCGAGCTCCGACCTGATGTCGTCGTCGCTCCGGTCGACCAGCGCACACTGGGTGTGCTGCATGACCGCGATCCGGCGCACATCCAGGAACCTCGTCGCCAGGACCAGGGACCGGAGGACATCGGGGGTGACACGGCCACCCGCGTTTCGAACGATCTTCGCATCCCCGGGTCGCAGCCCGAGCATGGCCAACGGCTCGATACGGCTGTCCATGCAAGTGACCAGTGCGAATTCTCTGGCCGCCGGCGCCGGTATCCCCGCCAGCTCGAATCCGGCGACATACTGCCGGTTCGCTCGGAGGAGGTCGTCGAACATGCCCGAGAGCATGACAGACCCGCCGGCCGGGACCCAACCGGGACCTCCCGCCTGCCATGATCAGGCGAGTGAGCCGGGCCTGCCTCATCCTCGACTTCGATGGGACGATCCTCGATACCGAGGAGTCCCTCTACCTGTCGTGGGCGGAGCTGTGGGCCGACCACGGCCATCGGCTGGCGCTCGACGACTGGCAGATGAACATCGGGACCGAGGATGTCTTCGACCCCGTGGTCGAGCTCGAGAGCCGGCTCGGTCGTCCCCTCCACCCCGAGGTACAGGACCGCCGCCGCCTGCGACGGGACGAGCTCCAAGCCCGGCACGGCCCCCGCCCCGGAGTCCTGCGCTGGCTGTCGGAGGCGAAGGGGTCGGGCATCCCGGTCGGCATCGCCTCGTCGTCCCCGCTCGAGTGGGTGGAGGGCCATCTGAACCGGCTCGGGCTGCGGGGCTTCTTCTCCTGCCTGGTCTGCCGCGACGCCGAGGTCCCCGCGAAGCCCGCACCGACCTCCTACCTGCTGGCCTGCGACCGGCTCGGGGCCGACCGGTTGCGGTCGGTGGCCGTGGAAGACTCCCCCCACGGCGTGGTGGCGGCCGTGGCCGCCGGACTGTTCACGGTGGCCGTGCCGCACGGCCTGACCTCAGACCTCGATCTGTCGGCGGCCGATCTGGTCACCACGTCGCTCGATGACCTCTCGCTGTCCGAGGCCCTGGCACGGGCGGCGCGATCTGCCCATCGACGGTACCCTTTCCCCGATTGAGGGCCCGCCGGTCGAGCGGGCCACCCGAAGGAGAGATGGGGGAAGGGATGCTGCTGGGTATCACCACTCCCGTGGTCAGCATGGTCCCCGACGTACACGCTCCCTGGGAGGTGGACGGGACCATCGACGACGTCGCCACCATCGCCAAGGCGGCCGAGCGTCTCGGCTACCACCACCTGACCTGTAGCGAGCACGTGATCGTCCCCACCGAGGTCGCCGCCACCCGCGGAAGCCGCTACTGGGATCCGCTGGCCACCTTCGGCTACCTGGCCGCGGTGACGTCGCGCATCCGTCTGGCCACCAACGTGCTGGTGCTCGGCTACCACCACCCGCTGGAGATCGCCAAGCGCTACGGCACGCTGGATCAGGTGTCGGGCGGACGGGTCATCCTCGGCCTCGGGGTCGGTTCCCTCAAAGAGGAGTTCGAACTCCTCGGTTGCCCCTTCGACGACCGGGGGCGGCGGGCTGACGACGCGCTTTCGGCGCTCCGGTCCTCGCTGTCGGAACCCTTGCCCGAGTACGAGGGGACCTTCTACCGGTACTCCGGGGTGGTGTTGGATCCCTGCGCCCTCCAGACCTCCGTCCCGCTGTGGATCGGGGGACGCACCTACCGCTCGCTCCGCCGCGCCGTCGAATTGGGAGATGGTTGGGTCCCCTTCGGGATCAGGGCGGCCGATGTGGCCGCCATGATCGCAACCGCCCGTGACACCCCGGCGTGGGCCGGGCGCCGCGACCCGCTCGAGGTCGTGCTGCGCAACGGCCGACCGCTGGATCCGGTCGGCGATCCCGACGGCGCCCGGCAGATCGTCGACAGACTCTCCGCCGCGGGAGCAACCGGGTTGCAGCTGTGGTTCCTCCACCACTCGCCGGCCCACTATGTGGAGCAGCTCGAAGCCATGGCCCGGATCATCGACCCGACCGATCCGCCGGGGCACCGATGAATCGGGTCAAGGTCGGCTTCTTCTCGCTGTCGCACCGCTCACCGAGCGGCGACGACCGCCCGTACCTCGAATGGCACCAGATGGACCACATGCCCGAGCAGTACCAGCTGCCCGGGCTGATCCTCGGCCAGCGGTGGGCGTCGACTCCGGCCTGCCGGAACGCCCGGGCAGCCGACGTCGAAGGGTGGTCGTCGGTCGAGCACGTGGTCTGCTACCTGATGGGAAATCCCGTCCACGAGACGATCGACGAGTTCCTGACCCTGGGCCGCCACCTGGCCGAACTGGGCCGCTTCCCCCATGCGCTGCCCTCCCAGTACCGGGGAGGTCTTCGCCTCCTCGAGGCCCTTGCCGCCCGCCGGGTGCTGGTCTCGTCCGAGGTGGTTCCGTTCCGGCCCCACAAGGGCATCTACCTGATCGTGGAGGAGCCCACCGATCGATCGGGGCAGGATGCGTACGTCCAGCGCATGCACGTCGAACTGCTCCCCGAGCTGGTATCGGTTCCAGGCGTTGCCGGCGCCTGGGCGTTTGCCACCACCCCCTCCATCCGGCGACCCATGTTCACCGAGGGCGCCTACCGGATGACCGTCTGCTACCTCGACGATGATCCTGCCTCCGTCGGCGAGCGCCTGGCGCCGGTGCTCGACCGATGGTGGTCGGCCGCACCGACCCGTCCGCTCCTGGCCGCGCCGTTCGAGTCGATGATCAGTTGGGACTGGGACCGCTTCGCCCCCCCGGGATGATCCGGGACGACCCGTGGCCCTTGCGGATCCGGCCGGGCGTCCTCAGGGGACATCCCTCTTCTTCTCGTGGAGCTTGCGCAGCGACCTCACCAGGGAAGCCTCGATCAATGCGTCGTTCCCTTTGGATATGAAGTCGTGCACCCGCTTCTCCAGGAGGGCCCGCATGACGGGGTTGAAGGCCTCGTAGGTCTCCCGGAAATAGACGTGGGTCCGCCCGTCGCCTGTGTCCTCCAGGCGGGTCCACCCCGATGCCCGGGACCACAACGGCTTGCCGATGGCGTCATACCGCCACGACAGTGGGCGCTTCGCCTCGGTGATCCACTCCCAGGACTGCGCCTTGCCCTTCGACAGGAGGTACTTCGGCACCTGGAAGTCACAGTGCCGTACGAGGCCGTTGCCATCAACGTCTCCCGGGTGGTAGATCTCGATCTTCACCGTGTCGGTTTCGAAGCCGGACCGCATCCGACCCCAAAACACATCCCAGACCTCCTCGGGGGTTCCATCGACGACGAAATCGAATCTGTGATCCTGCACCTGCTCTCCTCTCGATTCATCTGCACTCTGCCTGCGGGACAAGTTGGGACCTGACGACCTTCCCGCCCGCGTTCCTCGGGAGCGCAGGCAGGAACTCGACATGACGCGGAACCTTGTAGTCGGCGAGTCGCTCTCCGGCGAACGCCTGCAGCTCGTCGACCGCCAGCGTCCGGCCGGCAGCGAGGACAACGAAAGCGGCGATGTCCTCGCCGAGCACGGCGTGGGGGACACCGACCACGGCCGCCTCGACCACCGACGGGTGCTCGTGGAGGACGGCCTCGACATCGTCGGTGTAGACGTTCATCCCGCCTCTCACGATCATCTCCTTCTTGCGGCCGACGATGAAGAGATACCCGTCTGCGTCGAGGTAGCCGAGGTCACCGGTGTGCAGCCACCCTCCTTCCCACATACGGGCGGTGGCCTCCGGGTCCTTGTAGTACTGCCGGTGACCGTCGGGGTTCCGGGTGACGACCTCGCCGACCTCGCCGGCCGGGAGCGGCGCGCCGGTCCCGTCCACGATCCGGACCTCGACGGGTTTCCTCGGCCTCCCCACCGCGCCCGGGCGGGTCCGGGCCCCCTCCGGGTCCATGGTGAACGTGGCGTGCCCACCCTCGGTCATCCCGTAACTGTTCAGCACGGCGGCGCCGGGCACCTTCGTCTGCAGCCGCACCAGGGTGTCCGGGGCGAGCGGTGCGCTGCCCAGGATGATCCGGCCGAGGCTGGAGAGATCGGACGACTCGAACCGGTCGTGGTGGATGATGAGCTGGGCCATGGCCGGGACGATGAAGGCGATCACCGGCCGCTCCCGTTCGACGATCCCGAGCCAGCGCCCGGCGTCGAACGCGGGGAGGTACAGCACCGTCATGCCCGCCTTCATCGGGTTGTAGATGAAGCCGAGACCGGCGAAGGTGAACACCGGCGAGGCCGTCAACCACCCCGTCCCCCGCCAGTCCGGCCGGCCATTGGGCAGGAGGGCGACCTGGTCGTACCGCACCGCCACACCCTTCGGCCTGCCCGTGGTACCGGACGTGTACATGACATCGGCGAGATCGGAGCCGTCGACCGGAGCTTGGACGGCGGCGGCATCGGTGCTCTTCACGTCCTCGAGATCGATGAACCCTTCCGCGTCCGTCGCCACATCCGTCGGACCGACAGACACCGCCACCCTCAGCGATCCGAGGGAGTGCAGCAGCGGGGCCACGATGCCTACGTAGGCGCGGCTGACGACCACCGCGGTGACCTCGGCGTGCTCGAGGATGCTCCGCGCTTCGGGCGCCGACAGCCGGTTGTTCATCGGGACCGCCGTTGCACCCAGTTTGTGGACAGCGCTGTAGGCCACGATCCACTCGAGGATCCCGTCGCTCTCGAGATAGATGGCCACGAGGTCGCCCTTGTCCACCCCTCTGTCCCGAAGACCCCGGGCCAGGCGGTTCGACTCGCGCTCCCATCGCCCAAACGTGATGGAAGTGCCGGCCCCGAGGTTCCGGTACGCCACCTCATCGGGGTAGGCCGCGGCCATCAGCCGCAGCTGGTCGGGCAGGAGTTCAGTCACGAGGGACGGTGCCGATGACCACGTGGTCCTCCCGGGATTGAGGGCTCGACGCCAGGGTTCGATGTCCGCTCACCACTGCCCGTCGGGGACGGTGCCGGACCGGTCGTGGGTGACTCTAGTGAACTGCCGGAGCTCACGCCGAGGCATCGGCTAGGTTCGCAGCCGACGACGTGTTCGTGAGGTCGAAGTGGGGGAACCGGAGATGGCGGTGGGCCGACAAGAGGGTGAGGGCGGACCGCCCGACTCGGCGGACTTCTTCGACGTGGTCCTCCGCCAGCGCGCCAGCCGCCAATTCGCCGATACACCGGTGGACGAGGAGCTGGTCGAACGCTGCCTCCGGGCCGCGACCCATGCACCGAGCGCCGAGAACCTCCAGCCCTGGGTCTTCATCGTCGTCCGGGACGACAAGCTTCGAGCCGGCATCGCCGAGCTGACGCGGCAGGCGTGGCGCCAAGGTGGGCGCCAACATTCGGCCGGCCGCCTGGAGGACTCGCTTCTCCGCTCGGTCGACCAGGGCGCCGAAGGGGGGATGGGCTCGGCTCCGGTCATCATCGTGGTCTGCGGCGACACGGCGATCGGCCTCGAGGCGACCCTTTCGTCCTCGGTCTTTCCGGCCACGCAGAACCTCCTCCTCTCGGCCACGGCACTCGGTCTCGGATCGGCCATGACCACACTGGCCACCAAGTTCGCCGACGAGCTTCGCGAGCTGCTCGACCTTCCGGGATCGGTTCGTCCGATGGCCGTGGTCCCCGTGGGCTGGCCCGCCCGTTCCCTCGGCCCACCCCGCCGCCTTCCACTACGCGAGCGCGCCTACCGGGACCGCTACGGGGAGCCCTGGTGACCGACCGGCTTCGTGCCGGAGCGGTTCAGTCCATCCCGAGAGCCAGCCGGACCCGTTCCGCCTGACGCGTGGTCAGTGCCATCATGTCGGCCCACGACCACACCCCGTCGGGGCCCCCGAAGGAGGTGAGGAAGAGGATCCGGTCGACGGTTCCCCCCACGTATCGTGACAGGTCGTCCCCACCGGGCCCGGTGGTCCACTTCTCGAAGATCCAGGTGTCCGTCGATCCGGGCAGGACCTGGTCATCGACCACCCGCTCGGAGACGACCGTCTGGTCCGGCCGGCTGGTACCGACGAAGTACCTCGGGACCTGGCGCAGCGAGAGCTCGGCGTCCTCGGGGGTGGCATAGGGCACCACCTCGAACCAGGCCGTCCTGGTCGCCCCGGCCTCGGCCAGGGATCGCCATGCCGTGATCCCCCCCGCGGCGTGGGCCCGGCGGCTCTTGTCGCTCTCGGAGTCCAACTCACCGGTGGGCCAGGTCCGCTCCTCGACGATCTCCCACCGACGACCGACGAGGTCGGCCTCACCCAACAGCATGGCCAACGACCTCGCGGTCCGGACGTCACGATCGTCCCGCTCGCGAATGTCGTCGGGGGTGAGGTCCTGCGGCATCGGATCAGATTCTTCCAGACGTGATCCCCTCCGCGTCGACCGGCTTCCGAGCGGCCTCACTGCGGCGGCGGGGACGGCACCCATTGGTGCAGCCGGGCCCTGCGGGCCCGCTCGACCTGGCGGTCGAGCATCGCCCGGGCCTCGGTGCTGTCGCGGTTGGACGCACGGATCTTGACCGGGCCTCGAGTCGAATCGAGATGGACGGTGGCCAGCGCCAAGGCGCGTTGCAGCGGACCCGAGGTCAGCCGCACGCTCTGCGTCCGCTCGTGCGGGACGACGTCGATCGTGCGCGACAACAGCCCGTGGCGAGCCGTGAACACGTGATCGTCGGAGCCCACCAGCTGGGCGCGCCACCACAGCGGAGCCCTGATGGATGCTCTCCGGGGAGGACGCTCGAGCGGAATCCCGGTGAGGTCGACCCCACCCAACAGCCAGCCCACCAGCGCCAGCGCGTAGTCGCGGTCGGCCACTGGAAGCAGCATGGTGGACTTCGAATTGCCGCTGCCGGCGTAGCCGGCCACATTCATGCGGACCTGGGCCCAGCCGAAGAGGCGCCATCCGACGGGCTGGTGGACGAGGATGGCCTGGATCCGTCCGGGAGGCACCGTCTGGCGGCTGGTGGACAGCAGTCCATGACGGATCCGGAGCCCGTCGGGTGACTCGGTCACGGTGAAGTCCCACAAGGTCGAGACCCGCCGCCACACCGCGGTGACGATCAGGAAGGCGAACCAGACGAAGAGGGCGATGCCGATGCCGGAGGTGGCCTTGTGGCCGTTCCGCTGCCCCACCACGGTGAGGATCGGCCCGATGAACAAGAAGATGAGCCGCCACGAGACCATCTCGAGCAGCACCGATCCGACGAGCTGCCCGTGGGGCACGGCCACGACCGGTCGCTCCGGCGCTTCCGGCGCGCCTTCATCGCCCCCGCCCGACCGTCCGAGCAGGTCGGCGCGGAGCTTCTTGGCCACCGGAAGGGACAGATAGCGGAGCCGGACGGCCGATCGCTCGGTACCGGCGGTCGTGACCTTCACTTCGGCCAGGCCGAAGATGCGGGCTGAAAAGGGCTCGAGCACGTCCACGCTCTGGACCCGGTTGAGCCGCACCCGCTTGGACTGCTTCCGCAGCAG
The DNA here is from genome assembly GCA_050011635.1 of Acidimicrobiales bacterium. Taxonomy (GTDB): domain Bacteria; phylum Actinomycetota; class Acidimicrobiia; order Acidimicrobiales; family RAAP-2; genus Bog-756. The sequence goes on from JBEKIU010000136.1 coordinate 10,819, forward strand.
ACCGCTGTCGATGCGCAGCTCCCCCCCGTGCAGGTGGTAGCGGGTCACGGCCACGGTGATCAGTCCGCGGATCACCACCAGCACGGCGAGGGCGGCATAGATGCCGAGGGCGGTCACGTTGGGGCCGCTCCCCTGACCGGCCTGCCTCCCGGCCAGGCTGAACAGTGCGAAGACGACGAGCACGCCCAGTATCCGGCCCCCGAGGGCCAGCGGAGTCAGCGGGTGGAGACGGAACGTCTCGTCGCCGGTCCCGTCCGGCGGCTCAAAGGCCGCTGGCATGTGCTTCACCCAGCTGGGTGAGCCGGTCGCGGAGCTGGCCGGCGATGACGGGGGTGAGACCGCAGACTTTGGCATCGGTGGTGGCCGCGGCCGTGTGCAGCTTGACACTGACCAGCCCGAAGGAGCGCTCGATGGGTCCGGCCTCCACGTCGACCAGCTGCATGCGGCCATAGGGCACGACGGTCAGACGCTTGAACATCGCCCCGTGCGTGACGACCAGGTCGTCCGTGCGCTCCACATACCCCCACGAGCGGAGGTTTCGACCGATCGAGATCCATCCGAGGACCATGAGGACGACGCCGACCACCCCGACGGCGATCCCGGCCACCGTCGAGGCCAGGGCACAGGCAGCGGCCACGCCGGCCACCACCGGCGTCCCGGCGACGAGCAGCTCCGTGCGGCGCATCCGCGCCAGACGCGGGGACACCCGGTTCCAAGGAGCGTCGGGTGGCGCAGCAAAGGGGCCGTCCATGACGAGGAACCCTACCTGCCACCCTCCGAAGGACCGGGGCGTAGGGGAGGTCGCCCCCGCGCATCGGCGAGGAGGGTGGGGGTCGTGTTGCCGATTCGGAGAATTGCCCGAATTAGGCGGGTTCAAGGGGTCGCCGCAATTAGCTCGGCAAGCTTCTCTGATGGTTTCAGAAAGCCGAGCGTCTTGCGCGGACGGTT
>JBEKIU010000137.1:0-11763 GCA_050011635.1 Acidimicrobiales bacterium
CCCCACGATGATCTCCTGGGCGCCGTCTCGTTGTCGTCGGCCCAGTTCAACTTGGGCCGCGTGGTCGGTCCGGCCCTGGCCGGGCTGGCACTGCTGACGCACGATTACGCGGTGGTCTTCGGCATCAACGCCGCCTCGTTCGGCGCCGTGGTGGTGGCGCTGGTGATGGTCCGGTTGCCCAAGCCGCTCAACGCCGGCCCATCGCTCGGGATCGTGCCCCGGATCGTCATCGGGGCCAAGGCGGCCATGGCCGAACCGGGCTGTCGTGCCGCCATCGAGCTCATCTCCGTCGTCGCCCTCCTGGCCTCGCCGTTCATCGCCCTGGTGCCGGCCATGTCCGCCGTCGTCCATCGCCACGGCGTCAGCATCCCCGTTGCCACCGCGTTGCTGGTCACCGCACAAGGGATCGGGGCGGTGAGCGGTGCGCTCGTCCTCCCGTCGTTGGCCGAGCGGTTCGGACGCCGGACGGTGGTGCAGACGGCCCTCTTCGTCCTCCCGCTGCTGCTCGTCGTGTACGGACTGGCCCCGACCTTCTGGTCGTCGCTGGTGGCATTCACGGCTGTCGGCGCCGGCTACATCGCCGTCCTGTCCGGTCTCAACACCGTGGTGCAGGTGCGCGCCCCCGTGGAAGTCAGGGGCCGCGTGCTCGGGATCTACATGGTGGGTCTGGGCATCGTCTACCCGGTCGGGGCCGTCCTGCAGGGGTGGATCGGTGACCACATCGGGGTACGGGCGGTCACCGTGGCGGGTGCCGCGATCCTCTTCGGTGTGATGGTCGCCGTCGCCGGCATCCGCCCGGGGATCTTCTCGGCACTGGGTGATCCGGCATCACCGGGGCGCGCCGGGGTCGTGCTTCCGGCCAAGGAACTCCCGTGACCGGACCGGTGACGGTGGAGGTGCTGGAGGCCGACTTGGCCGAGGCCGCCCAACGCCGCGCCGCCGGTGCCCTGCAGGGGGCCGGTCTCGGCGCCGGCGACCGGGTGGCCTTCTGCCTCCCCTCGTCGGCCGGGCTGCTGTGCGCGGTCCTCGGGGCGCTTCGGGTCGGCGTGGTGCCGGTGCTCATGAACGCCTCCCTCACGGACACCGAGCGGGACGATCTGATCGACGACTGCGAGCCGGGGTTGGTGATCACCGACACCGACCGCCTGTCCGCGCTGGACGAGGGTCGGCCGGCGGAGCTGGCGCCCCGGCCTCTGGCGCGACCCATGCACTACACCTCGGGGACCACCGGTCGATCGAAGGGCGTGTGGTCGGGCCTGTGGGACCCGTCCACGGCCGAGGCCGCGTTCGCCGACGAAGCCGACCTGTGGTCGTTCGGGCCCGACGACGTCCATCTCGTGTGCTCGCCGATGTACCACTCGGTGTCGATCCGGTTCGCCGGAGGGACGCTGCTCCGGGGTGGGACCTGCGTCATCTTGAGCCGGTTCGACGCCGCGGTGGCCGCGGCCGCGCTGCTCGGCGGGCACGGGCCGGTACCCACCACCACCTTCATGGCCCCGTCGGCACTCAGCCGCCTGCTGGAGGACCCGGAGACGAAGGGCGATCGTTTCGAATCCCTCCGCCTGTTGGTCCATGCCGGGTCGCCGTGCCCGCCGGCCCTCAAACGGCACGCGCTCGAGCGGGTCCGCCCTGGCGCACTGTGGGAGTTCTACGGCTCGACCGAGGGACAGTTCACGGTGTGCTCGCCGGAGGAATGGATGGCCCACCCCGGCAGCGTGGGCCGGGCCCGACCCGGCCGCATCCTCTCGGTCGACGGTGATGGGACCATCTGGTGCCGTCCGCCGGACTTCGCCCGGTTCAGCTACTGGCGGGACCCGGTCAAGACCGACGCCGCCTGGAAGAACGGATCCTTCACTGTCGGCGATCTGGGACGCCAGGATGGCGACGGCTACCTCTACCTCGACGGCCGTCGTGACGACCTCATCATCACCGGCGGGGTGAACGTCTACCCGGCGGAGGTGGAGGCGGTCCTCAGCGAGGTGGACGGGGTCGGTGAGCTCGCCGTGTTCGGGCTCCCCGACGAACGGTGGGGCCAACGGGTCTGCGTGGCCCTGGTACCCGCGGCCCGCTCCGCCCCAGGGTCGGAACGTGGTCTCGTCGAGGCGGTCCGTGCCCGAGCCGCCGACCAACTGGCCGCCTACAAGCGCCCCAAGCAGTACGTGCTGCTCGGCGAGCTGCCGCGGACGCCGACCGGGAAGGTGCAGAGGAACATGATCCAGGACCAGCTCGACCCGGCCTGATCATGGCTCGGGGCGGCGACGGCGGTGTTCGGGCGCGGTTGGACCTGGGGGATACTGAAGCGATGAGCCCTGCCGATGCCGGCCCTCCCATCGCCACCGTCAACCCCGTCAACGGCGAGCTCCTCCAGTCGTTCGAGCCCCTTGACGCCGAGGCCCTCGATGCCCGCCTGGCCACCGCGGCCGCGGCGGCACCGGTGTGGGCGGCGAGCACCTTCGCCGAGCGTTCGATCCTCCTGACAACCGTGGCCGAGCTCCTCGAGAGCGAGCTGCCCGACATTGCCCACACCATGACCACCGAGATGGGGAAGCCCTTCGCCCAGTCCAAGGGGGAGGTGGCCAAGTGCGCCAGCGGGTTCCGGTGGTTCGCGGAGCACGCCGAAGGCCTGCTCGCCGACGAGAAGGTGCCCGTCGACGCCTCCCTGGGCATGGTCACCTACCAGCCGCTGGGCGTCGTGCTGGCCATCATGCCCTGGAACTTTCCCCTCTGGCAGGTGACCCGGTTCATTGCCCCCGCAGTGATGGCGGGCAACGTCGGGCTGCTCAAACACGCGCCCAATGTGCCCCGCACCGCGCTCTTGCTGGAGGATCTCTTCGTGCGGGCCGGAGCCCCCGACGGGATTCTCCAGACCTTGTTGATCAGGACCGATCAGGTGCCGGCCATCGTCGCCGATCACCGGGTGGCGGCCGTGACGCTGACCGGAAGCGTGGGAGCCGGTCGTGCAGTGGCGGCCCAGGCCGGCGCAGTGGGGAAGAAGATCGTCCTCGAGCTCGGGGGCAGCGATCCGTTCATCGTGCTCCCGTCCGCCGACGTGGCCAGGGCCGTCTCGGTCGGGGTGGAGGCCCGGGTGCAGAACGCCGGCCAGTCGTGCATCGCGGCCAAGCGGTTCATCGTCCACCAGGAGGTGGCCGAGGAGTTCACCCGGAAGTTCGTCGCCGCCATGGCAGCACTGTCGGTGGGTGACCCGTTCGATCCGGCGACCGAGGTGGGTCCGCTGGTGTCGGCGGCGGCGTGCGACACCATCGCTGCCCAGGTTGACGACGCCCGCCATCACGGGGCCACCATCTTGTGTGGGGGCGAGCGGGTCATCGGTCCGGATGGTCCCGAGCGGCCGGGCTTCTTCTACCGCCCGACGGTGATCACCGACATCACCCCGGCCATGCGGGTGGCCACCGAGGAGGTGTTCGGCCCGGTGGCACTCCTCTCCACCGTGACCGACGCCGATGAGGCGTTGGCCTCGGCCAACGGGACCGAGTTCGGCCTGGGCTCGAGTGTGTGGACCAGCGACGCCGCCGAGCAGCAGCGGTTCATCGTCGGGCTGCAGGCCGGCCAGGTTTTCGTGAACGGCATGGTCGTCTCCATGTCCCAGCTGCCCTTCGGGGGAATCAAGAGCTCGGGGATCGGGCGCGAGCTGGCCGCGCCCGGGCTGCACGAGTTCTGCAACATCAAGTCGGTGTGGATCGCGTGAAGGCCGTCGACGGGGGCTCGCGCGACGACGGCAGGGTCTACCTCGACCATGCCGCCACCACTCCACTGCGGCCCGAGGCGTTCGAGGCCATGCTGCCGTATCTCTCCGGTCACTTCGGCAACCCGTCCGGGGGGCATGCCGAGTCCCGCCGGGCCCGGGTGGCCGTCGACGACGCCCGAGAGCAGATCGCCGAACTGCTCGGTGCCGACCTGGGTGAGGTCGTGTTCACGGCCGGCGGGACCGAGGCCGACAACCTGGCCGTCACCGGCAGCTGGGAAGCCGGGGCCGGTGCTCGAGCAGAGCCCGGGGTACTGGTGTGCACGGCCATGGAGCATCACGCCGTGCTGAACACGTGCCGGGAGCTCGCCCGGCGGACCGGCGCCGAGCTGCGCGAGGTGCCCGCCGACAAGGACGGGATCGTCGACCTCGACGCGCTGGCCGCGGCGTGCACCTCCGAGGTTTCCTTCGTCTCGGTCATGGCCGTCAACAACGAGATCGGGACCGTCCAGCCCGTCGAGGCCGTCGAGTCCACGGTCCGCTCCCGATCCGACCGGGCGGTCCTGCACACCGATGCCGTCCAGGCGGTTGCCTGGCTCGACGTGGCCGCGCTGACCGCGTCCGCCGACCTGGTGGCCGTGAGCGCCCACAAATTCGGGGGCCCCAAGGGCGTCGGTGCCCTGGTGGTGCGGAACGGGACCTGCGTCAACCCGGTGATCCACGGGGGTGGACAGGAGCGGGAACGCCGGAGCGGCACGCACAACGTGGCCGGCATCGTGGCCATGGCCGCGGCACTGTCCGCCACCGTGGCCGAACGGGTCGAAACGGTGGGCCGGGTGGCCGCTCTGCGGGACCGGCTCGGCGACGGACTTCTCGCCTCCGTGTCCGGGGCGGCCGAGACGGGGCGACGCCACCAGCAGGTGGCCGGCCACCTGCATCTGCGTTTCGCCGGAGTGGAGAGCGAGGCCCTGGTCGTCCTGCTCGACGGGGCCGGAGTCGCCGTGTCCGCCGGAGCGGCCTGTTCCAGTGGTGCCGTCGAGGTGAGCCACGTGCTGACCTCGATGGGCTTGGGCCACGACGAGGCGGCCAGCGGGATCCGATTCTCCCTGGGAAGGACCACGACCCGGGCCGACGTCGACCGCGCCCTGGCCGTCGTGCCGGGTGCCGTCGCCCAGCTGAGAGACTGAGCCCATGCGAGTGCTGGTGGCCATGTCCGGCGGCGTCGATTCCTCGGTGGCCGCCGCGCTGCTCACCGAGCGCCTGGGACGCCACCAGGTGGTCGGGGCCACCCTCAAACTGTGGGGTGGCTCGTCCGACTCCGGCTGCTGCTCGGTGGCCGATGTGGAGGACGCCCGTCGGGTGGCCGAACAGCTCGGGCTGGTTCACCACGTCTTCAATTTCGCCGCCGATTTCCAGGAGCGGGTCGTCGACCCCTACGTGCAGGGTCACGCCGACGGTCGCACCCCCAACCCGTGCATCGAGTGCAACCGGCACATCAAGTTCGACCGGCTCCTCGACCGGGCCAGGGCGCTGGGCTTCGACGCGGTGGCCACCGGGCACCATGCCCGGCGCGTGGCCGCCGGCGACGGCCGTTTCCGGCTGTGCCGCGGGGCGGACCCGCTGAAGGACCAGTCCTACGTGCTGGCCATGCTGGGCCAGGACCAGCTGGCCCGTTCACTCTTCCCGGTGGGCGAGATGACCAAGGCGCAGGTTCGGGACGAGGCCCACAGGCTGGGTCTACGGACGGCGGCCAAGCCCGACAGCCAGGATGTCTGCTTCATCCGCTCCGACGAGGGCCGCCAAGGCTTCTTGGGGGCGCGCCTGCCGCTGCACGCGGGCCGTCTGGTGGACCACGACACCGGCGAGGACCTCGGAGCGGTCGACGCCGTAGAGCTGGTCACGGTGGGACAGCGCCGGGGCATGGGTCACAGTCCGGACGGTTCGCGCCGGTTCGTGACGGCGGTGGACGTCCCGACCAGGCGGATCACGCTCGGTTCGTCCGAGGCCGCCCTGGCCCCGCAGGTGCGACTCCACACCGTCACCTGGACCGACGGTGATCCGCTGGCCGGGTCGTCGGCCGTCGAGGCGTCGGCGTCCTCGGCCGCGTCGGGCGGTGCGTCGGCCGGGGCGGGCCGACCGGCAGGCGACGATGCCCGCCTGCCGGTGATCGCCCAGTGCAGCGCCCACGGCCGGCCGGTGGCCGCAACCGTCAGTCGGGTCGTCGGTCCCGACCGGGCCGGGGCCGAGGTGTCCGTGACCTTTGCCACCCGCCAGCGCCGCATCGCCCCGGGCCAGACCGTGGCCCTCTACGACCAGCGCGAGCCGCAGGTGGTCATCGGCTCGGGGGTCGCAGGTTGAGCCGCGGGAAACCGGACCCATCCGCCGGGCCCGAAGGTTCGGATCCGGTCGCTCGTGCCGAGGAACTGCGAGCCCTGATCTCGTACCACAACGACCGGTACCACCGGCTCGACGATCCCGAGATCAGCGACGCCGACTTCGACGCCCTGGTGCGCGAGCTGCGGACCATCGAGGCCGACCATCCCGACCTGGTCACACCGGGCTCGCCCACATCGACCGTCGGGGCCGCGCCCTCCGTCCTGTTCGCGCCGGTGCGCCACCGGGTCCCCATGATGAGCCTCGACAACGTCTTCACCCCCGAGGAGCTGAAAGCCTGGGCCGATCGACTGGCCCGGCAGGTTCCCGAGCACACCGCGTTCGTCTGCGAGCTCAAGATCGACGGTCTGGCCATCTCTCTCACCTACCGCGACGGCCGGTTCGTGCAGGCAGCCACCCGTGGTGACGGGCGCACCGGCGAGGATGTGTCGGCCAACGTGGCCACCATCGCCGACATCCCCGAACGGCTCGACCAGGCGGGGGGCGCCTCGCCGGAGCTGATCGAGGTGCGGGGCGAGGTGTACATGCCGATCTCCGCCTTCGACGACCTCAACCGGCGTCAGACCGAGTCCGGCGAGCGGCTGTTCGTCAACCCCCGCAACTCGGCCGCCGGATCCCTCCGGCAGAAGGACGCGTCGATCACCGCCGGCCGGGCCCTCTCGTTCTGGGCCTACCAGGTGGGCGAGCTCCAGATGGGTCCGGCCGCGGGCGCCGGGAGCCGGCGGTCCTCTTCGTTCCCGGGCCAGCTGGCCCCCACCCACTCGGCCACACTCGAGTGGTTGGATGCGGCCGGGTTCCCGGTCAATCCCGAACGTCAGCTGGTCCACGGCCTCGACGAGGTGCTCGCCTTCTGCCACCACTGGGATGAGCACCGTCACGAGCTCGACTACGAAATCGACGGCGTCGTCGTCAAGGTGGACGATCTCGCCTTGCAGCGACAGCTCGGGGCCACGTCCCGGGCTCCGCGGTGGGCCATCGCCTACAAATTCCCGCCCGAGGAGCGGTCCACCCGGCTGAACGCCATCGCGGTGTCGATCGGTCGCACGGGGAAGGCCACCCCGTTCGCCGTCCTGGAGCCGGTCTTCGTCGGGGGCTCCACCGTCTCGCTGGCCACCCTCCACAACGAGGACCAGGTTCGGGCCAAGGATGTGCGACCCGGTGACACGGTGGTGGTGCGCAAGGCCGGGGACGTGATCCCCGAGGTGGTGGGGCCGGTCCTCGGGGCGTCCACCGGGCGCAGGAAGCCGCGGTGGAAGTTCCCGACGGTATGCCCGAGCTGTGGGGCTCCGTTGGAGCGGCTTCCCGGCGAGAGTGACACCTTCTGTACCAACCTCGACTGTCCGGGCCAGCGGGTGCAGCGCATCGCCCACTTCGCCTCCCGTTCGGCCATGGACATCGAGGGGCTCGGTGAGCAGCGGGTCCAGGTCTTCATCGACCAGGGGATGCTCAAGGATGTGGCCGATCTCTACTCGTTCACCACCGGCACCTTCGACGGTCTGGAGGGATTTGCCGCCCTTTCCATCGCCAACCTCCTGGCCGCCATCGACGAGTCCCGGAACCGGCCCCTGCACCGGGTGCTGATCGGCCTCGGGATCCGCCACCTCGGCCAGGTCGGCTCCGTGGCCCTGGCCCAGGCGTGCGGAGACCTCGACACCATCATGTCGGCCGACGAGGCCACCCTGGCCGCGGTGGACGGGGTGGGCCCGGTCATCGCCTCGAGCGTGGTGCGGTGGTTCGACTCCGACATCAACCGGTCGGTGGTGGAACGACTCCGGCTGGCCGGGGTGAACCTGGCCGAACCGGGTGGAGCGGGCCTCGGCGTGCCCTCCGACCAGCCCCGAACCCTGGAGGGCCGGTCGGTGGTGGTCACCGGGACCCTCGAGGGCGTGACCCGTGAGGAGGCCGAGGCCGCCATCGTGGCCAGGGGGGGCAAGTCGCCCGGATCGGTGTCGAAGAAGACGTACGCCGTGGTGGTGGGGGACGAGCCTGGGGCCTCCAAGGTGACCAAGGCCGAGCAGCTGGGTATCCCGGTGGTCGGTGGGGACGGATTCGGGGCCCTCCTCGAGACGGGAGTGATTCCCGACCAGGACCACCAAATTTGATGATTCCGTCGCTCCCAGACGGATGCCCCACGGATACCTCCCGAAGGCCCGCCTGCTGCCTTGATATCAGTGCCCTCCACCGTTAAGGTTCTGGGTGCTGGCCTGCTTCGAGTGCGCAGGAGGGGACTGAGTCCGCACCACAGCGTTTCGACGGCCGGGCGGGGGCTCTTGGAGCCGCAGCGTCCGGCGGATCGGATCGGGGGGATCTGAGTTCTGAGCCGATGTACTCGCGCGGTACCGGCAGGCTTGTCACGTTGGGGGGCAATCGTCACCTGACTTCGAAGAGCCATGGAGACATGGCAGAACAAGGAGCAATACATGATTCGCAAGTTGCTTGTGGTCGCTGCGGCGATCGCGATGCCCGTCAGCGTGGTCGCCGTCAGCGGCGGTCTGGCCGGTGCGTCGAACTCCCACGGGAGCCCTGCCACCGCCACCGTTGCCTGCAAGGGACTCAAGGGCACCCTCAAGTTCTCGCCGCATCTGATTTCGACAGGCGACGGAACCACGGCCATCAAGACGGCAGTCTCGGCCACGCTGAGCAAGTGCACTGCCACCGGTGGAGTGACCGTTTCCGGCGGAGCGGTTTCCGGCACCCTCACGGGCGCCCCGGGCACGTCGGCCAAGCCCAGTGGTACTTGCGCGGGTCTGATCGGCTCCGCCACTGAGACCGGCACGTTGACCATCAAGTGGTCCCCGTCGTCCGTCCCCTCCTCGGTGCTCAAGGTCAAGAGCGACACCGGATCCGCAGCTGCCGGACACGGGGCCTTCACCATCCCGGGCAAAGCGAAGTCGACCGCTTCCGGCTCGTTCCTCGGCACCGACAAGGGCGCCAAGGACAAGTCGGTCGCAGAGACCAGCCTGACCATCGCCGCTATCAACACCGCATGCGCGAAGGGCATCACCTCCCTCGCCATTCAGAACGAGTCGAGTGGCACCGCGGTGGCCCTCGGCTAGTAGCAGCGAAGGAACACGCCCGAGCCATCGGGCACGCCGTACCGACGAGGACGGGGCTCCGGCCCCGTCCTCGTCGCGTGTGCACACGGCCGCGGAGAGTGGTGGCTGAAAACGATGGTTGCTACCCCTGCTCCGGCCATTTAGAGTTCACACTGCAGGTGGCGAGCGTGTTCGAGTCCGGGGGGATCTGGCCTCGCATCACACCGCCCGGTTGTGGATCCTGACCCGTCGGGTCGGGTCCCCGGCCAAGGGGATTGAAAGGGGGAATCTGAGGTCTGAGCCTGAATGCTCTCGCCGTTGTGAGGGCATCGTGCGTTGGGGGACCCATGCCGCCTGACTCGGATCCATGGAGACATGGGACAACATTTTCGGATCCATGGAGACATGGAAGAACGAAGGAGCGTTACATGATTCGCAAGTTGCTTGTGGTCGCTGCGGCGATCGCGATGCCCGTCAGTGTGTTTGCCGTCAGCGGCGGGATGGCCAGTGCGTCGAATCCCCACACCGCTGCCTCGGACACCATCAAATGTACGAAGTTGACGGGAACGGTGAAGTTCTCACCGAAGCTCACCGATACGGGGTACACGTCCGGCGCCACGACCACGACGGTCAACGTCAAACTCAGCGGTTGCACGGCCGCGGGGTCCTTTAAGACCAAAGTGTCCGGGGGAACGGTGACCGGTACCATCAAGGGTGCTGCCGGCACCTCGTCGAGCCCGTCCGGCAAGTGCGCCGCTCTGACCGGGAGTAACACCGACGCCGGGAAGCTGACCACCAAGTGGACGGCGACACCAGCGGACGCCCCTTCGGTTCTGACCGTCAAGAGCGTCGCCGGTGGTACCAAGTCCAGCCACGGGACCTTCACCATCCCAGGTACTGCCAAGGGCACGGCCACCGGCTCGTTCCTGGGCAGCAACAAGGGCGCATCGGACAAGACGGTCGCCCAGACCACCGAGACCCTCACTCAGATCCTGGCATCGTGCGCGACTGGTCTCAGCTCGCTCGCCATCGAGACTGAGCCAGGTGCCACCCCGGTGACTCTGGGCTAGCAACGCATCTTCGCCCGAGCCTTCGGGCACGCCGTACCGACGAGGACGGGGCTCCGGCCCCGTCCTCGTCGCGTGTGCGTGCCGCTGCGGAGCGTGGTGGCCAAAACGATGGTTGCCACCCAAGCTCCGGCGTTTTAGAGTTCACAGGGCAGGTGGCGAGCGTGTGCGGGTTCAGGGGGAATCTGGCCTCGCACCACATCGCCTGGCTGTCGACCTGGCCCGTTCGGGTGGGCCTTCAGCCATGTGAGCGGAAAGGGGGAATCGGAGTTCTGACCTGATTGCTCTCGGCGTTGTGGAGGGCATCGTGCGTTGGGGGACCCACGTCGCCTGACTTCGGATCCATGGAGACATGGAAGAACCAATTCGGATCCATGGAGACATGGAAGAACGAAGGAGCGTTACATGATTCGCAAGCTGCTTGTGGTCGCTGCGGCGATCGCGATGCCCGTCAGTATCGTCGCCGTCGGCGGCGGTATCGCCAGTGCGTCGAATCCACACACTGTTGGCACTGACACCATTGCCTGCAAGACCCTCACCGGTTCGCTGAGCTTCTCCCCGAAGATTGACGCCAAGGGCTACACCTCGGGCACCGTCAAGACGAAGGTCGCGGCCACGGTGTCGGGGTGCACGGTGAAGGGCTCGACTGCAGACACGGTAAGCAAGGGAGTGGTGAGCGGTACCCTCACGGGCACTGCTGGTACGACGGCCAAGCCGGCGGGGCAGTGCACGGGCCTGGCCACCGGGGGCGTGGAGACGGGCACGCTGACCATCAAGTGGACTGCAAGTTCCACCACTGCCCCGTCGCTCCTCGGCGTCAAGAGCACCAAGGCCGGTAGCGTCGGAGGGCACGGGACCTTCACCATCCCAGGTACGACCAAGGGCACGGCTTCCGGGTCGTTCCTCGGCAGCAACAAGGGCGCGTCGGATACCTCGACCTCGGAAGCGTCGCTCGCGACGAGTTCACTGGGGGCGACCTGCCTGAAGTCGGGCCTGACGTCGCTGAAGATCCAGAGCATCTCCGGAAAGACAGCGGTGAGCCTCGGCTAACCACCATCCACTACCCGAGCGATCGGGAACGCCGTACCGACGAGGACGGGGCTCCGGCCCCGTCCTCGTCGCGCGTACGTCCAGCCACTGGGTACGGATTCCTCATTCACGGCGCTGTTGGACGGAGATCGACGTCCTGTGCCTTGCGTTGAGTTTCGAGGATGGTTACTGTGCCCGGTGCCGGCCGATAGAGGGTACGGAGGGGGCTTCTCGGTTCGCACCGCAGCGTTCGAAGTGTTGATCCGAACCGCTCAGGCGGCAAAACGATCGACACGCTGGGGCACGGGCAATCTGAACACCGGGCCCGAGCGCTCTCGCCGTCTCACGGCATGTCACACCGGGCGGCATTCGTCACCCGAGTACGAATCCATGGGGACCTGGAAGAGCAAGGAGCATCACCATGATCCGCAAGCTGCTTGTGGTCGCCGCGGCGATCGCACTGCCCGTCAGCCTTGTCGCCGTCAGCGGTGGCATCGCTGGTGCGTCGAACTCACACACTGCTGCTACCGACACG
>JBEKIU010000138.1:0-14654 GCA_050011635.1 Acidimicrobiales bacterium
CACCCGCTCGTGGATGGTTCTCCGGTTCCGGCGCAGGAGCGACTCGTAGGCGACCTCCTGGACGAGGACGTGCTTGAAGATGAACCCATCGTCGTTCTGGTCCGATTCGTGACGGACGAGCCCACTGGCCACAACCCGGTCGAGGAAGCCGGCGAGGATGGTCGGATCCATGCCGGACACCCGTACCAGGAGGTCGAGGGAGAACGTCCGGCCGATCACAGCGGCAAGCTGGGCGACCGACTTGGCCGGACCCAGCGCGTCGAGCCGGGCCAACAGCGATCCCTGGAGGGTGCCGGGGATCTCGAGGCCGATCAGGGGTGAGGCCAGGACCCAGGCACCGCCGGCCCCGACCAGTAGGCCCGACTCCAGCACCGACCGCTCGACCTCCTCTACGAACAGCGGTATCCCGGCGGCCGAGGTCACGATGCGGTCGACGACCGGTTCGGGTAGGCGTCTGCCCCCGGCCAACGCGTGGACGAGCTCTCGGACGTCGTTCTCGGCCAGCGGCTCCAGCCGGAGCACTGTCAGGTCGGCCCCTTCCCACGGGGGTTCGAACTCCGGACGTGCCGTGAGGAGGAGCAGAATCGGGAACTCGCTGAGTCGGATCAGCAGCAGGGTGAGGGTGTCGATGGTGGTGGGGTCGCACCAGTGCAGGTCCTCGACCAGCATCACCAGCGGCCGTCGCCGACTCATGGCACAGACCCAGTTGACCAGTACCTCGATCGTCCGCTCCAGCCGGAGCTCGCCACTCATCGGAGGGAGGGATACCCCAGGGATCCCGAGTAGGGCGGCCATCAATTCGGCGCCGTCGGGAACGCTGATCTGCGCGTCGAGGAGCTCCCTGCGGATGCGGACCACCTTGGCCTCGGGCGTCGGTTCGCCGGCCAGGGTGAGCGCATTCTCGATGAGGGTCACCAGCGGTCGGAGGACGCTCATCTGGGTGTACGGGGAACACGAGCTCTCCAGCCAGAGGGAGTCGTCGTCGGCGAACTCGCGAACATGGAGCGCCAATCGCGACTTGCCGACACCCTGCTCGCCGGTGATCAGTACCGCGGTCCCGTGGCCCGAACGGGACCGGCGCCAACAAGCGGACAGCAGTTCGAGTTCACGGGTCCGTCCGACCAGGGGCGACAGCCGGCTCGCGGCACGGGTTCGGCCATGGACACTGGTGCTGCGAAGGACGCGGAAGGCTTCCACGGGCAGGGGCACACCCCGCAGTGTGAGCGCGCCGAGTGGTTCGACCTCGAACAGGCCCTCGACCATGGAGATGGTGGCGGCGCTGGCAATCGCCGTGCCGGGTTCGGCCTCCCCCTGCAGGCGGGCGACGACGTTGAGTGTCTCGCCGATAGCCATCGTGGACTTGCGGTCGGCGCCGCCCATTCTTCCCACAACCGCCGGGCCACTGTGGATGCCGACCCGGACAGCAAGCCTGTGGCCCCCATCGAGAGCGTCGACCGCCGCGAGAATGTGGAGGGAGGCGGCCACCGCCTGGCGGGCATCGTCGTCGTGGGCCTCGGGCCAACCGAAGCGGAGGAGGATCCCGTCTCCGCTGTAGCCCTCGACATCACCCCCGTAGCTGCGGGCCACCGACACGGCCTGGTGTTGGTAGGCCTGGATCAGGTCGCTGTACTCCTCGGCATCGGTTGTCGCAGACAGCTCGGTGGAGCCGACGAGGTCGCAGAAGACCACGGTGATCGGGCGCAGCTCGGTACCGAGCGCGACACCCATCGATTCCGACAGTCCGCCGATGCCTTCCCCCTCGGGCACACCCGTTCCGCACGCCGGGCAGAAGCGGGCGCCGTCGGGTAGCAGCTGCGAGCAGGAGTCGCAGTATCCGATCACCTGTTGCACCGTCCATCCTCCGCCTGCGCCCCATGCGCCACCGGATCCTATCGCCGGCCTCCCGCCGACCACTTCATCGCGTGAGCCGATCGGACAGAGCTGGGCGCCCGGCAATCCCGTTGGCGGTGCGCGATCTGGAGGTCGGATGTGGCGTCCTCCGGAAGGGCTCAGGACATGATCGATGCATCGTCCAGATCGATGCCGATGATCCTGGCCACCCGGCTCAGATCGCTGTCGGCGGCCAACAGCGTCGCCTGATGTCGGCGCGCCACTGATGCGATCAGGCAATCGACCATGCCGCGAGGTGTGACTCCGGCCCTGCGACAGTGGCGGTAGATCCTGGCGGCGGCGTCGAAATCAGCGATGGCATCAAATCGGAGCAGGGTGAATCGGGCCAGGAGCCGACGCAGGTCCACCTCACGCTCGTCGGTCCGGCACCCGGCCACGACCTCCATCACGACGGGCTCCGTCACGACCAGTTTCCCGTGACCGGCGATCAGCTCCTCCAGCCGCTGATCGACCGGGCTCCCCGTGGCGCGGTCGTACTCCACCCAAGCGGAGGTATCGGCCAGGATCACGTTGAAGACGGTCCGGCATCGGCTGGGATGCTCCCGATTGCGTGCGCTCCTCGCATGGAAAGGGCTTCCTCCCGAGTCATCGGTTGTCCGGCGAGGTGGCGAAGGGCAAGATCGACGGCTTCGGTCTTCGTTCGGAGCCCGAAGCGGTCCATGATCACCTGCAGATAGTCGTCCTCTATCTCGATGTTCGTTCGCACTCTGCTCATACACCTAGTATACACGTCACGTGTAGACTAGGTGTACTGGCGCTTCCGGGATCTACGCCGCCGAAGGACCCCGGTCTCCGGGCCCGGGGGGACCTTCTCCGCCCTCACCGTGACCCTCACAGGGATATCCCGAGCCCGGGGCCCCGCACCACGCGCGTCCCGAGTAGGCGACCGGCTCGCCCTCCTCGAGTTCGGCCACACAGACGAACGCCGTGAGCAGGTCGCGGACGATCGTTTCCGATGCGGCCCCGGTGGACCACGTCCGATGGAAGAAGGGATGAAACATGTCGTCGGGTCGAGTCCACCCGAGCCGTCCTCCGAGAGCAGGACGTTGCTCACGACCTCGCCGATGACGGCATCCGGGTTGAACAACAGTGTCGCCCCATAGGGCCCTCTGTAGACGGACAGAGCCACAGAGGAGTGAACCCGAGCTCGCTCAGCGTCACGGCCGACTTGCGCGGCTATTTCATTCAACGTTCCGACGATTTCCATGTCGTGCACCTCCGTGAGCGACGGTACGCACCGGGTGTGACGCCGACCGTCGCCTTCCCCAGCACCAGAACCGCGGACCGGAGACCGTCAACCCCAGGGTGGATGCACCGGTGGGGGGCCGATCCACGCGGCGGGGCTAGGCTCCGGCCCGGTGCTGTCTGACGTCCGGACACAGACAGCGGAACGGGGAGAAGGCTGCGCCTATGTACTCGACGATCGTGGTTGGGACCGACGGTTCCGAGCCCGCCGACACTGCGGTGGCCATGGCGATCGAGCTGGCCCGCAGGGCCGGCGCCGTCCTCCACGTGGTCAACGTGGTCAAGGCCTCTCCGTCCGGCGCACCGGTCAGCCAGCTCGGCGCATCGATCGCCGTCCGCGGCGATGCGGAGGCCACCAGGGAGGTGCAGGAGGCCGCGCACGCCGTGCTGGCCAAGGCGACGGCAAGCGCGGACGGGGTCGACGTCCAATTCCATCTGGCTGCCGGATCTCCGGCTGATGCTCTCACCGAGCTGGCCGGCAAGGTGGATGCCGACGTGATCGTGGTCGGCTCGAAGGGCATGCAGGGCACCCGCCGGTTGCTCGGATCCATACCCAACTCGGTGGCCCACGGGGCCACGTGCAACGTCCTCATCGCCAAGACCGTGTGAACCCGGGTCTGACGACTGACTGAACGGAGTCACCCGTGGTGGAGGATCACTATGACCTCGTGGTCGTGGGAGCCGGACCGGCAGGGGAGAAGGCTGCGGCCCAGGCGGCCTACTTCGACAAGCGCGTCGTCATCGTCGAACGGGCGTCCGAGCTCGGCGGGGAGCTGGCTGCCAGCGCGCTGACCACGAAGGCGATGCGCGAAGCCGCCCTCTACCTGACCGGGTTCCGGCGGCGCGACGTCTACGGCGCGGGCATGGACCTCGACCCTCAGTCCTCCATCGACCGGCTTCGGGCCCGGGCCGCGGCTGTGGCCGGCAGGATGAGCGAAGCCGTTCGGGGGAACCTGGATCGCCACGGCATCGAATTGGTGACCGGCACGGCCGTCCTCGGATCTGATCGGACCGTCGTTGTCGCCGCCTCGCCGGGTGCACCGGCACGGGTCCTCAGCGGGGAGATGATCCTCATCGCCACCGGCTCGAGGCCGTTTCACCCCCCCGGGATCCCGTTCGACGATCCCGATGTGCTCGATTCCGAGACGGCACGCGAGCTGGACAAGCCGATGAAGAGTCTGGTGGTGGTCGGGGGCGGTGCGGTGGCCTGTGAGTATGCGTCGATCTTCATGGCCTTGGGAGCAGACGTCACACTGATCGACCGGGGGGAGCGGTTGATGCCGTTTCTCGATTCCGAGTGTTCGGCCCAGGTTGCCGAGTGCTTTCGATCGTTCGGGATGTCGGTGCTCCCGAAGCAGGGGGTGACCACCGTCACGCGGGACGACCAGGGGCTTCGGGTCGAGCTGGGCCGCGGACAGCAGCTGCGTCCGGAGAAGATCATCTTCGCCGCCGGCCGCATGGGGAACACCGAAGAGCTGGGACTCGCGGCCGCGGGTGTGGACACCGACGAGCGGGGACGGATCGTGGTCGACGCCAGGTATCAGACGGCTGCCCCGGGGATCTATGCCGCCGGAGACGTGATCGGGCCGCCGGCATTGGCATCCGCGTCCATGGAACAGGGCCGGGTTGCAGCCTGCTATGGCCTCGGCATCCCGTTCAAGGAGACCGTCGACCCCCTGACGCCGTTCGGCGTCTACTCCATACCCGAGTGCGCCATGGTGGGGATGACCGAGGATCAGGCGGCCGCAGAAGGCATCGAATTCGTCACCGGCGTCTCGCTGTTCTCGGACAACAGCCGGGCCGCCATCTCAGGCGTCACCGAGGGTCTCCTGAAGCTGGTGGTGCGTTGCGAGGATCGACGGTTGATCGGGGTCCATATCGTCGGTGACGCAGCCACCGAGCTCATCCATCAGGGCCAGTCGATCATGCACTTCGGGGGGGCGGTCGACTACTTCATCCACGCCACCTTCGACGTTCCCACCCTCAGCGATGCCTACAAGTACGCCGCCTACGACTGCCTCCAACGGTTGGCCGCACGTTCAGGCTGATCTGCCCCGCCGACCGTGGTCACGCCGGGTGCCGCTCATGACCGGCCCTCCGCAGAATCGGCCGCCCGCTCGGTGGCCTCGGCCGCGGCCTTCAGGTGCTCGAGGGTCAGGCGCATGTGACGGTGCAGCTCACCGCGCCGGTTGAGGGGCCCGTCGACGATGCGGGCCCACGCCGGCAGCCACTGGACGCCGTAGGACTCGGTGACCCTGGTACCGCCCTCGGTCTCCTCGAACCGGTAGGTCCACGTGGTCGACTCGCGGCCCCCCTCTTCGGTGGCGAAGGCGAACTCCTTCCCCGGCTCGGCCGCGACCACCCGGCCGTGGCGGGACCACGAGATGCGCTTGCCCGGACCGCCCCGGTTGTACCCCACGAATGCGGCCCCGACGACGGGAGCGTTCGCCCCGCCCTCCCACTCGACACGCACGCACTCAGGGCTCCATTCGCCCATGCGAGGCAGGTCGGCGACCAGGTCGTAGACCGTTTCGGGGCTGGTGGCGACGACGACGGTCTCGCTGCCCTCCCGCAACCACCACCGGCTGTCCTTCTTGTTGGGCGCCACAGGGGGCCTCCTTTCGGTCGAGAAATGCACGTCGATCGAGAGTGCACGCTTACGAAGCACAAGCTAATACCATTAACATAACCTGTCAAGATGAATATGAGCTATGCTAATAACGGAATGACGGAAGAACCGGTGGACCTCCTGGTGAACGCGGACGACACCGCACCCGCCCCATCCGACCGCCGGGCCCGGCGCCGCCGGGAGACCATCGAGGAGATCCTCGAGATCGCCCAGCAGATCATGACGGAGGAAGGGGTGAACGGGCTCAGCCTGGCCGAGGTGGCCCGCCGGCTCGGTGTCCAGCCACCGTCCATCTACCGGTACTACCCCTCGCTCATGGCCATCTACGACGAGCTCTTCCGGCAGGGCCAGGCCGAGAACCTCGAAGTGATGCGCCGGGCCATCGAGACGTCCGAGCCGGGCATGGCCGCCATCACCGCCGGCCTCGAGGCCAGCGGACGGTGGTTGTTGGCCCACCGGGCCCTGGCCCAGTTGTTGTTCTGGCGTCCGGTGCCCAAATTCGAGCCCTCATCCGAGGCGTTCGCCCCGTCCATCGAGATGGTGGCCATCCAGCGGGCCCAGCTGGCCAACGCCGTGGCCAGGGGCGAGGTCGGCCCTGCGGCAGACAGCGACGAGGCGCTGTACCTCATCTCGATTCTGATGACCGGCGTCCTGTCCCAGGCCATGGCCAACGAGCCCGACCTGGCGTGGGGTGAGGGCCGGTTCACCACGCTGTTCCCCGGGCTCATGGCGCTGTTCACCGCCGCCTATCCCCCACCCCGAGACTGACCGGCGGGTTCCTCCGCCGGCTGATCTCGCACCTGGGGTCCGTCCGCCTGTTCGACACGGGCCGGGGAGGTGGCGTCGAGGGTGATGGTCATGCCTTCGAAGGCCAGGTTGATGCGGTCTTCCATGCCCATCCATTTCGCCCGGGCCGCATCGAGCAGAATCTCGAGCTCCCCGTCGGTGTGGTACGGATCGTGGTGGAACAACACGAGATTGCCCACGTCCGCCTTCTGGGCGAATTGGATGGCCGCATCGACCCCGGAGTGGCCCCAGCCGATATGGGCGTCGTACTCATCGTCCCGATACTGGGCGTCATGCATCAGGACGTCCGCGCCGTAGGCGATGCCGTGCCCACTCACCCAGCTCTCCGGGATGGACGACAGATCGGTGCCCAGTGCCGGTTCGTGATCGGGGATGTAGACGAGTACCCGGCCGTTCTCCTCGATGCGGTAGCCGACCGTCGGGCCCTGGTGGGCGACCTTCGCAGCTCGGATGGTGGCCGAACCGATGGTCACCACCTCTTCCGAAGCGTCGTGGAAGGTGAGCTGCGACGGCACGTCCTCGAGCCGGAGGGGGAACAGGGGAGGTGACAGGTACATGGCGATCCGCTCGGAGAGGTGCTGCACCGGCGAGGTCGGACCCCAGATGTGGATGTCGAGCCCGGGCACGAACAGCGGGCGGAAGAACCCGAGTCCCTGCAGATGATCGAGGTGAAGATGGGTGAGCAGGATGTGGAGCTCGGCCGGAAGATCATCCTGCATCAGGACGCCCAGGGGCCGGATGCCGGTCCCCGCGTCGAGGATCAGTGAGTGCCCGCTGGCCAGACGCACCTCGACGCACGACGTGTTTCCCCCGTACTTGACGGTCTCGGGGCCGGGAGCAGCCACTGATCCGCGGCATCCCCACACTCGCGCTTGCACCGGCTCAGCTGTCCCCTGGGATGTCCAGCCAGAAGACCGAGATGACCCCGTGCATCTCCCCTTCCGTCCCGAACAGCGGGTAGGCGGTCGCCTCGTACTGGCGACGGACACCGTCGTATGACGTGGCCACCAGCTTCTTGTGCGCCGGGCGACGTTCGAAGAACGCGATCCCGGCCGGAGATTCGTTCAGGGGGAGGGGCTGGCCCTCGGGGAGGGCGAGCTGGAGGGCCTCGCCGAACTGGCCGGACGGGATCTCGCCGAGGTCGGCGAATTGCTTCCCGAGGACCTGTGCCGCGGCATCGTTGAAGTACACCAGGATGCCATCGGCATCGAGGAGAAACATCGGAGTGGCCAGATTCGAGGCCAGCTCGCGGGCCAGGATGAGCGGCAGGCTCTTCGGCGACCCGGGAGCGACGACCGGGTCACTCATGGCAACCCACCGCCTCCGGGAGCTCGAGCACAGGGCCCATCGTTGCCGCGAAAAGAGGGATTGCCAAGTCAAACCTCCTCAAGGCTCCCTCCCGGCGCGCCGATGCCGTAGCCATGACGGCACAGCTGGAACCGAGGGGATCAGAAACGGATCCGGCCGGCGAGCGGAGCTGCCCCGATTGCGGGCTGCCGATCGAGGCCGACCTGGCCCCTCACAAGCCCGTCGCCCTCTGCCGTGCCTGCTATGACGTCTATGTCGTCAACGCGGGCCGCTAGAAACCCGTTCCGGGGCCCCGCCTCATTCCTGTCGTCCGCCCTCGGAGGACCCGGCCCAACCGGATGGACGTCGTCGAGCCGTCATCATCCCCGTGGTGTCGATGGCGACGGTAGGATGTCACGGCGGCATTCCGCGGCGGTTCCATCGGGCTCAGAACGAAGGATGTCCATGTCGAGGGTCATTCGCTTGGCGGCAGCGGCCGTCGTCTTGGGGGGGTGCCTCAGTCTCGTCGGCGGAGCTCTCTCGTCCAGGGCCCCCGCACAGGCGGCAGCGACGTCCCACACCCCCGGTCTCGTGTACACCAACCGGAGCATCGGGCCCCTCGACCGCCCCGTCCCGACGCCGGCACGGGCTGCGGCGGCCAAGGCCGGGTCGCCCAAGGTGACCAAGGACCCGTCGAGCGTGACCGTGGCGTCGGGCGGAAAGGCCACCTTCAAGGCCAGCGCCTCGGGAAAGCCGGCTCCGACGGTGAGATGGGAGGTCTCCTCCAACTCCGGGACCACCTTCACCCCCATCGTCGGGGCCAGCGTATCGACGTACTCGTTCACCGCCAAGGCCGGCGAGAACGGTGACCAGTACAAGGCCGTCTTCACCAACTCGGCCGGCACGGCCCGGACCACGGTGGCCACCCTCAAGGTCACCATCGCTCCCGTGGTCACCACCGATCCCTCCAGCCTGACCGTCGCCTCGGGCGGCAAAGCCACCTTCAAGGCCGCCGCCTCGGGGAAGCCGACGCCGACCGTGAAGTGGGAGGTGTCCACCAACGCCGGAACCACCTTCACCCCCATCGTCGGGGTCACGGCCACGACCTACTCGTTTACCGCCACGGCCGGCGAGAACGGTGACCGGTACAAGGCGGTCTTCACCAACTCGGCCGGCACGGCCACGACCACGGCGGCCACCCTCACGGTCACGAGCGCTCCGGTGGTGACCACCAGCCCCACCAGTGTGACGGTGGCCCCGGGCGGCACCGCCGGCTTCGAGGCCGCCGCCGCCGGCTCCCCGACCCCGACCGTGAAGTGGGAGGTATCCACAAACTCCGGGGCCACCTTCAGCCCCATCCCCGGCGCCACCGCCACGACCTACTCGTTCACCGCCACGGCTGGCGAGAACGGTGACCGGTACGAGGCCGTCTTCACCAACTCGGCCGGCACGGCCACAACGGCGGCGGCCACCCTCACCGTCACCACGCCCACGACGGCCCCCGTGGTGACGACCGATCCCTCGAGCACCACCGTCGACGCCGGCGGCACGGCGATCTTCAACGCGGCCGCCTCCGGCTCACCGAGCCCGACCGTCCAGTGGGAGGTGTCCACCGACTCCGGGACCAGCTTCAGCCCCATCACCGGTGCCACCACCGCCACCTACTCGTTCACCGCCACGGCCGGTGAGAACGGGGACCAGTACGAGGCGGTGTTCACCAACCCGGCGGGCAACGCCACCACCACGGCGGCCACCCTCACGGTCACGAACGCCCCCGTGGTCTCCACCAACCCCACCAGCACCACCGTCACCGCCGGTCACCTGGCGACCTTCACCGCGGCGGCCGGCGGCTCGCCGGCCCCGACCGTGCAGTGGGAGGTCTCGACCGACTCCGGGACCACCTTCACCCCCATCACCGGTGCCACCACCGCCACCTACTCGTTCACCGCCACGACCGGTGAGAACGGTGCCCAGTACGAGGCCGTGTTCACCAATTCGGCCGGCTCCGCCACCACCACGGCGGCCACCCTCACCGTCACCACCGCCCCCGTGGTGACGACCAACCCCACCAGCACCACCGTCGCCGTCGGCACCACCGCGACGTTCAACGCCGCTGCCAGCGGCTCCCCGACCCCGACCGTGCAGTGGGAGGTCTCGACCAACGGGGGAACGACGTTCACGCCTGTGACCGGTGCCACCGTCACGACCTACTCGTTCACCGCCGCGAGCGGTGAGAACGGCGACCAGTACGAGGCCGTCTTCACCAACCCGGCCGGCGCCGCCACCACCACGGCGGCCACCCTCACGGTCACCAGCACTCCGACCCTCGGAGCCTCGACCAACTGGTCCGGGTACGCCGCCACCGGTTCGGCCTTCGACGCCGTGACTGGTGGTTGGACGGTGCCCAGCGTCACCTGTGGTGCCCAGTCGGCCTACTCCTCGGAGTGGGTCGGCATCGACGGCGACAGCAGTTCGACGGTCGAGCAGGACGGGACCGAGGCGGACTGCATCAGCGGGACGGCCAGCTACGACGCCTGGTACGAGCTGTACGGGGACAACAGCGAGAACGGCGGGTCGGAGATCGAACTCAGCATCGCCAGCTACCCGGTGGTGCCGGGCGACGGGATGACCGCTTCGGTCAGGGAGACGAACAACGTCTGGACATTCGTCCTGACCGACACCTCCACCCATCACCGCAGCTGGACGTTCACCAGTGCCGGCATCACCTTCTCCGCGGCCCGGTCGTCCGCCGAGTGGATCATCGAACGCCCTGAGCTCTGCGGCGCGTCCTGCTCGCTGACGTCGCTCGCCGACTTCGGCACCACCGGCATCGTTGATGCGTCGGCCACCACATCGCAACTGACCGGTGCTCCGATCGACGCGTTCTCGAGTATGGAGATCGAGATGGTCAACACGGCCGACACCTACGTCCTCTCCCTGCCGAGCGGACTGGGGAGCGGGGCGAACAACTTCACCGACACCTGGGAGGCGGCCGACTGATCCGGTCCTGCCTCCGGAGCTCCTACTCGGGGATGATCTCGGCCACCTCGTCGAGGTTGGTCGCCTCGGCCTCTTCGAGCTCCTCCCACACACCCGGGGCCGATTTGAGCGGACCGGGCAGGAAGAGCGCAGGCAGGACGGCGAACGCGCAGACCCCGAACGACCACCAGAAGGAGGTGGCGAAGGCATCCGCCATCCGGTTGGCCACGGCGAGCGGGAGCGGATGGCCCGACACCGAGCCCAGGCTGGTCGCGGAACCGGGGAACTGTTGGCTGATGGCCTTCTGCAGTACCACCGCGAACACCGCCACGCCGAGCGAGCCGCCCACCTGGCGGATGATGTTGGTGGCGGTACTGGCCCGGGGCACCTGTTCGAACGACAGCCCCCGATAGGCGGCCGCGAACACCGGCATCATGCCGAAACCGAGACCGATGCCCCGCACGAACAGCGCGCCGGCCAGGAAGGCGTAGCTGGTGGACCCCGACACCTGGGTGTAGGCCAGCGTGCCCAGGGCCAGCAGGGCCATGCCGACGGGTACCGTCCGCCGGGTGCCGTAGCGGTCGGCCGCCCTGGCCGACGTGCGCATGACCAGCGCGGCGCCAATCCCCTGGGGTGCCATCAGCAGTCCGGCCTTCCAGGGCGACTCGCCGCGCACGATCTGGTAGTAGAGGGGCAGCAGGAACATGGTCCCGTAGAGCGTGGCGCCGACGAGGAAGATGCAGATGGTGGCCACGGAGAAGTTGAACCGCTTGAACAGACGCAGATCGAGCAGGGGTTCCGGGGCCCGCAGCGAGCGGAGGATGAACCCGACGATCAGACCGACCGACAGCACCAGGCTGACCTCGACGCTCGGAGACGAGAATCCGCTCCCGCTCCCCACCTGCGAGAGGCCGTAGACCAGCAGGGCCAGGCCGGGCGCCAGCAGGAGGAAGCCGGCGACGTCGAGACGGTGCGAACGGTCGCTCGGCGTGTTGGGCAGGAAGCGGAAGGAAGCGAAGAGGGCGACGATACCGATGGGCACGTTGACGAAGAAGATCCAGCGCCACGAGAAGTTGGAGATGATGATGCCTCCGAGCACCGGCCCGAGGATCGGACCGAGGAGCGTCGGCACCCCGATCACAGCCATGACCTTGTTCATCTTGTCGGGGCCGGCGGTGCGGGCCATGATCGTCTGCCCGACGGGCATGATCATGCCGCCACCCAGTCCCTGCAGGACGCGGAACACGATCAGCGCCGTGGCCGACGGGGCCACGCCGCACAGCGCCGAACCGGTGATGAACAGCGACAGCGAGATGACATAGACGGGCTTGGCCCCGAAGCGGTGCACGGCCCAGCCGCTCAGCGGGATGACGACGGCCAGCGCCAACAGGTACCCAGTGGTGACCCACTGGATGGTGTTGATGCTGGTGTGGAAGTCACGGGCCAGGGTGGCCAGGGCGACGGCCACGATGGTCGTGTCGAGGATGGCCATGATGGTGCCCAGCACCACCACCACACTGACCCGCCGCACCTCCGGGCTCAGCCGATCGCCGGACGGCGGTGGTGGGGTCGCCGACTGCTGGCTCTCTGCTGTGCTCATCGGGCTGCTGTGCTCATCGGGCTGCTGTGCTCATCGGCCGTCCCTGGTCTCGAGTCGAGCTGGTGGAGGCGAGCTCACGACCCCGCTTCGACCAAGGAGCAGGAGTCGTTCTGCGAAGCAGGAGATCCTGCCCCCGAAACCAGCGGGATCTTACCCGTTGCCGGAATTCGACCGGTCGGCGTGAGGTGCTCACGCCACGATGCCGGCCGAGGCCAGCGCGGACCACTCGATGTCGTCCACGCCGGCCAGCTCGGCCAGGACCTGCCGGGTGTGCTCACCGAGGGCCGGTCCGACGTCGTCGATCCGGCCCGGGGTGCGGGAGAACCTGGGGACCACGCCGGGCATGGGAACGTCATAGCCGGCCCGTGACGCCGCCCGGACCACCATCTCCCGAGCTCGGAAGTGGGGATCGGCCACCATGTCCGCCGGCGTGTAGACACGACCGGCCGGCACACCGTGTTCCGACAACAGCGCCAACAGGGCGTCGGCACCGAGGCCACCGGCCCAGGTGGCGATCAGCGCGTCCAGTTCGACCATGTTCCGACCCCGTGACTGATGGTCGACGAAGCGGGGGTCGGTGGCCAGCTCGGGTCGACCCATGGCCGAGCCGAGCCGGGCGAAGACCGAGTCGGCGTTGGCCGCGATGAGCACGTCTGATCCCTCGGCCGTCCGGTAGGCGTTGGACGGCGCCACGCCGGGCAGGACACTGCCGGTCCGGGTACGGGTGACCCCGCCCACCTCGAAATCGGCCAGCGTCGACTCCATGAGGGCGGCCACCGCCTCGTAGATGGCCACGTCCACCTCCTGGCCGGATCCGCTGCGGGATCGCTCGGTGACCGCGGCCAGGGTGCCGACCACGGCGAAGAGCCCGGCCAGGGCGTCCCCCAGGCTGATGCCGCACCTGGCCGGCGGCCGGTCGGGATCGCCCGTCGTGGCCCGGATGCCCCCCATGGCCTCACCGATGGATCCGAAGCCCGCGTCCGAGGACCGTGGCCCGGTCTGGCCGAAGCCGGACACGTGGACCACGATCAGGCCGGGATTGGAGCGTCGCAATCGGTCGTAGCCCAGGCCCCACCCGTCCAGCCGACCGGGCCGGAAGTTCTCGAGGACCACGTCGACCCGGTCGGCCAGACGACGCACCAGGTCCCGCCCCGCCTCGTCCCGCAGGTCGACGGCGACCGACCGCTTGTTGCGGGCGATGGCCGGCCACCAGAGCCCCTGGCCGTCGCGGGTCAGGCCCCAAGTCCGCATGGGGTCGCCCTCCCCGGGGGTCTCGATCTTGATGACCTCGGCCCCGTAGTCGCCGAGG
The DNA here is from genome assembly GCA_050011635.1 of Acidimicrobiales bacterium. Lineage (GTDB taxonomy): Bacteria > Actinomycetota > Acidimicrobiia > Acidimicrobiales > RAAP-2 > Bog-756. Next base: position 13,768 of record JBEKIU010000138.1, read on the forward strand.
AGCTGTCCGGCGAAGGGACCGGCGATGAAGTTGCCCAGCTCGAGGACCCGCAGTCCTGACAGGGGTCCGGTCGGTTCGGCGTCGGTCGGCATGGGCTGGATTGTAGGGAACCGCCTCGACGGCGTTCCATGGCCCCGACCTGGGCCGTGTCGGGCCGGGACCACCCAGTTCGCACCGGGTACTGTGGAATCCGTGCCACGCCTCCGCCAGGTGGGAAAGGACGAGGCGGAGGCGCCGATCGTCACCGTCATGTACGACCACCTCTTCGAAGGCCGGGACCCGATCGCCGAGCCGGGGACGGCCACCGGATCACCGGGTGACTGGTGGACGGTCTTCGCCCTGGTCCCCGATGTCCTGGAACACGCCGTCCAGGGGTTCGGCCTCTACCAGAGCCCGAAGCGGCTCCTCGATCCGGAGCTCCGCGAGCTGGCCCAGTGCCGGGCCGGCTGGGCCGCCGGGAGCCAGTTCGTCTTCTCCCAGCACTGCAAGTCCCTGCGTGCCCTGGGCGTCGACGAAGCCCTCGTCGAGTGCGTGCCCCACTGGGCGGCCGCCCCGTGCTACTCCGAGGTGCAGCGACTGGTGCTGGCCTACACCGACTGCCTGGTCTTCGATCGGGGCCGTGTGCCGGACGGGCTCTTCGACGCCCTCCGGGGCCACCTCGGCGACGAGGAGATCCTCGAGCTGACCTACATCGGATCCCTCTACCTGCAACACGCGGTGATGTCCCGGGCCCTCCGCACCGAGTTCGACGACCGGTTGGAGCCGGTCGTCGAGGTGGTGGTGGAAGGCTCCGATGACGCACGCGACGTGGGCCGGGACATCGCGCTCCCGCCGACGTGAGCCGGGGGCCGCGGTGAGCGTCGCCGTCGTCGAGGTCTCCCCCCGCG
>JBEKIU010000139.1:0-11697 GCA_050011635.1 Acidimicrobiales bacterium
ATGATCCAGGACGAGATGTTCGGTCCTGCCATCACCGTCCAGCGGTTCTCCGACGAGGAGCAGGCACTGGCCTGGGCCAACGGTGTCCGGTACGGGCTGGCTTCGAGCGTGTGGACCCAGAACCACGCCCGGGCCATGCGCATGGCCAAAGGCCTCGACTTCGGCTGCGTGTGGATCAACACCCACATCCCGATCGTGGCCGAGATGCCCCACGGCGGCTTCAAGCAGTCCGGCTACGGCAAGGACCTCTCGTCCTACGGATTCGAGGACTACACCCGCATCAAGCACGTCATGAGCTACATCGGGAGCTGAGCCGGAACCAACGAGGGCACCGTCGAAACCGAGCTGCACCGACAAAAGGGGAGAGCAGATGACCACGGACGTCACCGAGAGCGGGATTCCGCCGGAGGTACCTGGCCCCTTCGGGGCACCGGTGCCCGCAGACGAGTCCGCGGCCACGCTGCGGGCCGACACGCTCAACCTCTTCGACTCGACGGCCGTGGCCGTGTCATCGGTGGCACCGGCCTACAGTCTGGCCGCCACGTTGAGCCTGCTCTTCATCGCAACCGGCGTCGGCTACTTCGGCCCGGCGGTCATCATCGTCAGCTTCATCCCCGTGCTGTTCATCGCTATCGCCTACTTCCACCTGAACCGGCGTGATCCGGACTGCGGGGCATCGTATGCGTGGCTCTCCAAACTGCTGCATCCCACCGTGGGTTGGTTCAACGGCTGGGTGCAGATCGCCGCCGGAGTCCTCTTCTGCGTGTCCGCCCCCGTGCTGGCCGGCACCAACACCCTGGCCTTCATGAACTCGGTGGGCTGGATCAGCTCGAGCACGGCGAGCAACGCATGGTTGACCGCGGTCATCGGTGCCGCCTGGCTGGCGCTGATCACCTTCATCTGCATCTACGGGATCCGGTGGACCACCAACTTCCAGTGGGTGATGGTGATCATCGAGTACGTGGCCGTGGTCGGGTTCTCGATCGCCGGCATCATCAAGGTGATCGTGAAGCACCCTGCCGGTTCCACCGGCTTCCATGCGGCGTGGCTCAACCCACTGAACATCCACGGCTACGAGGGCATCGCCGCCGGGGTGGTGCTCGGCGTCTTCTTCTTCTGGGGTTGGGACACCGCCGCCAACCTCAACGAGGAATCGAAGAATGCCAGCAAGACCCCCGGACATGCCGGCATCATCTCGATGTTCCTGCTCCTCGGGATCTTCCTCCTCAACATCATCGCCGCCCAGATGCTGCTACCGGCCAAGCAGCTCTCCGGCCAGGGCTCCAACATCCTCTTCTACTTCGGCGAGCAGGTCGGTGGGCACTGGATCGGCTACATCATGATCATCGCCGTGCTGTCCTCGACGGTGGGGACCACACAGACGACGCTGCTCCCGTCGGCCAGGATCTCGCTGTCCATGGCCCGGGACAAGGTGTTCCCCAAGCTGTTCGCAGCCATTCAGGGGAAGTTCCTCACGCCCGCCCTCGGCACGCTGGTGCTGGCCTTCGTCTCCCTGTTCGGCATCCTCCTCACCACCGGCTCGGCGTCGGTGGCGACCGTGTTCGGCAACCTGATCGACGACATCGGGGTCCTGGTCGCCTTCTACTACGGGGTGACCGGGATCACCTGCGCCTGGGCCTACCGCAAGGTCGCCTTCCAGAGGGTCGGCTTCTTCTTCAGTGGCGTGTTCCTCCCGCTGGTGGGTGGCCTGTTCCTGCTGTGGGTCGCCTACCAGGTGATCGACCAGTCAGTGAAGTCGACCGGATGGGGTGCGACCGCCCCCGTCCTCGTCGCCTTCGGACTGGGGATCCCGCTGGTGATCGTGGCCAAGCTGACGACCAAGGGCGACTTCTTCAAGCAGCCGCTGGTCGCCTACGACTCGATCGAAGAATGAGCCTGTCGCCATGATCGTGGGCGTGCCCAAGGAGGTCAAGGACGACGAGTACCGGGTGGCCATCACCCCGGCCGGCGTGCGCGAGCTGACCTCGGCCGGTCACCTGGTCTACATCGAGAAGGGGGCCGGGCTGGGCTCGTCCATCCCCGACGCCGACTTCGTGGCCACCGGGGCCAAGGTGGTCGAGGACCCCGACGACGTCTGGGCCGAGTCCGACATGGTCCTCGGGGTGAAGGAGCCGATCCCCGAGGAGTACCCCCGTCTCGGGCTCCGGAGCGGGCAGGTCCTGTTCACGTACCTCCACCTGGCCGCGTCGCGCCAGTGCACCGAGGCGCTGGTCCAGGCGGGCAACACGGCCATCGCCTATGAGACGGTGCGCCTCCCAGACCATTCCCTCCCCCTGCTCACGCCCATGAGCGAGGTGGCCGGGCGGATGGCCCCGCTGATGGGCGCCCACCACCTGATGAGCCCGGGCGGCGGTCGGGGGGTGCTGGTCTGCGGAGTGCCCGGGGTCCGCTGCGCCAAGGTGGTCATCCTGGGGGCGGGTGTGGCCGGCATGGCCGCGGCCACCCTGGCCGTGGGGATGCACTCCGAGGTCTACGTGCTCGACCGCAACCTCGAGCGCCTCCGCCAGGTCGACCACCACTTCCGCGGCGCCCTCGAGACGGTGGCCTCGAGCACGCATGCCATCGAGGAGTGCTGCATCGATGCCGATATCGTCATCGGCGCGGTCCTGGTGGTCGGAGCCAAGGCGCCAAAATTGGTCTCCGACGATCTGGTGGCCAAGATGCGTGACGGGTCGGTGCTGGTCGACATCTCGGTGGACCAGGGCGGGTGCTTCGAGTCGACCCGGCCGACGACGCACTCCGATCCCACCTTCGAGGTCAACGGCTCGCTGTTCTACTGCGTGGCCAACATGCCCGGTGCCGTCCCCCACTCGTCCACCCATGCCCTGGTCAACGCCACGCTGCCCTACGTGCTCGAGATCGCCGAACGCGGTTGGCGCCAGGCGGTGCGGGGCGATGCCGCCCTGGCCGAGGGGGTCAATGTGGTCGAAGGCTCCGTCGTCTACGGTCCGGTGGCCGATGCCCACGGCATGAGCTCGGTTCCGCTCGCCTCCGTCCTCGACTGATCGGGCGTGCCGGTCGCCGTGTCAGCCCGCCTCCAGATCGCGCAGGGGTGTCGACCCCGGTGCCGGCTCTCCCCGGGACAGATGATCGGGAACGACGATGCCGGGGCGGAGGGAGGGATCGGGGACCGGATCGAGGCGGACCGTCCGCAGCGGGATCTCGCCGGCCCACACATCGAGCCCGGCGTCGTGGCCGCCACCGTCGTCGGGCGGACCCCGGCGGATCTTCACCGAGCACTCGTCGAGCGCCAACCTCAACACGGTGGTGGCCGCCAGCTCCCGGGCCGACGGCGAGCGTGCGTACCCCCATTGTCCGGGCGCGGCCTGGTCGCTGATGGCCCGGAGACCCCCGAGCTTCTGGTCGGCGTCCTCCAGCACTTCGGGGGTTCCGTACACCATGGCGCAGCGGTAATTGACCGCATGTTCGAACACGGACCGGGCCAGCACGAGCCCGTCGACATGGGTGACCGTCACGCACGCCCTGATCGGCTCCCGGGCGGCCCGGAGGCTCCGGCTGGCCACCGATCCGTGGAGGAAGAGCCAGTCGTCACGCCGCGCGTAGCTGGTGGGCACCACCATCGGCCACCCGTCGAGGAGGAGGCCGAGGTGGCAGACGAACCCGGCGTCGAGCACGGCGTACAGATCGGGCCGCCGGTGCGATCCCTGTTCGGGGAGGCGCCGGAGTCGGGTCCGTTCCGTGGCCGCAACCTCGCCCCCGCCCGGGTCCGCGCCGCCGGGTGGGATCGGTTCTGACATGGGACGATTCTGCCACGTAGCCTCCGGCTGGCAGTTCGAACCATGAGCACACAGGTGCGGTCAGGAGACACGCGGTGAAGCAGATCGGATTCTCGGCCGAGGGTGCCGGGGCGAGGACCGCTCCGGTGTTCGATCCCGCGTCAGGGGTGCAGACCGGGGTCGTCACTCTGGCGTCGCCCGGCGACGTCGGAGACGTGGTGGCTGGAGCACGGGCCGCCTGGTCCGATTGGCGAGAGGCGTCGTTGACGGCGAGAACCCGCATTCTCTTCGCCTTCCGTCAACTGGCCGACCGGTACCGCGACGACCTGGCCCGCCTGATCACCGCCGAGCACGGCAAGGTCACAGAGGACGCACGCGGTGAGGTCTCCCGCGGCATCGAGGTGGTGGAGTTCGCCTGCGGGATCCCTCACCTCCTCAAAGGTGAGTTCTCCGAGGACGTCTCCAGCGGGGTGGACGCGTCGTCGGTGCGCCAGCCGCTCGGGGTCGTGGCCGGAGTCACCCCGTTCAACTTTCCGGTCATGGTGCCCATGTGGATGTACCCGGTGGCCATCGCCTGCGGCAACTGCTTCATCCTGAAGCCGTCCGAGCGCGATCCTTCCCCCTCACTCCTGATCGCCGACCTGTGGCGCGATGCGGGACTGCCGGACGGGGTGTTCTCGGTCGTGAACGGCGACGCCGTGGCCGTGAACGCTCTTCTCGATCACCCCGACGTGGCTGCCGTCTCGTTCGTCGGCTCGACGCCGGTGGCCCGACAGGTCTTCGAACGGGCCACGTCATCGGGAGCGCGGGTGCAGGCGCTGGGCGGGGCGAAGAACCACGCCGTGGTCATGGCTGACGCCGACGTCGACACCACCGCCGATGCCCTCATCGCCGCCGGCTACGGCTCGGCCGGTGAGCGGTGCATGGCCATCTCCGCGGTGGTGGTGGTCGGGGACGGCGACCGGCTGGTCGAGGCCCTCCGCGCCCGGGCGAACGCCCTCAACGTGGGGCCCGGGACAGACCCGGGGTCCGACATGGGGCCGCTCATCACCGAGGCTCACCGCGATCGGGTGGCGGGGTACGTGGAGTCGGCCGAGCGCCAGGGCGCCGACGTCCTGGTGGACGGGCGCCAGGTGAAGGTGCCCGGATGTGACGGTGGGTTCTTCCTCGGCCCGTGCCTGGTGGACCGGGTGACGCCGTCGATGGAGGTCTACCGGGACGAGGTCTTCGGCCCCGTGCTGTCGGTGCTGCGGGTCGACGACCTCGATCAGGCCATCGAGCTGGTCAACGCCAACCCCTACGGAAACGGGACCGCCATCTTCACGCGGGACGGGAGTGCGGCCCGCCGGTTCCGGCGCGACGTCAGCGTCGGGATGGTGGGTATCAACGTGGCCATCCCCGTGCCCATGGCCTACTACTCCTTCGGTGGATGGAAGCAGTCGCTGTTCGGCGATGCGCACATCCACGGGATGGAGGGCGTCCGGTTCAACACCAGACTCAAATCGGTCACCACGCGTTGGCCCGAGCTGTCGGCCGAGGCCGGCGCAGCCATCGCCATGCACTTCCCGTCGGGCGACAACCGGTGAGCCCGGTGGGACCGTGCCGGCCGTCTCCGATCGGCGAACCGGTTCAGTTGAACCGGTTCAGTTGACCCGGCGCTCCTTCCCCTCCCAGTACGGGGCCCTGAGCCGGAACTTCTGGAGCTTCCCGGTGGCGGTGCGCGGAAGCTCGTCGCGGAACTCCACCCGTTTGGGACACTTGTAGCCGGCCAGCACCGAGCGGCAGCACGTGGTCACGTCCTCCTCGGTCAACAGGCTCCCCGGGACCTGGACCACCAGGGCGACGACCATCTCGCCCCAGGTGTCGTCGGGAATGCCGATCACCGCCACCTCGGCCACCCCGTGGAGCGAGAAAATGGCGTCTTCCACCTCGATGGACGACACGTTCTCGCCCCCGGTGATGATGACGTCCTTCTTCCGGTCGAGGATGCTCACGTGCCCCTCGTCGTCGATGACCCCGCCGTCACCGGTGTGGAACCAGCCTCCGCGGAGGGCCGCCTCTGTCTCCTCGGGCTGGTTCCAGTAGCCGTCCATCACCGTGTTGCTTCGGACCAGGAGCTCGCCGTCGGTGTCCACCCGCACCGCGGTTCCCACCGCCGGCGCCCCGGCCCGCATCAGCCGGCGGGCTCGGTCTCCTGAGGCCAGGTCGTCCCATTCCGACCGGTTCCGGTTGACGGTGAGCAGGGGTGAGGTCTCGGTGAGACCGTAGATCTGGATGAACTCCCATCCGAGCTCGGACTCGACGCGCTCGATGGTCCTGCTCGGCGGCGGCGCCCCGGCGACGACGATGCGGGTACGGTCCCTGCCCGGGATGGGGCGGTCCCACGCCGGCAGTGCGTCGAGCACGGCGTTGACCACGGCCGGAGCGGCGCAGAGCAGCGTGACCCCGTGGCGCTCCACCCGGCGGAGGATCTCGGTGCCGTCTACCTTGCGCAGGACAACCTGCGCGCACCCCACCGCTGCCGTCGACCAGGGCATGCCCCACCCGTTGGCATGGAACATCGGGAGGGTGTGGAGGTAGACGTCCTGATCGGAGAGTTGGAGATGCCAGCCGAAGATCGAGGCGTTGATCCAGCAATTCCGGTGTGTGAGCTGCACCCCCTTCGGTCGGGCCGTGGTGCCCGATGTGTAGTTGATGGTGGCGGTGGCTTGCTCGTCGGCCGTCCACTCCTGCGGTTCGGCGTCGGACGGAAAGAGCAGCTCGTCACTCGCCGTCCCGAGCACGAACCGGTGACGCGCCTCGATCCCGGCCAGGTCGTCGGCGAGCTCGGGATCGACCAGCAGCACCGAGGCTCCGGAATGCTCGACGATGTACTCGACCTCGGCCGGGGCCAGGCGGAAGTTGATGGGCACGAGGATGCGGCCCCACCCGCACACCCCGTAGAACGAGGTGAGCAGGCGCGAGGAGTTCTGGGAGACGACGGCCACCCGTTCCCCCCGTCCGACACCGAGACGATCGAGGCCCGCGGCCTGGGAGCGGGCCCGGTCGGCCAGTTCGGTGAAGGTGATCGGCCCCCATGGCTGGGCCGGCTGTTGCGGCTCGTCGATCAGCCCCACGCGTTCGGGATAGGCGACCTCGGTCCGGTCGAGGAAGTCCCGGACGTTGAATTGAACGATCATCGATCCCCCGATCGGACAGGTGCCGGTCACCCCATTGAATCAAAAAGACGGCCGATGCGGACGATCGGCCGTCCTGGTGGTCAGGATGCCGGGATCGATAGTCTGCGGTCCATGAACGCGCCCCGCATCGCCGTCGGTCCCGACGCCGCCCAGTTCGCCACCGATGCGGTGGTGGCGGGCGGAGGGTCGGTGGTCGAGATCTCAGAACGTCCTGATGCCCTGGTCTGGCTCAACCCCATGGAAGTGAAGGGCCTCGCCGACCAGTTGGCGGTGGCCCCCGATGTGCGTTGGGTGCAGCTCCCGTTCGCCGGGGTCGAGCGGGTGCTCTCGTTCGGCCTGCTCGACCATGACCGGATCTGGACGTGCGCCAAGGGTTCCTATGCGGAGCCGGTGGCCGAGCACGCCCTGATGCTGGCGTTGGCCGGTCTGCGGCACCTGCCCACCCGGATCGTCTCCCGGTCGTGGGGCAAGCCCGCGGCCACCAGCCTCTACGACCAACGGGTGACCATTCTCGGGGGAGGGGGGATCACGTCGGTGCTCCTCGAGCAGCTGGCTCCCTTCAGGGTCGACGCCACCGTGGTCCGCCGGAAGGCGGATCCTGTCCCGGGTGCCACCCGGACCGTCCCCGTCACCGCGCTGGAGGAGGTGCTCCCGGGGTCGCTGGTGGTCTTCTTGGCCCTGGCGCTCACCCCCGAGACGACCGGGATCATCGGCGCGCCGGAGCTCGCCCTGATGGATGAGACCGCATGGCTGGTCAACGTGGCCCGAGGTGGGCACGTGGACACCGACGCGCTGGTGGCGGCGCTCACCGCCGGCTCGATCGCCGGTGCGGCCCTCGACGTCACCGATCCCGAGCCGCTGCCTGACGGACATCCGCTCTGGGACCTCGACAATTGCATCATCACGCCACACACCGCCGACACCATCGACATGGTGATTCCCCTCCTGGCCGAGCGCATCCGCACCAACGTGGGCCGATTCGCGGCCGGCGAGGAACTGGTCGGACTGGTGGACCCGGACGCCGGGTACTGAGACCGGGGCCGGCGGCCCTGAGGGCACGGCGTCGAACAGGGGCGGCGGGCCGGAGGGGTGGAAGAAGGGTGGAAGGGAGCGGAAGGGGGCGGGCCGAAAAAGGGGCGGCCCCGGAGCGCGGTCGGCGGAAACCTTGCTCAACGGGGCCACCGTGGAAACACCTTACCGGGGGAGAACTCAAAACGAAGCAGATTTCGATATTTGGAGTCATTTTCGTCTCAATCTGACAAGATTCTTACGTTTTTATTGAACTTCATCGCTATCCAGCACCGGAAAGACGGGCCGGTCCCGCAGGGGCGGAATCGGCGGCAGGCGACCGACCCCGTCGACGTGCTCCCGACGGTGCCGACCCGGTGCCGAACCGCGGGCCTGCCCCCTGTCACACCCTCCGTCCATGATGCCGGAGTCATGGAACACACCATCGATTCGCCGAACCGACCATCACCGGACCGACCATCACCGGTCCGAGGAGCACCGAACCGAGGAGCCCCAGCCATGCCGACCACCGCAGCCGTCCCGACCGCCGTGCGGGTCTCCGCACCGGGCCTGAAGTCGCATCGTCCGCCGGACACCTCCGAGGCGTTCACGATCGACTGCGCCGATTGCAGGCACCGCGGGACCACGGTGTGCGAGGACTGTGTGGTCTCCTTCATCGTGGGACGCCGGCCCGAGGATGCCGTCGTGGTGGACGCCGGCGAGGCCCGGGCCGTCCGCCTGCTCGAGCAAGCAGGTCTCGTACCCGGTGTCCGGCACTCTCGCCAGGTGAGCTGAGGGGTTGTCGGCCTGGGGGGGCCGGGCCGGGTCCCTCGTGACCACCCGATCAGAGGCCGTCGGTTGCTGCGCGACGATGGAGTGTGTCCCGATCAGCAGTTTTTGAGCCGCGCCGGCCGGCCCCGGCCACCGAGGGGCCCGATCTGAGCGAGGTCCTGGTCGACCTCGGGCTCCGTTCCGGCCTGTGTGCCGTGGGCGTGACCACCGCCGACGTGTTCGACAGGACCCGAGCGGACCTGGTCGAGCGCAAGGGTCTCGGGCTCGACGGGGGCATGCAGTTCACCTACCGGAACCCGGACAGGTCGACCGATCCCGGCCGGACCCTTCCCGGGGCCAGAGCACTGGTGGTCGGCGCGTGGAGCTACCGTCACGAGGAGCCCACTTCGGGTGAGGTCCGGTTCCTGCCCACGCGGCCGACCGGCCACGTGGCCCGGTACGCTCGACGGGATCACTACGCGTCGCTCCGGGGGGCATTGGCCGTGATCGCCGACGCCCTCGGGGAGCAGGGATTCGGCGCCAGAGTGGTCTGCGACGACAACGGGTTGGTCGATCGGGCCGCCGCCCACCGGGCCGGGCTCGGCTTTTTCGGCAAGAACTCGCTCCTGCTCATCCCGGGGTTCGGCTCGTGGTCGGTGTTGGGCTCGGTTGTCACCGACGCGCCGCTCCGGCCCACCGCTCCGGCAGTGCCCTCAGCGCACGGGCGCGGGTGCGGGAGTTGCTCCCGCTGCCTGACTGCCTGCCCGACCGGGGCGCTGGTGGCGCCCGGGGTGCTCGACGCCCGCCGATGCCTGGCCTGGTTGGTACAGGCCACCGGGTCGTTTCCGGAGCAGTACCGTCCCGCACTGGGGGATCGGATCTACGGGTGCGACGAGTGCCAACAGGTGTGCCCCATCAACCGGGTCGCGGACCGACGGGTGCCACCGCCGCCGCCGAGTCCCGACAGCCGGTCCCGTGTGGATCTCATCGAGATCCTCGAGAGCTCCGACGAGGAGCTCATGGCCGCCCACGGCCGGTGGTACATCGCCGGTCGCGACCCCCGGTATCTGCGCCGGAACGCGCTGGTGGCGTTGGGCAACGTGGGCGACGGAACCGACCCGGCCACGGTGCGGACACTGCGCCGCTGGCTGTCGGTCGACGACGGGATGATCGTCGAGCACGCGCGGTGGGCGGCCCGGCGGTTGGGACGCGACGACCTGGTCGGAACCGACGGGTGACCCACCTGCTGGTCACCAACGACTTCCCACCGAAGGTGGGAGGGATCCAGGCCTACCTCTGGGAGCTGTGGCGTCGCCTCGACCCTGATTCGTTCGCCGTGCTCACGGCCAGCTCCCATCCCGACGCCGCAGCCTTCGATCGGGGCCAGGCGGCTGGCGGGGTCCGCATCGAACGGGTCCCGGGCCGTGTGCTCGTGCCCGGACCGACGTTGGTCCGCCATGTCCGTGATGCGGCACGCCGGATCGACGCAGACCTGGTCGTCCTCGATCCCGTGTTCCCCCTCGGTCTCATCGGCCCCCGACTCGGGATCCCCTACGCGGTGATGCTGCACGGCGCGGAAGTGGCGATCCCGGGACGGCTGCCCGCCGGACGCGAGCTGGTGGCCCATGTGCTGGGCCACAGCGTTCTGGCTGTGTCCGCAGGCGGCTACCCGGCCACCGAGGCCCATCGCACTCTGCGGCGGGGTGGACGGGTACCGCCGGTGGTGGAGATCCCCCCCGGTGTCGACCTCGACCGGTTCCGACCCCTCGCAGCCGGAGAACGCGCCTCGGCCCGCGCCCAGTTCGGGCTCCCGGCGGACGGACCGCTGGTGGTGAGCGTCAGCCGATTGGTCCCGCGCAAGGGGATGGACGTCCTCATCGATGCCGCCGTCCGCCTGCGGGCCGATGTACCGGACCTGACCGTCGCCATCGCCGGTCGCGGTCGGGACTCCGACCGGCTCGTGGGCAGGATCGCCGAGTACGGCGCGCCGGTACGGCTGCTCGGCGGTGTGTCCGACGCCGGCCTCCCGGCTCTGATCGGAGCGGCCGACGTCTTCGTCATGTTGTGCCGGAACCGGTGGCTCGGACTCGAACAGGAAGGGTTCGGGATCGTGTTCCTCGAAGCCGCCGCGGCGGGGGTGCCCCAGGTGGCCGGGGCCTCGGGTGGCGCCGATGAGGCGGTGGTGGACGGGGAGACCGGTCTGGTCGTCAGGCGTCCGACCGATGCCGGCACCGCGGCCCGTGCCATCGGTCGTCTGCTCGGCGACGAGGGTCTCCGACGGCAGATGGGGACGGCATCACGGCGCCGAGCCGAGGCATCCTTCGACTATGACAAACTCGCCCCTAGGCTGGCTGCGTCGCTGGCCGACGTGACAGGCTGAGGCCCCCATGGCCACGGCAACCGATCGAGGAGGAGGGCCGATTGTGGCGGAACTAGCCACTGAACGAATGGTCGTATCGGCTACACCGGAGCGGTGTTTCGAGGTCAGCTCCGACATCGGTGCCTACCCGCTGTGGGCGGCGGACATCAAGGACGTCACCATCGACGAGCGCGACGAAGAGGGACGTCCCCGCCTGGTGACGTTCCGGGCCGCGGCGTTCGGCCGGAGTACCAACTACACCTTGGCCTACGACTTCAGTCAGGCCCCAGGTGTGCTCTCGTGGGTGCAGACGCGTGGTGACATCACCTCCAAGCTGGACGGTCGGTATGAGTTCGCCCCCAACGGCGACGGGGGGACGGAGGTCACCTACCACCTCGAAGTGGAGATGAAGGTGCCCCTGCCCGGCTTCATCAAGATGCGGGCCCAGAGCCGCATCATGTCGATCGCCCTGCGCGAGCTGAAGGCCCGGGTCGAGTCAACGGCGTGATCGGTGGTGCGCCGGAAGGCGTCCGGACGCGGTGAAGGTGGGGATCACCCTCCCGCAATTCAGCCACGAGTCGGACTCGGCCCTCGACGCCGCCCGCCGGGCCGAGGACCTCGG
>JBEKIU010000140.1:0-11692 GCA_050011635.1 Acidimicrobiales bacterium
CCGGGCTCGTCACGGTGACGTCGACGGTGGCCCCTTCGGACGGGCCGCCCGGCACCCGGGCCAACAACGTGGTGGACGACGTCACGGTGAACGACGCCGGAACAGTCCCGAACCTCACCGAGGTGGCCCCGGAGAAGTGCGTCCCGAGCACGGTGACCTGCTCGCCGCCGGCTGTCGGTCCTTTGTCGGGGACCACGGCCTCGACCACGGGCGAGATGAACGTGTACACGCTGGCCGGTACCACGGCGCTGGTCCCGCTCGCCGTGCCACCGGTGGTCACCGTGACGGCCAGACTGGCCGCCGACCGGACATCGGGCGTGACGACGGTCACCGAGGTGGGGGTGTGATCGATGACCCTCGCGGAGATGCGTCCGAAGCGGACCGACGGAATCCCGGTCCCGAACCCACTGCCGCTGACGACGACGGTCCGCCCCCCGGTGGCCGGGCCCGACGAGGATTCGAGCCCGGTGACCGACGGACAGCCGGAGCTCGATCCGGAGAACACACCCAACAGGGCCAGCGCCCTCGGGGACCCCCAGCCCGACGCCATGTCGTAGTGGGCGGTGGCCGGGTAGTCGGGCGTGGGCGACGACGGATCCAAGAAGTCGTTGTTGCCGACGGTGATGTCGTTGAACGGCGGCGACGGTCCGGCTCCTGCGGTGTAAAGGCGCTGATCGAGAAAGCCGGCCGACGAGGCGCACCCCTGGTTGGCCACCGCGGTGAGTGCCGCCCACAACGGTGCCGCGGCGCTGGTGCCTCCGATGCGCTGCCAGAACCCGTCGAAGAAGATCACGTCCCCGTGGTCGGGGTCGGCCGAGGCCGACACGTCGGGGACTTGGCGGCACAGCTCCGTCTTGGCGGAGCCGCAGGTGGAGACGGACGAGGGATTCCGCACCTCAGGAATCTGTTGCCACGGCGGCGCGGCGAAGTCCTTCGACACCCCTCCTCCTCCGGCACCGGCACCGTCGTTCCACACCGTCTCGGTCAGGCGCGAGGACACGATCGAGGTCAACGATGTGCCGCCGACACCGGTCACGTCGGGCTGATCGGCGGGATCGTCGACCGAGAGCGCCGTGTTGGTATTTTCCGGCGGGTCGTAGCAGTCCGTGGATCCGGCGTCGCCGGCCGCTGCCAACACGGTCTGGCCTTGGATCCGGGCCAGCTGGAAGAGCCTGTACTCGTACTCCTGCTGGGCCGGATCGATCCCCCCCGCCCCCTCGCACTCGCCCCAGCTGGTGGTGATGACCCGGTTCGACGTGTCGTCGATCATCTCCGTGTAGGTGTCGATGGGCCCGGTCCCCAGGTTCGGCCCGGAGTAGACCGCGATGGACGAGGCCGGGGCGAGTCCGGCGACCGCTTCGATGTCGAGGGCCGCCTCCCCGCTCTGTGCGCCGACCGCTCCTCCGTCCACCGGCACGGTCGAGATCGGGACGTGGACCCCGAAACAGGCCTCGTAGGTGTCGACGTCGCTGCTGGTGAAGGGCTCCAGCTCGAAGATGGCGACCCGCTGCCCGACCCCCAGCCTGCCCTGGGCGTACAGCGAATCGAAGTCGTAGGTGGCTGCCAGCTGCTCTGCCGTCCAGCCCCCGCTGGCCGCGACTGCGTCAGCCGCCGCACAGGCCTGCGGACCGGCGGGGGCGGCGGAGCCGGCGGGGGCGGCGGAGCCGGCGGAGGCGGCGGAGGTGGCGGAGGTGGCGGGACCGGCCAAGCCGGCCACGGTCGCCACCGGGCCGTGCGCTCGCCGGGCAGGAATGCCGGCGGCGGCTGTGGTCGAGGTCGTGGGGGTGTTCGGGCCCATCCGCACCTGGGGGTGGGCCACGGGCACCGTACTGAGCCCGATCACCCCTCCGACGGCAGTGGCCAGGTCGGCGGGAACCTGGGGTTCGGCGGTGACCAGCCGGACTTCCCGGCCATCGCTGAGGCGGGCGTCGACCAGCGGAACGGCGAAGGCCCGGGCCATGGCCGCCACCGTGCCGGTCACCGGCACCATCAGGGCGTTCGAGGCGAACGGGCCGACATCGAGCCCGGCCGACACCAGCCAGGCCCTCACGTCGGCCAGCGTGGCCGGACGGGGCCCAAAGAGGGCGGCGAACTGCCGCGTCGTGAGGTAGCGACGGTAGTGGGCCGAGCCCGGATCGGACACCGCGTCGGCGAACGCATCGAGTGCGGCCGGGTGTGGAGGATTGAGGGTCACGTCGGCGGTGATCCTGGCCGCACCGTCGGCCGGCCCGACGACCCTCGCGCCGGACGGAAGGGTCGGCACCGCTCCCGAGATTCGGACCTCCGGCGACGCTCCGGCGGTGGCGGCTCCCGAGGACGGGACGGTGCCACCGGCTCCCGAGGATGGGAGTGTGACGAGCAGGCCGGTGACGAGGAGGCAGGCCGAAGCCATCGACACCCATCGGATCGACGGTCGGGACCAGGGCCACCGGAAGGACCTCGGGCGGGGACGGCGGCGGAGATGACGCCGCGGCGGACGACGGCCGCTCGGAGGCGAGGTCCCGTGCTCGGGCATCATGGGCTCAGTCTCCACGACGGGACCGCCGACGGGACCGCGCCGTCGCCCCGGCTCCGCGGGTTCACGCCCGGCACCGCGGAGTCACGCCCGGCACCGCGGGGTCACGCCCGTCACGCCTGTCACGCCCGTCACGCCGGGTCACCTCCATCTCCGGGCTCCTCGACGGGGTCCTCATGACGCCACCGGTGCAACCGCTCGGACAGCACCGCCTCGTGCCCCCGTCCGCTCGGTTCGTAGTACCGGTTCCCGGCCAGTTCGTCCGGGCGGTACTGCTGGTCGACAAAGGCGTCCGGCCGGTCGTGGGGGTAGACGTACCCCTCGCCGTGGCCGATGGCGGCCGCACTGCGGTAGTGGGCATCACGCAGGTGGCCGGGCACGTCCCCCCGGGGGCCCTCGCGCACATCGCGTTGGGCCAGGCCGAGGGCCACGGTCACCCGGTTCGACTTCGGAGAGCACGCCAGGTGCACGACGGCCTGGGCCAGGTTGAGCTGGGCCTCGGGCAGGCCCACGAACTCGACGGCCCTGGCGGCGGCGTCGGCCACCACCAGCGCCAACGGATCGGCCTCACCGATGTCCTCGCTGGCCAGGATGACCAGGCGGCGGGCGATGAACCGGGCGTCTTCCCCGGACTCGAGCATCCGGGCCAACCAGTACAGACCGGCATCCGGATCGGATCCGCGAATGGACTTGATGAATGCGCTCACCTGGTCATAGTGGTCGTCCTCCCCGTAGTGCTGCAGGCGGGTGTGTCGCGCCCGCTCGATGTCGGCCAGCGTGACCGGCGAGGAGCCGGCCAGGGCCAGGGCCACCTCCAACGTGGTGAGCACGGCCCGGGCGTCGCCGTCGGCCAGTCCCACCAGGGCGACCACCGCATCGCTGTCGGCGGTGGCCCCTTCCACCCTGAGAGCGCGGGCCACCACCTCGGTCAGCTCGTCGGCCGAGAGGGGCTCGAGGCGCCAGAGCGTCGACCGCGACAGCAACGGGGCGTTGACCTGGAAGAACGGGTTCTCGGTGGTGGCCCCGACCAGCACGATCAGCCCCTCCTCGACGGAGGGCAGGAGGGCGTCCTGCTGGGACCGGTTGAACCGGTGGACCTCGTCGAGGAAGAGGATGGTGCCCCTCCCCTGCTCGCCGAGCAGCAGGCGCGCGCCCTCGACCACCTCGCGGACGTCCTTGACCCCGGCACTGACCGCCGACAGCGGCACGAACCGCTTCTCGGTGGCCGTGGCCAGAACCGACGCCAACGTGGTCTTGCCTGTCCCCGGCGGCCCCCACAGGATGGCCGAGGTCAGCCGGTCGGCCTCGATGAGCGCCCGGAGGGGCGCACCCGGGCCCACCAGGTGCTGCTGGCCGATGATGTCGTCCAGGGTGCGCGGCCGCAGGCGGGCGGCCAGCGGGGCCCGGGCCGACAACCGCTCGGCCGCCGCCCCGGAGAAGAGATCGTCGGCCACGCCCGGCCGCTCAGGCCTTCTGCGGTATGGGCTGCAGCCCGAGCTCGGTGAGCACCCCGGGGGCCACGGGTTTCGGGGCACCGGTCATCGGGTCCGATCCCGACTGCGTCTTCGGGAAGGCGATGACCTCGCGGATGCTGTCCTCGCCGGCGAAGATGGCCACCAACCGGTCGAGGCCGATGGCGAAACCGGCGTGGGGCGGGGCGCCGTAGCGGAAGGCGCCGAGCAGGAACCCGAAGCGCGACTGCGCCTCCTCCTCGCCGATGCCGAGCACGGCGAACACCCGGCTCTGGATGTCGGAGCGGTGGATACGGACGCTGCCCGAACCGAGCTCCCATCCGTTGAGCACCAGGTCGTAGGCTTGCGACCGCACCGAGGCGGGGTCGGACTCGAGACGGTCGATGTCGTCGGGGTGGGGCATGGTGAACGGGTGGTGGGCCGCCACCGGCGTGCCCGACTCGTCGACGCCGTCGAACATCGGGAAGTCCACCACCCACAGGTACCGGTACGGACCCTCACTGACCGGCCGGCCCGCCAGGTCGAGTCGAAGCTGGCCGAGGACGGTGCAGGCCAGCCGGTACTGGTCGGCCACCACCAGGACCAGGTCGCCGGCGCCGGCGCCGGTGGCGGCCAGCAGCCCGGACCGCTCAGCGTCGGAGAGGAACCGGTCGAGGGGCGAGTCGAGGCCGAGCGCCGGTCCGGCCGGACCGGCCTCCCCCTCCCCCGCCGTGACCCTGAACCAGGCCAGGCCCTTGGCGCCCAGCTGCTTGGCCCGGTCGGTCAGCCCGTCGAGCCTGGACCGGCTCAACTCGGCACCACCCTCGAGCACGAGCGCCTTCACGCACGGGGCGCCGAAGGCCTTGACCTCGGTGCCCTCGAATACCGACGACAGGTCGATCAGCTCCATGCCGAAGCGGATGTCGGGCTTGTCCGACCCGTACCGGTCGATGGCCTCGGCCCAGGTCATGCGGGGCACGGGCGGGGGACGCTCCCCGGTCACCGCCTCGGCGGTGTCGAGCACGGCCTCGGACACGAACTCGAGCACGTCCTCCTGGCCGACGAAGGACGCCTCCACGTCGAGCTGGGTGAACTCGAACTGGCGGTCGGCCCGGAGGTCCTCGTCCCGCAGGCAGCGGGCGATCTGGAAGTACCGGTCCACCCCGGCCACCATGAGGAGCTGCTTGGCCAGCTGCGGGCTCTGGGGCAGGACGTAGCTGGAGCCGGGGCTCAGCCGGCTGGGCACGACGAACTCCCGGGCCCCCTCGGGGGTCGGCGCCCACAGCAATGGCGTCTCCACCTCGATGAAGCCCTGGCGGTCCATGGCCGCCCGCAGCGATCGGTTCACGGTGGCCCGGAGGCGCAGGTTGGACTGCATCCGCGGTCGACGCAGGTCGACGTAGCGGTACCGCAGCCGGGTGACCTCGTCGACGTCTGTGCGGTCGTCGACGACGAACGGCGGGGGCTCGGCCGCGTTGAGGAGGGTCACCGTGCACTCGCCGAGCTCGACCTCGCCGGTGGGGATGTCCGGGTTGACGGTGCCCTCGGGGCGGTGGCGGACCATGCCCTCCACCGCCACCACGTACTCGCTGCGCACGTCCACGGTGCCCGGGACCACGCACTGGATGATGCCGGTGTGGTCGCGCACGTCGATGAAGGCCAAGTGCTCGCCGTGCTCCCGGCGCTTGGCCACCCACCCGCACACCGTGACCGTCGATCCGACGTCCTCGGCGCGGAGCGTCCCGCACAGCCGGGTGCGCATGGACGTGGTCTCGGCCGACGGTGGGGAGGAGGTCACAGCAGGTGGTCCTTTCGGCTGCAGGCCCGGTCAGGGCCGCTCGGGCGCGCGGGGTGGCGGTGCCGAATCGCAGCGGCCGGACCGGTCACCCACGACCGGACTGGTCACGCACGGCCTGCACCACCTCGGATCGCAGCACGGTGCGCTGCTCCCCGGTTCCCCGCATGGGTCGCAGGGACACCGTACCCGCTGCCAACTCCTCTGTTCCCACGATCAGCGCCACCCCGGCGCCGGAGCGGTCGGCCGATTTCAACTGCGACTTCATCGACCGGTCGTCGAAGGCCCGGTCGGCGCGCAATCCGGCCCGGCGGAGCTCGGCCGTGATGTCACGGGCGGACCGCCCCCCGGTCACGTCGACCACGAACGCGTCCGGGGGTGTGGGCTCGATTGTGAAGACCCCTTCCGCGTCGCAGGCCAACAGGACCCGCTCGATGCCTATCCCGAAGCCGATGCCCGGTGTCGGGGGACCGCCGAGCATCTCCACCAGTCCGTCGTAGCGACCACCGCCGCCGATCCCGTTCTGGGCCGACTCGAGGGCCCCGGACGCGAATTCGAAGGTGGTGCGGCTGTAGTAGTCGAACCCCCGGACCAGGCGGTGGTCGAACCCGTAGGCCACACCGAGCGCGTCCAGGCCGTCGCAGACCCGATCGAGATGCTGGCGGCACGGGCCACACAGGTGGTCGATGAGGTGGGGGGCCGCGGCCGAGGCGGCCCGGCACTCCTCGCGTTTGCAGTCGAGGACCCGGAGGGGGTTGGCATCCAGCCGATCGCGGTGCTCGGCACAGAGTTCGTCGCGGTGCTGCTCGAGGAAGGCGCGCAGGAGCACCAGGTAGCCGGGACGGCAGACGCCGTCGCCCATCGAGTTGATCCTCAGGTCGAACGAGGCCAGCCCGATGGAACGGAAGAACCCGTCGGCCAGCGAGATGACCTCGACGTCGAGGTCGGGATCGGGGGACCCGAGGGCCTCGATACCCAACTGGTGGTGCTGGCGGTAGCGCCCGGCCTGGGGCCGTTCGTAGCGGAACGCCGGCGTCACGTACCAGGCTTTCCACGGCAACGGCGGTCGGTGCTGGACGAAGGCCCGCACGAGGGGGGCGGTCCCCTCGGGCCGGAGGGCCAGGGTGCGACCACCGCGGTCCTCGAATTCGTACATCTCCTTGCCCACCACGTCGCTGCCCTCGCCGATGCCCCGGCGGAACACCCGGGCGTCCTCGAAAATGGGGGTGTGGGCCAGGCCGTAGGCGGCCGCTTCGACCTGGGAGGCGAAGGAGGCCACCAGCGACTCCCACCGGGTCGACTCGGGCCACAGCACATCGTGGGTCCCACTCGGGGCGCGCGCGGCCCTGGTCTCGTCGGGCACGGCGAGCTCAGTCCTTCTTGCCGGGGAGGATCCGGTAGACGTCGTAGACCGCGTCGAGATGCCGGATCAGATTGAGGACCGACTCGAGATGGGCCGGGTCGGCCAACTCCACATCGAACCGCATGCGGCTGATGCGGTCGGGGTCGGTCTGGGTATTGGCGCTCACGATGTTGAGGTGGTGCTCGGACACCACCTTGGTCACGTCGGTCAGGAGCCGCGACCGGTCGATGGCCACGACCTCGATGGTGGCCACGAACACACCCGAGGACCGGTGGTCCCACTCGACTTCGATGAGGCGCTCGCGCGAGCGGCTGGCCAGCGAGGCGGCGTTGGCGCAGTCGGCCCGGTGCACCGACACACCCCGGCCGCGGGTCACAAAGCCCACGATCTCATCGCCCGGCACCGGTGTGCAGCACCGTGACAGGCGCACCATCAGGTCGTCGAGCCCCTCGACGTAGACGCCGACGGCCGAACCGCGGCCAGGACGGGTGGCGGGAGGCTGCTGGCGGGCGGTGACGGGCAGCTGTTCCTCGTAGACGCCGCCCCGGAGGTCCCGCAGCACGCGCTGGGCGACGGCACGAGCCGAGATCCGGTTGTCGCCGATGGCCGCGTGCAGCGCATCCAGATCGGCATAGTTCATGGCGATGGCCAGATCGGCCAGGGCATGCTCGGAGGCGAGCTTCTGCACGGGAAGGCCCTCGCGGCGGAGCTCCTTGATCAGCTCGTCGCGACCGACCTCGATGGCGTCCTCGCGCCGTTCACGCGAGAACCACTGGCGGATCTTGCTCCGCGCCCGGGAGGACGCCACCATGCCCAGCCAGTCGCGGGAGGGGCCGGCCGTCGGAGCCTTCGAGGTGAAGATCTCCACGGTGTCGGCCGAGCTGAGCCGGGTGTCGAGCGGGACGAGCCGCCCGTTGACCTTGGCGCCGATGCAACGGTGGCCGACCTCGGTGTGGATGGCGTAGGCGAAGTCGACCGGCGTGGCGTTGGCGGTGAGCGCGATGACCTTGCCCTTGGGGGTGAAGACGTAGACCTCGTCCTCCTCGAGGTCGAGCTTGAGCGCTTCGAGGAACTCGATGGGATCGGTGGTCTCGTTCTGGAAGTCGACGATCCGCTGCATCCATTCGATCTCCGCCGTCGTCGACGAGGTCTCCTTGGCCAGGGCCAGGCGTTCGGCCCGCCGGTCCCGTTCAGCCAGCTCGGCACGTTGGGCGGCAGTGACCGACGAACCCTTCTTGCCGCTCTCCCCTTTCGACCCGTCGGGCGGCGACGATTTGGGCGACGCGTCCTTCAGGGCCGACTTGCCCCGGCCCTTCCCCGACGCACCCGCGTCCTTGGCCGGTTTGCCGGCCGGGGAGGTGTTGCGGTCGGGCCGACCCGGCTTCTCCTTGTACCCCCAGTGGGCGGCGATGCCGTACTCGGCCCGACGGTGCATCTCGTGGGTCCGCACCTGCACCTCGATCGGTTTGCCGTCGAGGCCGATCACGGTGGTGTGCAGCGACTGGTAGAGGTTGAACTTGGGGGAATTGATGTAGTCCTTGAACCGGCCCTGGACCGGGGGCCAGATGGCGTGGATGGATCCGAGGGCGGCCCAGCAATCCTTCTCCGACTCGACGATGACCCGGATCCCCACCAGGTCGAAGAGGTCGTCGAACTCCTTGCCCCGCACGACCATCTTCTCGTAGATGCTCCACAGGTGCTTCGGTCGGCCGGTGACCTCGGCGGTCACCCCCGAAGCCGCCATCCGCTCCCGGACCGACACCAGGACGCGGGCCAAGAACTCGTCCCGGAGCGGGGCCCGGCTGGCCACCATCTGTTCGATCTCCGCGTACCGCTTGGGGTGGAGGGTGGCGAAGGCCAGGTCCTCGAGTTGCCATTTGACCTCTTGGATGCCGAGCCGGTGGGCCAGTGGCGCGTAGATGTCCAGGGTCTCCTGTGCAGTCCGGCGCTGCTTCCACTCCGGCATCACCGACAGGGTCCGCATGTTGTGCAGCCGGTCGGCCAGTTTGATGATCAGGACCCGCCAGTCGTTGGCCATGGCCACCAACATCTTGCGCACGGTGGCCGCTTGCTGGGCCTCCTTGGAGTCGAACTGGAGGCGATCGAGCTTGGTCACCCCGTCCACGATGAGTGCGACCGAGGGACCGAAGTCCCGGTCGATGATCTCGTTGGTGACCCCGGTGTCCTCCACTGCGTCGTGGAGCAGGGCGGCGGCCACGGTCTGGGCGTCCAACCCGAGGTCGGCGACGATCCCGGCCACGGCAATGGGATGGGTGATGTAGGGCTCTCCCGACCGCCGGAGCTGGCCCCTGTGGGCCACGGTGGCCGTCTCCGCCGCCCGCACCATGAGGGACGTGTCGTCACCAGGATGGCGGCGGAGGAACGACTGGAGCACCGGAACCAGCAGGGCCGCCTCTGCAGGTGGCAGCGAGGAGCCGGCGACGTACTCCTCGATGTCGGTAGCGGCCCCCTCAGCAGGGACTGGTGTGGCCAGGGCCATGCCTACACGGTACCTGTCCCGACAGGCGCACCGGTACCTTCGGCAGGCCTCGGGTCAGCGGATCGGGGCCCGCCGGTCAGCGGCGCTTGCCCTTTCCGCCCTTGCCCTTTCCCTTCCGGGGGCGGGGAGGTGGCCGGTTCCCCGCCGGCCGGGTCGAGCCCGAGGCGGTACGGCCGCCCCCGGTCGACGCCCGCGAACCACCTCTCGAGGATCCGGCCGCGGCCCCGACCGGCTCGGTGGCGGCTGAGCCCCCACCGTTGCGGGTGCCTGCTGCGCTTCGGCGGGAGGACGCACCCGCTCCGGGGCGTATGACGCCGCTGCTCTGCTTGGCGGCACGGCCCTGGGGCCGCCCGCTCCCCCCTGCGGCCCCGGCCATGGCCGCGGCGCTGGCCGGAGTGAGCACCGCGCCCCGTTCCCCGCGGGCTTCGAGTCGCTGACGGATGGTGGTGTAGCGGGGCTCACGCTCTTTCATCATGGCCAAGAGCGGCGAGGCGATGAAGATCGAGGAGTAGGCACCGCTGGTCAGCCCGATGACCAGCGCCAGTCCGAAGTCCTGGAGTGACGTCGCCCCCAGAAAGAACGAGCCGACCACCAGCACCGACAGGACGGGCACGATGGCCACCAACGACGTGTTGATCGACCGGGCCAGCGTCTGGTTCATCGACAGGTTGACCATCTCGGAGTAGGTGATGCGCCCGGACGCACCGAGTCCCTTGGAGTTCTCCCGTATTCGGTCGAAGACGACCACGGTGTCGTAGAGCGAATAGCCGAGCACGGTGAGCACCGCCACCACGGTGTCCGGTGTCACCTGGAACCCGGTGAGCGAATAGATGCCCACCGTCACCAGGATGTCGTGGAGCACCGCCACGATGGCGGCCACGGCCATCTTGAATTCGAACCGGACCGAAATGTACAGGGTCACCGCGATGAAGAAGATGATGAGGGCCTTGATGGCGTCGTGGGTGACCTGCCCGCCCCAGGTGGGGCCCACGTCGTTGAAGTTGACGCTGTCCGGTGTGGTGTGAGCCGCCTTGGCCAGGGCGTCCTGCACCTTGTTTTCGATGTGGGTGCGCTGTTCGGGTGGCTTCGAGTTGAGGTCGACGGTGACCTGGATCTGGCGGTTGTGGTTGAGCTGGTCGGTCAGCTGGACCACGGTCGGCTGGGTGACCCCGGCGGACTCCGCCGCCGCGGTGGCCTGGGCCACGGTGAGGGTCTGCGAGGAGACCAGCCACGACTGCCCGCCCTTGAAGTCGATGCCTTCGTTGAGGCCGCGGGTACTGAGGGAGATGATGCCGAGGAGGATGATGAGGGCCGAGATGCCGAACCACCATTTGCGGTTGCCGATGAAATCGAACGAGGTCTCGCCACGGTAGAGGCGGATGAGCACGTTGTGGCGCTTCTCGCCGCGCTCCTCGCGTTCCTGCTCCTCGGCCGCGAACTCGATCTCTTCGTCGAACGCCTCGTCGAGCTCAAGGGCCGCCTCTTCCTCCTCGGGCAGCTCCTCCTCGGGCAGCTCGCCGTGGCCGTTGGCCCCGGCCGCCGGATCGGCGTCGCCCGTGCCGTTGCTGCCGTTGGAGCGCCGGCGGTTCACGGGGTCACCCCCGCGGTGACGCCGAGTCCACTGGCCACGCTCATACCTCGAACCTCACTGCCGCTCCGGCTGCGTCCGAGGAGGATGACGAAGGGCCGGGTGAAGAAGTAGGTGACGAAAACGTCGAGCAGCGTGGAGATGCCGAGGAAGAGGGCGAAGCCCTGCACCGGGCCGATGGAGAACTCGTAGAGGACGACGGCACCGAGGAGCGAGACCGCGTCGGCGGCCAGCACGGTGCGGAAGGCACTGGCGAACCCCTTGTCCACACTGCTCCGCACGGTCCGTCCGGACCGCGCCTCGTCTTTCAATCGTTCGAAGTAGACGATGTAGGAGTCGACGGTGATCCCGATCGACACGATGATGCCGATGACCCCGGCCAGGTCGATGGTGATGTTGAAGCTCTGCCCGAGGATCGAGATGATGGCCCAAAGCAGCGCGCCGGTCACCGCCAGCCCGGCGACGACCACCACGCCCAGC
>JBEKIU010000141.1:0-11492 GCA_050011635.1 Acidimicrobiales bacterium
GTCCTCGGCCGGGACGGCCATGATGGCGCCGGTGCCGTAGCCCATGAGCACGTAGTCGGCCACGTAGACCGGCACCGGACGGCCGGTGAAGGGGTTGACCACCGAGGAGCCGGTGAACGCGCCCCGCTTGGCCAGGCTGACCGCGCCGCTCTCCGACATGCGCTCGACATCGGTGCTGGCCGCGGCCCGCACCCTGAGCTCGTCGACCTCGAGCTCGTGCTCGGGGTGGGTGAGCGCATCCACCATCGGGTGCTCGGGCGCCACCACCGCGTAGGTCATGCCGAAGGAGGTGTCCGGTCGGGTGGTGAACACCCGCAGCGCCAGCCGCTCGCGCCCGTCGGAGCCGTCCCGCCCTTCGACGACCAGATCGAACTCGGCCCCCTCGGACCGACCGATCCAGTTGCGCTGCATGGTCTTGACCCGCTCCGGCCACTGGAGGCCGTCCAGGTCGGCCAGCAGCTCGTCGGCGTAGCGGGTGATGCCCAGGAACCACTGCTCGAGGTCGCGCTTGACCACCAGATCACCCGACCGCTCACACGTGCCGTCGGCCAGGACCTGCTCGTTGGCCAGGACGGTCTGGCATCCGGGACACCAGTTGACCGGCGCGTTGGCCCGGTAGGCGAGGCCGGCGGCCAGAAACTTCTCGAAGATGACCTGGTTCCACCGGATGTACTCGGGGTCGTGGCTGCGGATCTCGCGGCGCCAGTCGTAGACGGACCCGAGCGAGGTGATCGACTGCTTCAATTCGGCGATGCGAGCCTCGGTGAAGGCCCGGGGGTGGGTCCCCGTGCGGATGGCGGCGTTCTCGGCGGGTAGGCCGAACGAGTCGAACCCGAACGGGGAGAGCACGGCGTAGCCCAGCATGGTGCGGTGGCGGACCAGCAGGTCGCCGAAGGTGTAGTTCCGGACGTGACCCATGTGGGCCGGGCCTGAGGGATAGGGGTACATGGTGAGCACGTACCAGGGTGGGCGGGGATCGCCCGCGTCCACCTCGTAGGTGCCCTCGTCAGCCCAGCGCTGCTGCCACTTCTTCTCGACTTCGATGACGTCGTAGGCCCGTGCCATGGATGACGATCGTACCGGGGTGCGATGAGCCCCCGGCTAGGCCGGCTGCTCGAGCCTGGCGGCCATCTCCCGGTAGGCCGCCACCGGGATGAGATGGATGCCGTCGAACGCGTGCGAGGCACGGATCTCGCCGATGAGGTCGCAGGCGATGTCCACGCCGGCGTTCCCGTCACGGTCGAGGCGCTCCATGACCGGTTCGGGCACGGCCAGCTCGGGGATGTCGGCCGAGAGTTTTCTGGCCATGGTCGGCCCGGGGATGACCATGACACCGGCGAAGACCGGCCCGGCGAAGTCGATGGTGGCCCGCCAATCGAGAAGATCGCGGGCCGAATAGCAGATCTGGGCGAGCAGGAAGTCGGCGTCGCGCTTCCAGGCCGGCAGGGGACGCAGACCCGAGGCCACGCCGATCCGGACGGAGGCACCGCCCGGCCGGTCGGAGAACCGGCGGGCTTCGGCGATCATCCTCCTGACGGTGAGATCGTCGGACCGGGAGCCCGTCTCGGGTCGATCGCCGTAGACGAACAGGAACTCGTCCACCCCGTATGCTGCCGCGGTGAGGAGGTCCCGCCGGAAGCCGAGGACGTTCCGGTCGCGGGCGTTGAGGCAGGCGATCGAACGGCCCCCCATGAGCTTGACCTCGTGGGCGACGGCGATGCTCGAGACCGTTGCCCGCCCGATGTGATTGTCGGGGATCAGGAACGCACTGGCCACGCGGCTCATCACGCCGATCTGGTGGCGGACGTGCATGAGGTCGGGACGGGTGGCCGGCTCGACGTCGCAGATGACCTCGACGCGCTCAGAGCCCAGGCCTATCCGATACGACGCCACCGGTGCGCCGGAGGACCGAGCCGGCTACTGCCGATCGCCGGCCGGCGCCTGCCAGTCGACGTCGCGCCCCATCCGGGAGAGCAGTATCACCTGCGGGTCTGCATCTGAGGGGGGATCGAGCGGTGGCGCGAACATCCCCGAGCGGACCTGGGCGGTCGGGTCTTCGGGCAGCCGGTCCGAGAAGAACGCACACAAATCGCGGTCGAGGCGGTCGTCGGCGCCGACGGCGCGGGCCAGGTCCCAGGTGTGGATGAGCACGTCCTGGCTGAGGAGCCCGACCAGAGGTGCCGCCTCGATGCGGGTGGGAGGGTTGTTGCCCACGGCAGGGACGTCGACGGGGCCGTCGAAGAGGCCGGGGCGCTCGAACAGTGCGACGAGGGCCGCATAGGTGATCTCCCACCGCGCTGCCGGGTCACCCTTCGGACGGTCGGGTTTCGCCCCCATCGGACGCAGGAGGAGCACGTCGTGGAAGCCGATGACGTGCTCGACGACCGCTCTGGCGTCCCAGTCCGTGCACGGCGACGGGGCGCTCCACCGGTCCGAGGCCGCGGCCACGGCCTGGCCGAACCGCCGGCAGGCACGCAGGTGCCGCCTGGCGATCTCGCCCCGGTACTCACCGGACATGCGGCCCGCTCAACGTTCGGGCCTTCCGTTTCGGAGGTGGGATGCCACGCGCACCATTCTGTCCACCGGACCGGGCACATGCCACGCCGACCCACGTTCCGCACTGGGACGCGCCTCGGCTTGGGACGCCAGGAGCGGAAGGCCGGCGGAATCGGATCAGTGATCGTGCAGGTGGCGCCGGACCATCTCTGCCCGTTGGTCGTCCCCCATGGCGACGAGGACTGCACACATCGCCGTGAGTGGAAGCACAGGAATCCATCGGCCGTCGACGACAACGCCTTCCAGATCGTCGAGGTCGGGTGGCCCGAGAACCCGTTTGCCCCGTGCGATCACCTCTACGTCAACCAGTAGCTCGACCTCAACTTCTTCGACGATGGCCATCGCCCGGCGGGCCGCCCGAACGTCGCCTCGATCCCATGCCGCCTCGTCCTTCATGACGGAACCGCCCAGGCCGGCAATCAGTTGGGCCGCTGCTGTGCCGTCGGCCACGAGGTCGAGGTCCCGGGGATCGACGGGGAGACCGTGAAGGGCCAGAGCCGCGCTCCCCCCCACTGCCCAACGCCCTGACGCCACCATAGGGAGATGCCCGAGGGCAACACGCCACCTTGGGATGGGTTCACTCGTCACGACATCGGGCGATCAAATAGGCCCTCTGCGACTGATGTTCATGAGGGAGTGGGTCTCTTCGCCGGCATTGTTCGATGGCGAAGAATTGGTGCGCCAGTGCGTCCCGGAGTTCCGCTTCGCCATAGAGCGTGCCCCCCACCGTCTCGAACTCATGACCCAGGAATTGATTCGTGTACACCTCACCGCTGCCGAGGTGGGTAGCGATGACGAGGGTCCCATCGGGGACGAGCACCCGATGGATCTCCCGAAGCACAGAACGCAAGACCGAGCGCGGGAGATGGTGGACCGAGTAGAACGCCACGACGGCCGTGAAGGATTGCGATCGGAAGGGAAGCATCCGCATGTCGCCGCACGTGAACCGGTCACGACCCGTGCACTCGGCTGCGAGGCGAAGCATCTGCACGGCAAGATCCAATCCCACCACATCAGCGCCATGAAGGCTCAGGTACTCAGCGACCTGGCCGGGGCCGCAGCCGAGGTCGAGCACCGGACCCACCCCGGGTCGCTCGGTCGCCTGGTCAAGGATGGAACGGTCGACGGGAAGGTCACGGAGATCATCGGCGAAGGCGGCGACGTAGTCCTCCGCCACCAGGTCGTGGGCGGCACGGACGGCACGCGCATCGAATGGCTCCACGGCCCGAAGTCTGATCCTTCCCGACCTGCCGATCCAGCCGTGGGAACCGGATGTGGCCCACGGGGTCACCGTTGCCACGTTCAACGTCCTCCCAGCGAGTCGCACTCCGCGCCGGATGGTCGGAGTCCGCTCAGCCACGACAAAGTGGGAGCGAGTAACCGGTATGAACGAGCTGGGCCGTTCGATCAGCCCTGTCGAGACCATGTCGGGATCTTCGACCGTCACCCCTGTCTCTCGGTCTCCCACGATGCGCATCTTCCCTGGTCAGAGTGCATTCGCCGGCAGCACATTCCTGCAGATGACCCACCTTCCGCCTTTCGGGACGCAGGTCGCTGGACCTCAGTGGCCGGCCATATTCCGGGCCCTCCGACTGGCACGGCAACGAGGGGTAGGCCGGTCCGTATGCCTCGGCTACGATGACCTTTCCGTCGTAGCAACTCGAATCAGGCTTGCTGCTCCGGTTGCTACTTGAAAGAAATAGCTCAGAGGAAATGCATCCCCTGAGTAGCTACGGGGGCGTAGCTCAGCTGGTAGAGCGCTTGACTGGCAGTCAAGAGGTTCGAGGGTTCGAGTCCCTTCGCCTCCACTCGAAATCCCATATCAGAGACGACATTCTGGCCTGGGTTCGTCGCGTCCGGAGCTGAAATTTAAGAAACGGACCTCCGCGGGTTGGGGTGGACCACGGTGGCCGGACCGAGAATGAACGGGGAAGGCTCTCTCTACCAACCGACGTTGTTTCGTGATTGCTGGTTGCGACCGAGTACATCTGTGCCCAATCGGACCGTGGCTAAATCACCTACGCCTGGCGCCCTTGCAGGCCATCATCGTCGGGCAAGGCGGCGTCCGCTCTCCGTGTCGATCGGCGTGTAGTTCATCTCGAAATGGTGATAGAGGGTGGACTCGTCGGCCTGGGATAGCTCCTCACCGTGCATCTCGATGTCGGGCGCCGTTCGGACCTGCTCCTTGGCCACTTGGACTCGCAGATCGTCAGGACCGATCTGAACACCTCCCAAAGGTACGAACGTCAGATGACGGCCAATGAAGCCCTCTTTGACGGTAGCGAACTGCGGTTCATCGGTCTCGACATCGACATAGACATCCTGCAGCTTGCCTATCTTCTCGCCGTCACTGTCGATGAGCGTCCTACCGTGCCACTCCGAGGCGTTCCATCTGGCCGTGTCCTCTTCTTCCCCCTGGTCGTCAAGGTTGTCAGTCATCTCAATCTCCCGGTCTCAGTGCCCACATTGGCATGTAAGGCGCGCCCCCTGTCCGGCAGAAGGGTCCGGCGAGGGGGGCCGAGACCGCGATCTCGCGCCATGGCAGGGGCAGATACGCCATGGGCGGAGCGGACAGGGGGCGTGAAGGGGGCGCACAATTTTGCGCCGTCAGGATCGGCTGGGTTGATGGCCATGGCCAAAACCACCGCTACGGAAACATCCCGCACGAGAGTGATTCCCTCCCGTCGCAGTCACCCCTCGTGTCGAAGGCTGCCGCAACTACCGATGCCAGCAAACTAGCCCCTTTGGGCGCCGCCCGCCACCTCGAAGATCAGCGCCTCGCTCCACCGAATGACCCCATCAGGCGAGCACGACTGGCCAACGGGTTGGGCCAACACGTGGGATCGGACCTGGTGCACCACAACACCAATGGCACACCTCGCGCGCGGCTGCTCGACATTCCTAGAGGGTTGCCCTGCGGGGTCGCACGCCACGCGCTCAGACGACAGCTCCTACGGCCCATCAGTCGTGCCTGATCAATCCCGATGAAGAGGACCTGCTGCTGGCCCGGGCACGTCATTGCCGTGGCCGGGTCCAGACCGTGCGTGCGATGCGCGTGGGAATGCCGATTCATTCCGTGGTCTCCCGGACGACGGGACGTCGACTGATCTTCGCCGAAGTCTCGATCACGGGTACGGGGCATGCCCGTCATCCCGGTCGATCTTAGGGTCGATCTTACGGTCGATCGGAAAGCATCGACTCCCTCGCATCATCACGAACGACGAGCACACAACAGAAGTAGGCGCGGGATGGATGCTGCGTCCGGATACCCTCCGGTCTCCAAAATGATAGCGGGAGGTGGCGATGGCTCCACCATGTCATCAATCAACAGTCCGTGCCGCCCCATCTCGTGGACGTACCTGCCGAGGGGACGATGAATGAACGGTAGATGGATCCCCGGCCCGACTTGATCGGTGGCGATGTCGTCATCGAGATAGGAGCCGACTCGCCAGAAATGCTCATCAGAATCGACAACCTCCACCCAGCCGCTACCCGGCGATTGCAACAGTGGATGGACCAGAAGCAAGAGGAACCGGCCCCCCGGTATCAGTACTCGGGCAATTTCCTCGATGGCCGCCTCGAAAGGCTCCACGTGTTCGATCGCCAGGCACACCACGACTGTGTCGAACCCAGCGTCACGACAAGGAAGCTGATGGGCAAGACCTTGCAGGTACCTGGAACCACCTCGATCGTAGGCCAAGCGAATTTGCGACTCCGTGACATCGAGGCCGACCACCTCCGCTCCCTGACCCACCAGTCGTCGGCTGACCTGCCCTTCACCGCAACCGATGTCCAACACTTTCTGCGCTCCGCGGGCATAATCCTCGACCATTGGGAGGATCTGCTCTTCGTACTCGGGGTCAGCCCCCTCGGTGAAGTTCCTTTGCCACCAAGCCGCCCCATTCTCCCAGAGGTCCGTCTCCATTCCATCGACGCTACAACGATCAAGTTCGACCGGAGCGGTGTGGTCGACCGCCTGCCGATAGGCCGAAGTTCAACACTCGACTTAGTGGAGGAGACTGGATACGACATTGATGACGAGTGCGACGATCACGGCACCGAATAGGTACGAAAGCAGAGCATGGGAGAGGGCGACTCTCCGAACAGCCTTCGTGGTCAGATTTGTATCAGAGACCTGGAACGTCATTCCGATGGTCAACGCCAAGTAGGCGAAGTCCAAGTAGCTCGGCGGATCGTCCTCGTTGAAGTCGATCCCACCGACTGGTCGGGAGTAGAACGTCCGGGCGTAGCGCAGCGTGAACACCGTATGGACCAAGCCCCATGAAAGTGCGACACTCACCGTCCCCAGTGTGATCAAGTACGCCTTTGTCGCCCCGGTGGCACTACCCGCACGGATGAGTGCCAATCCGACGGCGGCCAGCACAGCCACTCCGGCGGCGAGGACGACGAGTTCGGTCAGATGGATGCTGGTGTCCTCCCTGGTCGCATGCGACCTCGTCTCCCCCGGGCTCAGCCTTCCTACTGACCACCAAATCCACGTTCCGAGGAAGAGGACACCAACGTCCCAACCGATGAGCGTCGCCGCTTGCCAGAACGTGAATAGGGAGATCACACCACCGGCGACTGTTCCCAATGAGGCGGCGACAGCGACACGCGCCCCGGCCCGTGGATCTCGCCAGCGCTTGGGCCCAGGTGTATCTCGACTCATGAACTCAGCGTAGATGCACGCAATCTCAGGACCAGGTAGAAGGGGTCGCCACTCGATTCCACTAGCAGGGCCGTGAGGTCCAGCCCTCTCGATCCCTGACCGACAACCCACCTCCGGCGAACCGTGGTGTCGCTCGACCTGACCGCTCCGCCAGTCCCGGAACGCTGCCGGCTGATGGGGTCGCCGAGGTCCGGTAGCCGGGTTCCGAGCTCCTCACCACCCGGCCACGATTGAGACTGCCCTGTTCGGTGAAGCGAGTTTGACGAAGGAGCCGTCGCGAGCGTCGAAGGCGGCGGTGTTCCCATTGGCGGCGAGCAACCAGTAGCCCCCGGTTGCCGGGTCGGTCGCCATGCCCACCACCGGGGCATTGAGCGCCTTCCCGTCCATCGATCCGTGGAACGGAGCGTGGAAGCTGAAGACGCCACCGTCGGAAGCGACCAGCCAGTAGCCGCCTGTCGCCGGGTCGGTCGCCATGCCGACCACCGAGGCATCGAGCGCCGTCCCGCCCATGGATCCGAAGAAGGGTGCATCCCCGAAGCTGAAGATCCCGCCGTCCGCGGCCACCAGCCAGTAGCCCCCGCCACCGGGAGTGGCGGCCATCCCCACCACCTTGGCATTCAAGGTCCGGCCTCCCATCGAGCCGTGGAACGGGGCGTCGAAGCTGAAGACCCCGCCGTCCGAAGCGACCAGCCAGTAGCCCCCTGTTGCCGGGTCGGTCGCCATGCCGACCACCGGGGCATTGAGCGCCTTCCCGTTCATCGAGCCGTGGAACGGAGCGCGGAAGCTGAAGACCCCGCCGTCGGCGGCGGCCACCCGCTCCCAGGGGTTCGGGACCGAGACGGCGACCACGACCGGGACCGATATGGAGCCCGAGTCGTCCGGGGTCCCCGAGTAGGTTGCGAGCAGGGTGTGGGAGCCCGCCGAGTCGTAGGTGATCTCGCAGGTGGCCGTCCCCGACGACAGCCTTCTGCTCCCCGGCCCACAGCTGACATGGGTCCCGTTGTCGCTGAATGCCACCGACCCGGCCCTGGGAGCGGGAGAGACGGCGGCCGTATACGTCACGGTCTCTCCGACCGATGGCGTTGTATCCGAGGCCCGCAAGGTCGTCGTCGTCGGGGTCGAGCCGACCCTCAGCGCCCACGGCGAGCTCGCGCCGCTCGGAGCGAAGACGCTGTCGCCACCGTAGGCCGCATCGACGGTATAGCTGCCGGGTGTCGAATAGGTGAGGGTGCAGGTGGCGTGCCGGCCGTCGAAGCTGTAGTCGGCACAGTGGGCGGTGACCGGGGAGCCCCCGTCGGAGGCCTCTGAGAAGGTGACCGAGGAGCCGACCCCGTCATCGGTCGTAGGGACGACGGTGGCGGTGTAGGTGACCGACGCTCCCAGAGCGACGGTGTGTGCCGAGCCCACGAGCTCGGTCGTCGTCCCCACGTCGGTGGGATGCGTCTCATAGGCACCGATGTCACAGGGGGCCACCCGGGGGATCCCCCGCTGGTCGGGTGTCGAGCAGGCGTTCGTGCTGTCGGGCAGGTCGAAGGAGGAGGGGATGGCGTCCAAGGCCGGATCCGGGCCGACCGGCGAGGTGGGCGAGGCCATCAGCGGGACGGTCTCGGTCGGCCCGCCGTGGTTCGAGAGGTTCCCCAGGTAGGCGTCGATGGCGGTCGAGCCGCTCACGCTGTCGTGGGCCGACAAGAACCCGCAGGTTCCGTCGCTGTCCACGTTGTAACCGCTGTCGGTGATCGTGCCGGCGCAATTCCCGCCGGAGGTGGCGTTGGCCACGATGTCGGCGGCCAGGGTCGCGGTCCCCGCGCCGTCGTCGATGGTCCCGCCGGAGGCAGCAGCACCGTTGCCCGAGAACGTGGACGAGGTGACACTGAGACTTCCGGCGCCGAACCTGCCTCCACTGGCGATGGCCCCTCCGTCCTCCGCTGAGGTGTTCTGCGAGAAAGTGGAGTCGGAGACGGTGAGGGTTCCACTCCCATATTCGTCTCCGTTGCCGATGGCCCCTCCGTCCTCCGCTGAGGTGTTTTGCGAGAACGTGGAGTCGGAGACGGTGAGGTCACCTTGAGCGGAATCGGCCCCGCTGTCGATGGCCCCTCCACCGCCGAATTCGTCGCTCGAGGAGTTGTCCGAGAAGGCGGAGTCGGAGACGGTGGCGGTCCCGATTCCTACATTGTCCGCGCTATCGATAGCCCCCCCGCCAGATTCGGCCCCGTTGTCCGAGAACGTGGAGTCGGAGATAGTGAGGGTCCCGTTGCCAAAGTTGTCCCCGCTGTCGATGGCCCCTCCGTCGTCACCGTCACTGTTGCCCGAGAAGGTGGAGTCGGAGACGGTGAGGGTTCCGTTTTGGCTGTGGTCTCCGCTGTCGATGGCCCCGCCGTCGGCCGCGGCGGAGTTACCCGAAAATGTGGAGCCGGTCACAGTGAGGGTTCCGCTCCCGCTCCGGTCCCCGCTGGCGATGGCGCCACCGTCGGACTCGGCGGAGTTGCCCGAGAAGGTGGAGTCAGCGACGGTGAGGTCACCCGTGCTGTCGATCCCGCCGCCCTCACCGCTGCTCGTGTTGTATCCGTTCTGGATCGTGACCCCGCTGATGTCGACATAGGTACCCGACGGGACGGTGAGCACCGGACCATCACAGGTGGTCGTCGGACACGTCTCGAATCCCGGGTTGTCGTCGCCGTCGATGATCGGGTCGTTCACCCCGGCCGCGGGCGCGACGGTGATCGGCGAACTGGCCGACGTCCCGGCGGTTGAGATGCTGAAGTTGCCGACGTAGTAGCTCGAGGTCGTTCCATTCGTACCGGAGACGGCGAGAGCGACGGTGTCACCCGCGGTCGCGTCGGCGAGTGCTTGGGTCAGCGAACACTGGTCGGCCGAGGTCGAGGTCTGTGGACAGCTCGAGCTCGACATCGAAGTCCCCGAAGGGTAGGCGTACCAGGTGCTCGCCGCCGCCCCGGCCGGAGGTGCATCGAAGGATCCGAGCGCACCGAGGAAGCCAATCGTCAGGACGAGCGCGCTGAGAACCGGACGCTGTCCGAAGCCGAGGCGGTCGCGGCCGCGCCTGCGTCTCATTGTGGCCACCAAGACCCATCGGCTGGTGGCAAACTGAACTTGAACGGACCCAGCCCTGCCGGCTCGGCTGCATTCGACCGGGGTGTGCTTGCCGAGCGGTAAGAGATGACCCGTTGGCTGTCAGAAAGCGCAGCTAGGTCGGTTGCCACCTTGTGGCAGGAGAGGCAAGCCATTGCAGGACCTGACGCCGGGTCGTCGGTCCATGGGGGGTCCACGCAGACGGGAGGGCTCCGTCGTTTCGAAGCTCTGCGGACTCGTCGATGTTCGCGGCCAGTGGATCCGTCGTCAGTGCGCATCGTGTCGCGGTGGGATCGATCCCAAACAGAGTGGCTGCGTTGAGGCCGAAGATGTTCGATTTCACTTCGTCGGTCAACGCAGGGTAGTTGTAGAGATCCTGGAACTCAGAGGTGATCTGAAAAGCGCGCATCGCCATGATCTGTGGCTCGGGGCTCCCGTACCAGATGGCATCAGTACCCCACATGACCCTTTCCTGGCCGACTCGGGTGAGAAGCTTCCCGAGAGCGTGAGCTGCCTGGTCAGGTTGAGTGAGGAGTTGGCGCCAGACCGTTGCCAGGTCCACCCACACGTTGTCGTTGGGCGGAACATTGTGGCGATCGAGTGCGGTGAGCAGCGTGTCGATCCCGATTGTCGCTGTGGCATCGTAGGGTCCTTCGATATGCGAAGGGTCCCAGGCAGCGTGATAGATGACGAAGTTCATGTCCGGGAACTGACGTGAGAGTGCCACCATGTCCTTGGGGTGATTGAACGTGGGGTCGAAACTCACGAGCGGAAGACCTTTATGGGCGATAAAGACCTTGACTCCGAGGTCGTGGGCGTGTTGGACCGTGGGGAGGCCGACCGACGGGTCTTCCAAGGAGAATCCTTGGCCTGTGGGGCTCCAAGCCGTGTAGACCTTGAAGGCTACCGGAGGACCTGATTGCACGGCGCTCGACATCTCGTCGAGAGTGGCGCTCAGAGCTCCGACGTTGGGGGCAACGATGTTCTCCACCAACACTCTGCTCGCGCCACCGTGCACCAGCCCGTCGGTAATCTGCTGGGTACTGAGCGCCTCTGTGAACGGTATCGGCGCGTTCGATGGCCCCGAGTTGGGGAGATCGGTCAATACTGCAACGGTAGTTTCACTGGCCAGAAAGAGATCGTGGAGGTATGCGGCGCGATCAACGCAGTCGAGTTGTGG
>JBEKIU010000142.1:0-11468 GCA_050011635.1 Acidimicrobiales bacterium
AGCACGGCGGCGGATGTCACCGCCTCGGAAGCGTTGAAAGTTTTCGATACCAATGTGATCGGGCTCATCCGCGTCACCCAGGCCGCACTTTCACTTTTGGAGAAGTCCGGCAATCCGGTTGTGGTGAACGTCTCGAGCGCGCTTGGCTCGTTCTGGGCCGTGACCAATCCGGAGCGACGCCAGTTTCATTTCCCCTCTATCATCTATGGCTCGAGCAAAGCAGCTGTATCAATGCTCACCGTTCAGTACGCCAAGGCCATTCCCGATATCAAATTCAACGCGGTTGAGCCGGGCTTTACCGCGACCGACCTCACTCCCTTCAGCGGAGCCGGTCAACCGGTCGACATGGGCGCAAAGGTGATCGTGCGCATGGCCACCATCGGCAAGGATGGCCCCACCGGCACCTTCCAGGAGGGCGAGCACGAACTCGGCTGGTGACGCCAAACTGCGGCTGGATGACCCGAGAACTTGACCGCCCAGATAGTCGTGGCCTCGTTGAGCCATTCCGAGTTCACACCCGGCCCCGCGAAGCAGCACACGCTCGGTGGCATCGACCACCCCGTCGATCTGATTCCTCTTCGCTCAACAACCACACCGACGCATGGTGAGAGGGGGGCAGGGTCCGTCAGACCCACTCCTTGACGGCGGACGATCCTGGTGTAGGATTGCACTAGATACCTATTGAAATGGAGATCTAGTGATCGACTTCTACCTGGATCAGAAGTCAGGAGTGACCCCCTACCTGCAGCTCGTCCAGCAGGTCCGGCGAGCCGTCAAGCTCGGGCTGTTGCATGACGGCGATCAACTGCCGACCGTCAAGGAGGTCGTTGGGAAGATCGCCATCAATCCCAACACCGTTTCCAAGGCGTATCGGGAGCTCGAGTACCAAGGTTTGGCGGCCGCCCGAACTGGTGTGGGGACGTTCGTCACCGTTGCTCCGAGCGAAGAGCCCGTCGTGACGCTGCGACCGCTGCGGCGTGATCTGCAGCGATGGATCGCCCGAGCACGTGAGGCGGGCCTCGATGACGAGAGCATTGAAGCGCTGTTCATCGAGTCCTTTCGGGGCGCCTCCTCGATAGTCACGTCGTGACTGCCGTCCTGGAGGCGACCAATCTCGGTAAGAGGTATCGATACAAGTGGGCGCTCAGCGACTGCACTCTCAGCGTTCCTGAGGGTCACGTCGTGGGGATCGTGGGCCCGAATGGGTCCGGCAAGTCGACACTGCTCAACCTGGCCGCGGGGCTTCTGGCCCCGAGCTCGGGGAAGCTCGACGTGATGGGAGGGCCACCGGCTCGTGACGCCACCGCCCTTGGTCGAGTCGGCTTCGTCGCTCAGGACCCTCCCGTCTTCTCCTCGTTGAGCGTCCAGGACCACCTCCGCTTTGGCGCACACCTCAACCCGCTATGGGACGCGGCGCTCGCCGAACATCGCATCGAGGATCTCGGCCTCGACCTCGAGCAGCGAGCGGGGAAACTCTCTGGAGGTCAGCGCGCCCAGCTGGCGCTCACCCTGGCCATCGCCAAACAGCCAGATCTGCTCCTCCTCGACGAGCCGGTCGCCAGCTTGGACCCCCTTGCCCGCCGAGAGTGGGACAGTGACGTGACGGACCATCTGGGTCGGCCGCCACCTCGATCGGCGTTTCGTCCACCGCCGCCGAACGACGTCGCTGTGCTCGTCGTTGTTCGGCGAGACCCGTCCCCGCCGAGACATCCAATCCCAACAAGGAGAAAGCCATGAAACAGAAGTCATCGACGCGGCTCGTTCTGATATGCGGGCTGCCAGCCTCGGGCAAGACGAGACTCGCTCGCCAGCTCGCTCCAAAGATTCCCGCGATCCGGTTCGATAAGGATCAGTGGACGGCTGAATTGGGTCTCGATGTGTGGGACGACGAGTTTCGAGCCCGTCTCGAACGGAAGTTGTGGGCTCTTACCCAGGAGCTCCTCGCCCAAGGTCAGAGCGTGATCTTGGAGTGGGGCCACTGGGCGCGGGTTGAACGGGATGAGAAACGACTCGGAGCCCGGGCGTTAGGGGTGGGAGTCGAGCTGCATTACATCGATGCGCCTCTGGAGGAGCTCATCGAGCGAGCTCAGCGACGCAATGCGTCGGGCGAATGGAGCGCCTCGCCGATGACACGGGCTCACTTCGAACGGTGGGCAACGATCTTTCAACCTCCAGACCAGGAAGAGCTCCTGCTGTTTGACGAGCCTGCACCCAGAAGAGACCGGTGACGGTTTGTGGGCCCATAATGGAGTGGTGACCGACGTACGGCTGGCTCTGTGTCAATCCGCCTCTAGTGGCGATCCACAGGTCAATCTCGACAAGGGATTGGCCCTCTGTTCGAGGGCCGCCGAAGGGGGGGCGGACATCGCAGTCCTGCCAGAGATGTGGCAAATCGGTTATGCCTCGTGTCCTGAGGACGAGGCCGGACGGGCGAGGTGGCAGGACATGGCCATCGCCCGTAACGATCCATGGGTGAGCGCATTCAGAAAGGCCGCCTCCGACCTCAACTTGGCGATTGTGGCGACGTTTTTGGAGCGGTGGCCTCGATCCCCTCGGAACACAGCCCTGCTTATCGACCGGCATGGTCAAGACGTTCTTTGCTACGCCAAGGTTCATACGTGTGACTGGGGAATGGAGAAGGCCCTCACTCCCGGAGAATGCTTTGAGGTCACCCGGCTCGACATCGAGGGCGGGATCGTCGACGTCGGCGTGATGATCTGCGCTGACCGCGAGTTCCCGGAGTCAGCGCGCGAACTGATGCTCGGCGGTGCCGAACTCATTCTGGTTCCAAACGCTTGTCCCATGGCTGGCGAGCGGACCTATCAGCTTCGGTCCCGAGCCTTCGAAAATATGACCGCGATGGCAACGGTGAACTATTCGGCCCCGGATCAAGACGGCCATTCCAGCGTCTTTGACGGAATGGTGTTCGAATCGAATGGTCAACCTCGTGACCAGCTCGTTTTCGAGGCTGGCGATGGCGAGGGCGTCTACCTCGCCACCCTCAACCTGGACGCACTCAGGGAGTACCGAGGGCGTGAGACGATGGGAGACGCCTACCGGAAACCAAGCGCGTATAGGCGCTTGATGTCTGACGAACAAGGCGTACCAGTCTTCGATCGGTCTGATTCGCGGAGAGGATCTGTGATCACAGAGGACTGAGACTTCCACTCAAGACCGCCCGAGACATTCGATCCAGATGGGTTGATCAGAACGTCGGCCCAACGGCAACCCCCGGCGCGCTTCCGGTGACGGTGGCCGGCCTGTGCGCAGCCCGGGGCGACGAGCCAAAGTCGGACGTCGGCTACTTGGAGGTCATCACCCAGATGCCGTTCCAGTCGGCAGGTGGGTTCTCCTTCAGGACGAGGCATCGATCGATGTACGTCTCCGCGAGGGTGTCGTCGGGGTTGGCGCGGAGCGTCTCACGGAACGCGTTGACTGCGCCCTCCCAGTTGCCGCTTCGGTACTTCTCGATCCCGTCCCGGAAGTGATTCACCGCGTCCATGAGGTTCGGGAACGTTTGCGGGGTGTGGTAGTCGAGGACCTCGTACACGGCCACGGGTTGGGTCTTGCCTTTGACCACCACGTGATCGACTTCGCGTGTCCGGTACACCCCGTTGAGCTCCTCCAGGGTGTACTCGCTGATGAGGATCCGAGCGCTGTACTGCTTGCAGGCACTCTCCAGTCGCGCCGCGAGGTTCACGCCGTCGCCGATCATGGTGAAGTCCATGCGCTTTGGGCTCCCGATATTGCCGGCGACCACGGTCCCGGTGTTGATGCCGATACCCATGTCGATCGGCCGGCGACCGTCCTGCATCCGTTCCTCGTTCCACTCGAAGAGGGACGAGATCATGGAGATCGCAGACTGCACGGCGCGGTCGGCGTCGTCCCCGTGGGCGACCGGCAGCCCGAATGCCGCCATGATCGCATCGCCGATGAACTTGTCGAGCATGCCCCCCTGCTCCTGGATGCACTCGACCATGATGGTGAAGTAGTCGTTCAGGAGCGTGACGGTCGCCTGTGGTCCGAGTTCCTCGGCGAGCGAGGTGAAGTTCCGCACGTCGGAGAACAGGACGCTCGCTTCCACGCTCCGTCCGCCGAGGATGTCCTCGTCCCCTCGGACGAGCTGGTCGGCCAGAGCAGGGTCCATGTACCGGGCCATGGTGGAGCGGACCCGCTTTTCGCCGCTGATGTCCTCCATCACGACCATCGTTCCCAGGTGCTCGCCGATGCCGCCGATCAGGGGGAGCACGCTCACGTTCGCCGACACCACGGCGCTTGTTGCACCTCTGCCCTCCGTGGCGAGTCGCTGGATGTCGACGTCCATCGCCATCTCCGGTGTGCGGATGACGTCGTCCGCGACTCGAGCCACCATCGCTCCGATGATCTCCTCGGCGCTACCGAAGACCTCCGAGTAATGGGACCCGACGAGCGATGATGCGCCGGTGCCCAGGATGCGACCGCCCGCGTCGTTGCACGTCGCTACTGCGCCCTCCATGTCGAGGGTGATGACCCCGTTGGACATGCTGGCCAGCATCGCTTCGCTGTAGTTGCGCATGTTCTGGACGTCATCGAAGAGCTTCGCGTTCTGCAGCGCGATGGACACCTGAGCCGTGAACGCCTTGAGTCGCTGCTCGTCCTCCTGGGTGAACCGACCACCTCGCCGGTTCAGCACCTGGGTCACGCCGATGATGTGACCGTCGTTGCTGATCACGGGAACGCACAGGATCGACCGGGTGAAGAACCCGGTCCGTCGGTCGAGTTCGGGGTTGAACCGCAGATCGGCATAGGCGTGGGCGATGTTGATGCTCTCCCCCGAGCTGAACACCGTACCGGCAATGCCCTCGGTTGCTGGGAACCGGATCTCGCCGACCGAGTCGCCCTCGGCGACCCGAGCGAACAGCTCGCCGGAGCGTTCGTCGAGGAGGAACAGCGTCGAACGCTCCGCACGGAGCATGCGCGTGGCTTCGGCCATCACCCGCTGGAGGAGCGCGTCGAGGTCGAGCTCGGCCGTGATGTCCGACACCAGACGGAGGAACTCCATCTCCTCCGACCGGCGCATGTCGACGTCCTCGAGGTGGGACGCACTGACCAGTGCCGCCGATGCCTGGCTGGTCATGGCTTCGAGCAGCGCGAGGTCGTCGACGTCGTAGTCGCCCTCGCGCTTGTTCAGCACCTGGGCAACGCCGATGACGACGCCGCGAGCGGTGGTGATGGGTGCGCACACGAGGTTGCGCGTCTCGTACCCGGTGAGTTCGTCCACCTCCCGGTTGAACCGCGGATCCGCATAGGCACCGTTGATGATGAGGGACTCGTGCGTGGTGAAGACCCGGCCGGCGATGCCGACATCGTTGAGCAGACGGATCTCGAGCGTCTGCTCGCCCTGCAGCACCCGCGAGTAGAGCTCACCCGTGGCAGGATCGTTGAGGAACAAGGTCCCGCGGTCGGAATCGGTCTCGAGGACGGCCATCTCGATGAGCGCCGCGAGCACGTCGTCGAGCGTCTCCATGGCCGAGACGGTCCGCGACACGTGCAGGAGGGTCTCGGCGAAGTGGAGGCGCTTGGCCTGTTCTGTAACGTTGGTCGTGTCGGACATGTCAGTTGCCATCAGTCATCTCCATCTGGGTGCGCAGCGCAGAAATGGTCCCCTGCAGCTGCTCCCGCTCCTCGCGGAACCTGCGGTCGAGCACGTCGCGCTCCCGCTTCGCTTCCGCCTGCACCGATACGAGGATGCTACGCAGCTCGTCGACCGTCGCCCTGAGCTGCGCCACCTCGTCCGCCCACTGCATCGCCGCCGCCTGCACCGCCGCGTTCCGTTCGAGGACCGATGATTCCAATTCGACCCGCAGGGCGTCGACCACGTCGCGGGCCTGCAGCCGATCGGCCTCTCGCTCGACCACCCAGCGCTGGCGCTCGGAGGCCAGCAGTGCGGCACGTTCTTCGAGCTCACTGCGCAACTGGTCCACCAGGCTGCGCAGATAGCGGCCCTCGGCCCCCGCCTGCCCGCGGTCGCCGACGGTCCCGCTGACGTCATCCGTCCTGCCTACCACCGATCGCCTACCCGGGGGAGGCTACGCCCCGAACCCGCGATCGGGGACACGGCTAGGCCGGATCCCTTTTATCGAACCACCCCTTGTACCGGGCTCGTTCACCCAATCGACGATCTGTCTGCTTCGTCAGCCGCCGAATCTTGCTCATGATCGGAGCAAGCCCGCTCCGGCCGCCCCCCAAGCAGTCGATCCGTTTCCCCCGCCAGAGGTGACCGAGCACCATGTCCACTGTGGATCGGTCCAGCCCTGTCTGGCGCACGATGACGTTGCTATCGCAGACCCCGTTCTCCTCATGAAGCTCAAGGGAAGAGAGAACACTGTCTCTGTCCTGAGGAAAACGAGTACGGCGGGGATCGATCACCGCTTCATGGTACAACCGGGGTGCTGCACCGCAATAAAACACTACCCATAGCCTGGTGTTCTCGGGTACCCCGGAAGGAACTGGCAGTCCTGTCGGCGTCGTTTGTTCGGCGAAACCTGGATTGGACTCAAAATCGTCGAGCCTCGTAATTTGAAGCCACATGAGTTGCCAATCGGCCGTTGAGACTTGGGGAACATTCCCACAGGAGCGAACCGCGGTGTTTCCTTGCGATGGCCTCATCGAACGGCCGGGTGGAGCCCTCTACAGGGGCGTGGACGTGGCTGCTTCGCCCGAAATGGTGTTCCGTTGGCTCTGTCAGCTACGCGTCGCCCCGTACAGCTACGACTGGGTCGACAACCTCGGAATGCGAAGTCCGCGGCAGCTGGTGCCGGGCCTTGACGAGCTGGAAGTGGGGCAGCGATTTATGACGGTCTTCCACTTGGCCTCGTTTGAGAATGGTCGTTCGATCACCGTCGTTTCAACCACGGCCGCGTTTGGTCGGGTAGCAACTAGCTACAGGGTGATACCCACCGGCAGAGAGCGATGCCGCCTGGTAGTGAAGATCGTCTTTCAGACTCGTCGTGGTCTCATCGGCCATGCTCTCCAGGCATTTCTGCCGGCAGGCGACTTGATCATGATGCGTAAGCAACTCCTCACGTTGAAGGCGCTGTCCGAACGGGACACTGACCAGCTTGCGTCATAGACCTGAATCTGTGGT
Source organism: Acidimicrobiales bacterium (assembly GCA_050011635.1). GTDB lineage: Bacteria > Actinomycetota > Acidimicrobiia > Acidimicrobiales > RAAP-2 > Bog-756. The sequence goes on from JBEKIU010000142.1 coordinate 7,127, forward strand.
GAGTGACTCCTCGCTGATCCTGTTGAGGCCACGTCAGGATCAGCCCCACCGCACTGCAGATGGTCCAAGACGGAAGGTCATCACTCACTGGATGATCTGATAGTGAAGATGGACGAGTCCGCTGCGGAAGCGCCGCTCATTGAGTAGTCGAAGGTCGAGCCGCTCGCTGGGGAGGGCGCGCTTGCCGCCTCCCAGCACGACCGGCCAGAAGATCAAGTGGCACTCGTCCACCAGGCCGGCCCCGATCGCCTGGGCAGCGAGATCGGCTCCGCCCACCGTGAGATCGTGGGTGTTGCCAGTCTTCATCCGCCCAATCGCCTCAACGTCGAACTCCCGTTCAAGCGTGGTCCTAGCGCTTGACACCGATGCCAGGGTCTTCGAGAACACGACCTTGTCGGCCGCTCTCCAGATGTTGGTGAATTCCACGACCCATGGCGGCTGGTCAGCGACGGGTGCGGTCTCCCAGAAGATCATCGCCTCATACATGCGGCGACCGTAGAGATTGGTGCCGAACGAGCGCTCAAGGTCGTTGATGAAACTGAAATACTCTTCATCAGGGGTACCCCAGTCGATACCGCCGTCCCGGTCTTCGGTGTAACCGTCGAGTGACACGTTCGCCACGTAGATGAGCTTGGCCATTGGTGATTCCTTCCGACAGGGACCTCCCCCGAACCTTGGCTCGGGATCTGGGGGTGGTTAGGACGTTGCGCCGATCTGCCACCAACCGTCAAACGCATCGGCTTCGCTGAATCGCGTTGCCACGTCGATTCCAGACTTGTAGTCGGAGGCCGCCGTGGCTGAGTGGACTTCCACGTCATGTGAGCCGCTTCCGATGGTCTTGATCATGTACAGGTTTGGACCCGACATGACCCACCAGTCTCTAGGTTCAGTCGGATGGGCGAATCGGCTCAACTCGTTGGTCCCAGACTTGAATCCTGAACTAGCGGTAGCCGAATGGACCTGGACATAGCCCACGTCAATCAACTTCAAGAAGTACAGGTTCCCATCAGACATTTGGTAGTTCCCGCTGTAGGCATCGACCTCGCTCAGTCGAGTTGTTTCGTCGGTGCCGGACTTGTACCCCGATGCAGCTGTCGCCGAGAAGACATCGACAAAAGCACCGGCGTCCTCGTGATCCGTCCGGATGAAATAGAGATTCGGCCCGTCCATATGCCAGATCCCTTCACCACTGGCATCGGCTTCTCCGAAGCGTGTCACCACATCAATTCCGCTCTGGTATCCCGACGCTGCCGTCGCCGTATGAATCTCAACATAACCCGAGCCAGTGTTTCGGGTCTTAATGAAGTAGAGGGTGGAGCCAACCATCTGCCACCAACCGCCATTGGGGTTCTCGGCATCGGACTCGCTGAAGCGCGTGGCCACGTCGATTCCAGACCTGTAGTCCGAAGCCGCCGTAGCCGAGTGGACTTCGACATCACCAGAGCCAGTATCTTCCGTCTTGATGAAGTAGAGATCCGACGTGCCGGAGCTGCTTCCGGGTACGTGGGAATGACTGATGGAGGAGGAATGGGCTGGGGCATGGGCAGAAGATTGTCCACCAGTTGCACCGGCGACCGTCGATTGAGCCGCAACTGGAGCCAGCACGGTCGCTATGCCTGCGAGCATGGCGAACGCGTTGCCGACACGCAAGCTCCGCGTTCGGAAGCCTCTCATCCCTCGCCCACCCTCAGAATCGCCCGTACGCCGCTTTTGGAGCCTATGCGTCGGCGCAGGCAACTCGCAACGGGGAGGTCGCCTGGGCGACCTCCGTGTTCACCCGATCACGCTCATCCCCGCTACCGATCCGTATGTTCGGGGCTCAGGCGCTGCCGTATCCCGGTGACCTCCCACGCTCTTCCCAGTGCACTTCCGAACAGCCCCACGACGACCAGCACCAACGCTCGCTGCAATGCAGAGCTTTGAGCGTTGGCCAGGAGCAAAATGGCAAGGCCGAGTTGGATCAAATAGCCCCCGGCCGAAATGACTGCGAAGACGATGTTCAGCCTACGAGTTGGAAAGCCGCGGGAGAAGTTCCCGGCCCGCCCCGCCCGCGGTATCAAGCGGCTGGTGGCCAGCAAGCCGACCATCGCCATCACGAGGTTGGACGTCCCGAAGACCGCGGCACCTCCGGTCAGCGCGACCATCGAGACGAAGAAGGCGTCGACCAGAGCAAGGAATGCGCTTCCGGCCAGAACAGTCCGCCTCTCCCGAGTACTTGCGTCCGTATCGTCGGCGTTGACGACCGACACGGCCACGACGAGTAGGCCGAGGATGGCAGCAGATGCGCCCGCGCTCGCAGTGAAGAACATTTCGTAGTGGCCCGGCAACAGTGCCATCTTACGAGCATCGCCCGGGTGCGGCGGTTGATCCTTGCCACAGTTTGTGCAATTGCCCGACATACGAGGATGTGCGAAGCGGCCACCTCAAGACGGTGAGGCGAAGTGGCTCATCCTCATGCGAAGCACTTGCGGATGGCGGCTTGGCCCGCCGGTTGCAGCTCTGACACCTGCTGGGGATTGGGCTGCGTGATCAGGTTCCCGAGGTTCAAGGAGAGCTGCTGACCCCAGAAGTACATGCCCGGCAGCTTGTGTTGCTTGACGAACTCACAAGCAGCTGTGAACCAGTTGGCCTGGATGGTCTGGTTGAAGGTCGCATTGGGGGGTGGAATGTTCGGATCTGCGTAGGCCCCGTCAGCAGCGGCGATTCCCACCTCGTCAAACGTGACACGGCTTGCTGCGGTCGGGAGCGGCAGCACCTTGAGGTAGTCGTTCCACCCGGCGAGGAGCTGGGCCACCGTCGCAGTGTAGGGCTGCTGAATCGGTGGATAGGCGTCGAGTGCGACCGCGGTGCCCTGATGGACTTCGCCGGAGTCGATGTTCCAGCTCGAGTCGAAGATCAACTGGCCGGTATAGAGACTATGTATGTATGCGATCGTCGGCGTCCACCCCTTTTCCGACGAGAGGCTGGACAGTTCGGACGAAATGCTGACCATCGCCACCCTGTTCTCCTGAGCCATTTCCAGGTACGGCTTCAGGAAGCTTTCGTAACTCGCGAACCATGCAGTCGGACTGGTCGGGTCAATGTCACCTCGCCAGTCGCCGAGAATGTACAGATTGCTCTGTTCCATCAAGGGACGGATCATGACCTGCAGCCCAACCGACTGGGCCGCATGCACGAGAACGGCCAAACGTGCCGGACTGGGCGACTGGAGTGGGGGAAGGGGGGATTCGGGACCGTCGCACATCTCGGCGCCAAAGAGGCTGTCGCCGGTGGGACTCGTGGTGTAGAAGGGGAAGGCGATGGAGACGCTGTTGGCCCCCAGCGATTTGATGCCTCGCATCTCGTTGATTGCATTCTGCCGCCAGGCGCCTGCCGTCTGGCAGACGTCCGGTGCATAGACGTCTATCCCGTGCTGGGGAGTGATCACGGCCGGGGGTGACGTAGAGGTCCTGGGTGCGGAGGACGTCCGAGGCGTGTCTGCCGCCGAGGGTGCCGCGGCCGAAGGTGCCGCTGCCGCCGAGGGTGCCGCCGCCGAAGGTGCCGCTGCCGCCGAGGGTGCCGCCGCCGAGCCGGTCCTGGCGGTACTGCGCCTGACCAGCGGGATCGAGGTTATCTCGAGGACCCCATTCACGAGCTCCCAGCCGGGTGGAAGCGCCTTGGGTGTCCCCTCGATGCCATAGGAGGTGACGTTGGTGAGGGTGGCATTGGTCAGGTCGGTGCCTTCCAGGTTGGTCAATTTGATGTTCGAACCGGTGAGGTTGCTCCCGTTCATGTCGGCGTTGGCGAGATTTGTGCCGCGGAGGTTGCTGTTGGCCAGGTCCGATCCGCCGAGGTCGGCGTTGGCCAGGTCGGAGTACGGTCCCACCAGATAGCCATCGGCCATCTGCCAGTTGGTCGGGGAGGCCGCGGGCAGCGCACTGGGCGTGCCGGAGATGGCACCCGACGTCACGCCACCCAGACTGGCCCCGGCAAGGTCGGTGCCGGACAGGTTGCTTCCCCACATCGAGGCGGAGATGGCATCGACGTTGCTGAGATTGGCGTTGGTGAGCGTGGCCAAGGTCAGGATGGCCCCTTCGAGGTTGGCACCGGCTGCGTCAACTCCGGTCAGGTCCGCCTCCCCGAGGTTGGCGCCGTAGAGGAATGCGTCCGGTCCGACCAGGTACCCGCTCACCACCGACCAGTTGGCCGGAAGGGAGTTCGGGGTGCCGATGAGGTCGCCGGAGATGACCCCGGAGAGGATGGCACCGGGGAGGATGGCACCGTCGACGTCGGCGCCGGTGAGGTTGGCGCCGGTGAGGTTGGCGCCGGTGAGGTTGGCGTCGGCCAGCGCCGCGTCGGTGAG
>JBEKIU010000143.1:0-24536 GCA_050011635.1 Acidimicrobiales bacterium
TGACGGGATCGGATCATCTGCGGCGCGATCCCTGGCCGGCTCAGGCCATCCGGCGAAGGGTGTGGTCCCGTCCGGGCCAACAGCCCGTAGCCGCGGCCGTGGCACGTGCCACGGTGAGCACCTGCCGGCCCGTCAACCGTCCTGCGACGCGGCCTCGGCCCGTTCGAGGGGGGTCAGGGGCGAGACGACCGATGAATCGGATGCTCGCAGCAGGGCCGAGGGATCCTGGCAATCGGCACAGACGGTCCACACCCGGATCTGATTGTCGTCGTTGGACTCGGCCACCATCCGGCTGTCTGGGCTGAAGGCCGGATTGCCGACCCCGCTCTGGTCGTGGTCGATCTGCAGTACCTGGCCGGTGGTCGCATCCCACACCCGCAACGTGTCGTCCTCGCTGGTGGTGGCGATATAGCGACCGTTCGGACTGTAGGCCACGCCATTGACGCCGCGGCTGTGCCCGACCAGTTCGAACAGCGGTCTGTCGGAAGCCAGGTTCAACACCGTGACCGTGCTGTCCCACGATCCGAGGGCCAGCCGGGTGCCGGCGGGGTTGAACGCGACGTCGGACAGCTGACCGGATTCCGTGAACCGCTCATCGGGCCGGGCCGAAGACGTCTTGCCCACGATGACCTGACCGCAGAACGAGTACACCGCGACCAGGCGGTCGTCGGGGCTGATGACGGGACTGCCCCCGGTGGGCGCTCCGCCGGGCCCGCAGGGCACCGACCAGCGGTGGCTGACAACCGTATGACCGTCGGACAGCGTGGTGATGTAGATGTCACCGTTCGTGTCGGTCACCACCAGCAAACGGCCGTCATCGGAGAAGGCCACGCCGTCCACCGTCGTCGCCGGCAGGGTGAAGGTCACCCGCAGGGTCGTGGGGTCCACCACCCGCACCGTGGAGATCGCGGCTCCGTCGTTCCACAGAGCCACACGGCGGACGTCGGGGCTGATGGCGGCACCGAACGATTGTTGGTCGGTGCTCACCAGCGGTGGGTTCGGCGACTGACGGCCCGACGGTTCCGTCCAGGTCCGCAGAAACGCGTCGTTCCCGAACCGGGCGAACGCACTCAGCCGGTCCTGCCGCCAGCCGATCTCGGTTCCACAGCCGCACACCTGGGCGTAGACCGTGTCCAGCCACGGTCCGTCGGGCCGGTAGATCCGTGCCGTCCCGTCGTTGGAGGTGGCAGCCACATCGGCACCCGTCGGGCTGAAGGCGATGGTACCGAGCTCCGCCGTCTGACCGCTCAGTCCCACCAGCTCCTCGCCGGGCGACACCGACCAGACGCTTCCGGTGCCGTCGGCGTCCCCGACCGCGATCCTCTGTCCATCCGGGCTGATGGCGACACTGGTGACCTCGGTGCCGGTCACCTGTCCGAGGACGCGCTCCATCGTCCAGTCCTCGGTATTCCACAGGTCGATATCGGCGCTGACCGTGCCCGGACCGTTGACGTTCTCGGCCACCACGAGGGTGGTTCCTTCGATGGCCACCGGACTGACCTGGCCCGAGGCAACGCTCTGCCCCGGGGGTAGAAGGGCCCGCACGGCCTGACCAGTGGCCGTGCTGTAGACGCCCGAGAACGTCGCCGCGGTACCGACGACGAGAAACTGTCCATCGGAGGTGAAGGCCAACGTCTGCTGGTCATTGTGGGCCTTGGTCAGGTCGCGAGCCGTCCTCGAGGTCAGGTCCCACAGTGTCACCCCCGCGTCGGTGGTGGCTCCGAGCTCTAATCCGTCGTGACTGAAGGCCAGGGCGTTCGGTTCGCCGTGGCCGGCCAGGCGGGCCTCCACAGAGCCGTCGGCCGGATCGAGGAGGTCGATGCCCTGGTTGGTGCCGACAGCCAGGTACCGACCGCTGGGGTCGTAGGCCACCGCGCCGGCCTTGTCCGCCAGGTGGCGCCGGTAGATGACGTGTCCGGTGGCGGCGTCGAGCACGACCACCTCACCGGTGCACAAGCTCTCGGCGATCCGTTCCCCCGTCGGACTGTAGACGAGGGCAGGACCGCCATGGCCACACTGCGTTCCGGATTCGGTGGGCAGGGCCAACCGGACCGGGGATGCGTCGATGGCTTCGCGCAATGCCGTGAGCGCCAGGGGGATGGGCGACACCTCAACGGCTTCGCGGGCCAGCAGCACCGACACCTCGGGGTCGGTGGACAGCTCGTTCTGGCTTTCGGAGGCCAGGGCCTGGGCCCGGGCGGTGTTCCCGGTCACGACGGCCTGGTTCCGCGACACCAGCGCCAGGGCCCCGAGCCCGGCGACCAGCAGGACGAGGAGGACCAGGGCGCTGACACCGGCGCGGGCGAGTCTCCGGGTGCGCAGGTGCTGGCGGACGTCCTCGCCTTCGAGCTCGTCCTTGGCCACCCCGTGCATGGGCGCGGCCAGGTCGGCGACCGCGGAACGGAATCGACTGTTGCGCAGATCGAGGTCCGTTTCGTCCCGGGCCCAGCGCAGGTCGAGGTGGCGGGGTTCCTCGTGCAGCGCCCCCCGGAGCGCTTCGGGCACGGCGGATGACCCGGCGGTGAAGTCGGCCAGGACCGGATCCCACTCCCAGGATCCGTCGGTGACCACCGGCAGGATGTGGTCGATGGACTTTGTGGCCAGCCAGTGCGAGATCTCCTTGTTCACCCACTCCGATCCGGCAGCCTCGGGCGAGGCCAGGAGCACGAACCACCTGCTCTCGTCGAGCGCATCCTCGATGGCCGACCACAGGTGCGGGTTCGTCGACAGCCCTGTCTCGTCCCGGAAGACACGCAGGGCACGGCGACTGTTCCAGTGCTTGGCCAGCCGTTGGAGGCCGCCTTGCAGTGCCGGTGCCAGTAATCCGTCCGCCGCGTGGCTGTAGGAGATGAACCCGTCGTATTCCATCCACTCGTCCTGTCCCGGCGTCATTCTTACATGCAGTCAGGGGATGCGACGGACACGGATGACATCGGGCCTGACGCTGCCGAGGACGACGGGCGCCTGAGCATGATCCGGCGCCGGGCCTCGGAGGGGGGACGCTACCGCGTCCGGTCAGTTCGCCGTGATACGTTTGGCCCGGCTTTGGCAGGTTCGGGAGGCGGCTCCGGAAGCAGTCGACGCCGTTCGGACTTGAACTCGGGGCGTGCCCATCGGCAAGCTCCCAAGGATCACGAGGTTGGCGATACCGATGGCCGAAGGAACGGAACGTCTACGATGGCAGCCGGTGGCGTGCCTCCTGTTGAGCATCGTCGGCCTCGCCGGGTCCATCTATCTCACCGTCAGCCACTTCGACACCCACATCGCGCTCGTCTGTCCGGACCTCGGGCCCTGCAACAAGATCCTGACCAGCAACACGTCACACTTCTTGGGCATTCCCGTGCCCGTGCTCGGGCTGTTGTACTTCGTGCCCATGACCCTCCTCTGCCTGCCGGCGGCTTGGAGCTCGGCCGACAGGCGTATCCACTGGGCCCGACTCGTCCTCTCCATCCTCGGTGTCGGGATGATCATCTACCTGTTCATCGAGGAACTGTTCATCCTTCAAGCGCTGTGCATCTGGTGCACGGTCATCCATGTCGTGGGGTTCTTGCTGTTCGTGATCATCGTCACCTCCACACCGGCGATACTGGCCCGCGACGCCGACCGCGTGGTTGCCGGAACAGGATGATCTGACTCCGAGCCCGGAACCGCACAGGACCAGAGGTGGTCGTCAGACCCCGATCGTGCGGTTGGAGCCGGGGACGGCGCTGCGTGCGGGTACCTGGGCTCGATGGGCGCCGAATTCCTCCAGGGCGACCACGGCACTGTGCAGACCGCAGAGGGCCGTGTCGAGGGAGACCCAACCGATTCCGTCCGAGACTTGGGGACGATAGCTCCCAACGGCTGAGATCAGGTCAGAGAGCTGGTGGATCAATGTCTCGATGGCCAGGCCGGTGGTATCGCTCGTCCGGGACGTGTGGTTGACCTCCGACGGCCCGTCCACTTCGATGCACTCACCTGTTGCCATTGTCGCCTCCCCGTGCCTACGAAAGCACCGTACGACGCACCATCGAGCCCGAACAGGGCCGAAAGTCCTCTCCGGCCCATGACACGGGGGAATGGCCCTCTGACCCCCGGCCTCCAGCTCGCGGTCCGTGCCTGTGGCCGTTCCCTGGAGAGACGGCGCCCGGCGGTCAGAGATCAGGTTCGCCCTGCGCCGTCTTCGTTCACGCATCGACGGTGGGACGGATCAATCCGAGGTCGCCGGCCGCGTCCCGAAGCGCGTCCCGGGCTCGTGGATCCGCGGTCCGCTCGATCAGCAGTCGGGCCTGGGCAGACTGACTCCGCCCGAAGATCTCGGCGCTTCCGTGCTCGGTGACGACCACGGAGTGCTGGAAGGTGGTGACCGGCGACTGGATGACCGGCACGATGGTCGACGAGGAGCTCTTCTCGTGCCAGGACCGGAGGGCGATCACCGCGTGCCCACCCTCGGAGTGCAGCGCTCCTTCGACGAAATCCGGCTGCCCTCCGAGCCCGGAGTGCGTGATGCCGTTGATGTGGCTGGCGTTTGCCTGGGCGAAGAGATCGACCTGGAGCGCGGTGTTGATCGACAGCATGGCCGGACAGGCCGCGATCCGAGCCGGGTCGTTGACGGTCTCGGTCCGACGCATCACCAGGCGGGGGTTGTCGTCGGCCCACCGGTAGAAGTCGGGGGAACCGTAGAGGAAAGAGGCGCACACCGGCCGGGCCGGGTCGAGTGACCCGGATCGCTCGAGCTCGATGACCCCGTCACTCAACATCTCCGACCAGATGCCGAGCCCCCGCTTGGCCCGGAGATGGGCGGCGGCCGCGTCCGGCACCTGGCCGATGCCGAGCTGAATGGTGCCTCCGTCGGTGGCGTACCGGGCCACCTGCTCGCCGATGGCGGCGAGGGTGTCGCCGCACGGGGTCGGGACGGGGGAGGGGAGTGGGGTGTCGACGTCGATGGCCAGGTCGACCTGGTCGACGTCGATCTCGGCGTCACCGCGGGTGTAGGGCATCCGGGGATTCACCTGTGCGATCACCAGACCGCCCCTGCGTCGGACCCGCTCGATGGCCGCGGGGAGGATGTTGACCTCAATGCCGAGAGAGACCTTTCCGTGGCGCGGGGTGGAGGTGTGCACGAGCACTGCGTCCGGAGGTCGGAGCGAGTCGAAGAGTCGTGGTACCAACGAGAGGCGCATCGGGATGTAGTCGAGCCGCGGGTCGTGGCGGGCCCCGGGACCGACAAAGGGTGTCTCGGTGATGAACCCGTCCCGGCAGGGCCAGCCCGACTGGGGATTGAGGACGAAGGCGCGACATGTCGACAGCGACGACCCGAGCAGCCCGACCAGCTCCCAGGGAGTGGCAAAGTTCCCCGAGACGATCACTCGTGGGGTGGTGCCCCCGAAGGCGGCGGCCATCAGGTCGGCCAGCCGCCGAGCACTCACGCTTCGCACCGGAGCGGCTCCTCGCTACCTTGACGTACGACTCATCCGATGAACTCCGCACCGGCTCGTCTTCGACGACGGCGCCGTTCGGCCTCGCCTCGGGGTACCCCTCGAGTGGTCACCGGCTGATGACCACTTTGAGGGCGCCTGTCTCGGCAGCCCGGGCGAAGGTGTCGTAGGCGTCGAGCATCTGGCCCAACTCGAAATGGTGGCTGGCAAAGGCAGCCGAGTCGATGTGCCCGGAGGTCAGGAGCCGGAGCAGCGTGGGGGTCGAGTACGTGTCGACCAACCCGGTCGTGATGGTCACGTCCCGGATCCAGAGCGATTCGAGGTGGAGCGTCGCCGCCCGACCATGGACCCCGATGTTCGCCACATGGCCGCCCGGTCGCACCAGTTCGGCGCACAGCTCGAACGTATCGGGCACGCCGACCGCCTCGATGGCCACGTCCACACCCAGGTCGTCGGTCATGGCGCGCACAATGGCGACTGCATCCTCACGCCCGTTGTTGACCACGACGTCGGCGCCGAATCCCTTGGCCGCCTCGAGCCGCGAATCGGCCAGGTCGATGGCCACCACGTGGCCGGGGGAGAACAACTTGGCCGTCAGGATGGCCGACAACCCCACCGGGCCGGCGCCGACGACGGCCACGACGTCTCCGGGCCGAACAGCGCCGTTCAGGACGCCCACTTCATAGGCGGTCGGGAGGATGTCGGACAGCATGAGCACCTGCTCGTCACTGGCACCGTCCGGGACCCGGTAGGTCGACGTGTCGGCGAACGGCACCCTCACCATCTCGGCCTGGGTTCCGTCGATCAGGTGCCCGAGAATCCACCCGCCACCCCCGAGACACTGGCCATAGCGACCCTCACGGCAGAAACGGCACCGTCCGCAAGAGGAGATACACGAGACCAGCACCCGGTCACCGGGGACGAGTGTCTTGACGCCCGCCCCGACGGCCAGAACCGTGCCCACCGCTTCGTGGCCGAGGATCGTCCCCGGCGTGGTCTCGGGTACGTCGCCCTTCAGGATGTGGAGGTCGGAGCCGCAGATCGTGGTCGTATCCACCTGGACGATGGCATCCGAGTCGTCCTGGATGACCGGGGCGGCCACCTCCTTCCAGGCCTTGAGCCCGGGACCTTCGTAGACGAGTGCTTTCATGGCCGTCTCCTCTTGCTGGTTGTGCAGCCAGCGTGAGCGTCCGGCCGGTGCGCCGGTAGGGCCGTTAGTCCTCAGTGGTGGATGGATCCTGATGGCTGCGGGTGTTTGCCGCGGCCAGCACGGTCAGCACATCGTCGTCCGAGAGTTGACCGAAGTCGAGGTACCACCGGCCGACGGCGACGAACGGGTCGGGCTGCTCGAGGGCGACGACCTGGTCCGCGACCTGGCCCAGCATGGCCGTCGCCTGGGGCGAGGCGACCGGCGTGGCCAGAATCACCTGCGACGCGCCGTGGGCCCGCGCTACCAGGCATGCGGCCTGCGCGGTCGAGCCTGTCGCCATCCCGTCGTCCGCCACGATTGCCGTTCGCCCCGCCAGCGGGACCCTTCCGCACACCGAACGGTATCGGCGGACGCGACGATCCAACTCGGCCCGCTCTCTGGCCTCCACGGCAGAGACGTCGACCGGGCTGACCCGGGCCGCGGCCACCACCGCCTCATCCATGACCCGCACCCCGTCCTCACCGATGGCCCCCATGGCCAGCTCCGGTTGGAATGGCACCCCCAGCTTGCGTACGACGATCACGTCGAGCAGGGCGCCGATGGCCAGCGCCACCTGGTACCCGACGGGAACCCCTCCCCGAGGGAGGGCGAGCACCACCGGATCGCGGCACCGGAGGCCGGCCACCCGTTCGCCCACCATCCGGCCGGCCTGATCGCGGTCGACGAATGGCTCCCGCCGTCCCGATCGGCCCACCCGGATGGAACCACTCTCTGTCACCACGGTGCCAACTCCTGAGGCTAGCAACCGGTCGAGGCCACGGTTGATCTCATTGTCCGTTGTGCTCGAAGTGCTGGACGGAGGCGTCGGGGCCGGGGAAGAAACGCCCCGAGACCGACCAGGGTCGAAGGTCCCACCCACCGGTCACCCGGGCGTGACGGGATTGTCCACCAACGTGCCGAGGTCGGTGACGACCGCATCGGCGCCGTGGGCCCGGAGCTCGTCGGCGTAGTCGTGGTGGTCCACGCCGATCACGAGGCCGAAGTGCCCGGCCCGGCCCGCCTCCACCCCGGCCAGGGCGTCCTCGACGACGACCGTTCTCTGTGGGTCGGCGTTCAGCCTCCTTGCTCCTTCGAGATAACTGTCGGGGGCCGGCTTGCCGGCCAGGTGGCGGTCCTTGACCACGTGGCCGTCGACCCGGGCATCGAACAAATCGGCGATCCCCGCTGCTTCGAGCACCGCCTGCGTGTTCTCACTNNNCGACGGCCATGGGCATTCCGTGAGCGCGTAGCTTCTTCACCAGGGCGACCGCTCCGTCGTAGGCCACCACACCCTGGGTGTCGAGGACGGCGAGGACGAGGTCGTTCTTGCGGTTGCCGAGGCCCTTCACCGTCAGCGCCGACGGAGGATCGCCTTCGTCGCCTTCGGGAAGGGTGATACCCCGGGCGGCCAGGAAGTTGCGCACGCCGTCATCTCTGGGCTCACCGTCGACGTAGCGCTGGTAGTCGCCGGAGGCGTCGAACGGCTCGAAGACCGTTCCCGTTCGGGCCCCCTCCTCGCCGAGGAATTGGTCGAACGCCTGCTTCCATGCGGCGGCGTGGACATCGGCCGTCTTGGTCAAGACACCGTCGAGGTCGAACAGCCAGGCCTGGTACGCGTAGATGTCGACCTGTTCTGGTGTGGGACCGGTGTCGGGAGAGCCGGCCACTTCCATCACGCCACCCACCTGCCCGGCGGTTCGACCCTGGTCGTCGTGCCTCGGACCGTGACCCTCAACGACCGGTCGGTGCCGACGTGCACGGCTTCGTTCCGGCAGACGAGACGGAGCCACCGGCGATGCCACCGGACACGGATCCGCAATTCCTCCCACCCCTCCGGCAGCACCGGTTCCAACGACAGGGCCCGGTCGTCGGGGTTGATCACGGACAATCCGGCGAAGCCATACACCATCGCCTGCCAGATGCCGCCGAGGTTGGCCAGATGCAGACCGCCGCCGGTGGTCTGGGTGACGTCACCCAGATCGACCGCCGCAGCCAGCCGGAGGTAGTCGAGCGCCTCGCTGGGACGGCCGGCCCGGGCCAGAAGGACGGCGTGGGCGGCAGGGGAGAGGGAGCTCCCGTGAGCGGTTCGGGGCAGGTAGTGGTCCAGGTTGGGCACCAGCGATCCCGGGGCCGTCCCTTCGGGAATGAGCAGATGGGCCATGAGCACATCGGCCTGTTTGATGATCTGGGTCTCCGCCAGTCGCTCTGCTCCGAGGACCAGGTCGGCGGCGAACGGCGGCACGCCGAGGTCCTTGGCCGCCAGGGGTTGCAGCCGGTCGAAGCCGTCGAACTGCTCGTAGCGGTGGGTGACCGGGTCGAAGTTGTCGACCAGCGCGTCGGCCGCGCTTCGCCAGACCTCGGCCTCCTCTGCGTCCTCACCCCGGCCGCCTCCCGGCTGGCTCCGCTCGACCAGTTCGGCGGCACGACGAAGATTCCAGCGTGCCATCAGATTGGTGAAGGCGTTGTCGTTCACACATTCGTGGTACTCGTCGGGACCGGTCACCGAGTCGATGTGGGCCCGACGGTCGGCATCCCAGCGGATGCGGCTGGCCCAGTACCGGGCGGTGTCCACCACCAGCGGGCGACCCGGACCGGCCAGGAACGACCAGTCGCCGATCCACGCCGCGTACCGCCAGGCGGCCCAGGCCACGTCGGCGGTCACATGCTCCTCGAGGTCGCCGGTGCGGATGGGGACGGTCCGACCCTTGTGATCGATGCCGGACCTGGGTGTCACGTCGGCCCCACTGTGAGCAGACTCCCAGGGGAACCGGGCACCGCTCCGGCCTTCGAGCCCGGCCCGCTGCCGGGCCGCGGGGAGGCGCCGGATCCGGTAGTCGAGGACCGTCCGGGCCGATCTGCTGTCCACGCCTGCGATGGCGGGGAGGACGAACGCTTCGCTGTCCCAGAAGACGTGGCCGGCATAGGCGGGGCCGGTGAGCCCACGGGCACCGACGGCCGTCTCGCCCCGCGGCCGGACCGTCGACAGCAGGTGGAAGATCGCGAATCGTGCCGCGATGGTCGATCGGGGATCTCCGACGACCTCGACGTCCGCCTGGGACCACCGTCGATCCCATGCAGCCCGCTGTTCGGCCAGCAGCTGGGAGGCACCGGCGGCGGTCGCCTCCGTCAGCAGTTGCGCCGCTTCCGATCGGGACGGCGTTCGTGTGGCGGAGACCAGGTGGACCACGATCCGCTCCACCTGCTGTCGCCCGCTGTGGCTCGTAGGGTTTCCCGACCACCTGGTCGAGCCGGTGACGACCGCACCCCCACCGAAGGCCGAATGCCGCTCGTCGTGGGAGGTCGAGGTGACCGGGTCCCGGGCCGCCTCATGATCCTTCAGCAACGCCGGATCGATATCGGCCACGAGCACGGCGGTGCCCGGGCGGGCGATGCAGGCGAAGCGTCGGCTGAGCATGGTGGAGTCGCCGACGGTGACCTCCCGGGTCAACATCCCGTCCCGCAGGTCCAGCAACCTCCGCCCGGTCGGCATGCCCCCGACAAGGGGCAGCATGCACCACGACGGCAACGTCGTGAGGTGCTCACCGGACCCGCCGCCGGGTTCGTACAGGTCTGCCGCGGTCACCGGGGGAGTGTCGGGGTCCTCCTCCTCGAGGACACCTCTTGTTCCCACGGTGCCATCGGCAAGGCAGAGGAGGCTCTCTGTCACCGCCATGTCTGCGTCGGTGTCCGCCAGGACGCACCACCGGGGGTCGAACGGGCGCGGCCGGGCCTCCGCCGTCACGGGTACCGCGGCGGAGTTCCCGGTTCGCCGAGCCGGACGGTCGAGCTTCCCACCCCACCGAGTCTGGCAGGTGCGGAGACTGTCCCCTGGGAGGGCGCGTCCCGTCGACCGCCGGACCATCCGGGATGCCGCGGACAGGACTTTCGGCCCTAGTGCGATGGCCGGGGTCTCAATAACGTTCCAGCCAGGAGGTTTCGCTTTCCATGCCAATGCTGCCCGCAGTCGTGAGCCGGATTCTCGGCAGTCTCGTCGACCTGAACCATCCGGGCCACTACGTCCACTGGGGATTCATCCAGCTATCGGTGGCCAATCTGGTTCTCATCGCTCTGATGGTCATCGTCTTCGTGGCGGCCATCCTCGTCCCGTTCAAGCGGCACCAGGGCGGTGACCGGTGACCGTCGACACCGAAGCCGCCCCTCATGGCCAGGCATCGGTGGCCAAGAGTGCCGATCTACCCGAGGACGCCGACCAATGGACGGCCAAGGTCCGCCACGCCGCTGTGGAGGCCCTGCCACCGGGGCGGCTCCTGCCCGACCGGCAGCCGGCCTACGTGGCGTCGTGGATCTACATCTTCGGGGTGCTCACCCTCTGTGCCTTGTCGGTGGTGATCATCACCGGTTGTGTGCTGGCCATCTTCGGCCCGACCTGGTGGCACGTGTCGACGGTGGGTCTGTTCGTCAACTCGCTACACCTGTGGAGCGTCGAGGTGTTCTTCTTCACCATGGTCGTCCATCTGTGGGGGAAGTTCTTCATGGCCGCTTGGCGTGGCCGCCGCCGGGCCACCTGGATCACCGGTGCGGTGTCCTTCGTCGTCTCGGTCGGAGCCGCCTTCACCGGCTACCTCTCGCAACAGAACTTCGACTCGCAGTGGATCAGCACCCAGGCGAAGGACGGGATCAACTCGACCGGCGCCGGGGCCATCTTCAACGTCACCAACTTCGGCCAGATGATCATGTGGCACATCGTCCTGCTTCCGCTCGTGGTCGTGCTGCTCGTCGCCGGTCATGTGCTCCTGGTCCGCCTCCGCGGCGTGGTACCCCCGTTCGATCCACCCGACACCGACAGCCCCGGCACTGCCGTGGCCGGCGCCGACAGGCCTGAGGTCGTGGTGGACGCAGCACCGGGCGCGACGCGACCATGACGGACCTCGCCCCCACCCACCGGGCCAGGCGCCGCTTCAAACCCGACCGCGACGTTCGCGAGTGGGACGGGAGGTACGAACCCTACGATCTGGTCAAGGAGTTCCTCATCGCCTTCGTGGTGGTGGTGATCCTCGTGGTAGCACTGGCTGTCGTGTTCTCGTCCCCGGACGAGAAGCCGCTGACCGTGCAGTCGTGGTCGACGGCGAACCCGGTCGACTTCGCGCAGACCGCCATCACCGAACTCGACGGGACGAGCGGCACGGCCACGTACGGCCCGCCGTACAACAACACGGCCGGAGCGTCCCAGTCCATCGGGCCGTTCTCCCCCGAGCAGTGGCTCGGAGTCCACCACCCGATCGACACCGCCAAGGACTTCGTCACCGGCCCCCTCGGGACCCTGCCCAACGACCCCGATGTACGAGCTGCGGTTGCCCGGTACACCGCGGCCACGCCGGCGCAACAACAAGCTTGGACCGCCGCCTATGAGAAGGTGGTGGCCAAGGCCTCGTTCCAGGACGGCTCGATCGTCGTGGCGCCCGGTAACTACGGGCCGGTCGGAACCGTCATCGACGGGCTGACCTCGATGGCCAGGAGCGGCGCCCTGGATGGGGCCCTGCTCAGTTCGCGCCAGTTCTACGGGACCGACTACACCAAGCCGCTCCTGTTCATCGCCGACGGGACCTACCTGGGCAATCTGGCCCAGAACCAGCATCTCTCAGGGGACCAGTGGGGGATGATGAACGAGACGGGCAACTACCCGGGCCAGGCCTGGCTGTGGCTCTACACCCTGTGGTACCAGGTGCCCCCGATGAACACGTCGTCCAATGGGGATCTGCAGGTGTGGGCGATCATGATGATCCTGACCCTGGGGCTGGTCTTCCTACCCTTCATTCCCGGTCTCCGGTCGATTCCTCGATGGAGCCGGGTCTACCGCCTCATCTGGCGGCGCCACTACCGGGAGCTCGCCGTCCGAACCAGGTAGCGGAGAACCGGTGGCGCCGACCCGGACCTAAAGACGAGGGTCGAAATTGCCGATCATCGAGGGGCAGGGCCTTTGTCCCTCGGCCTGTTCGGAACCTTCGTCCGTCGCCGGGTTCGGCCAGTTCGCGACGGCAGTCCCCGTCACACTCCGGCGCTCCCCCTCCAGACCGGTCAGCTACTCCGACCACAGGGACCGCCGATCCCTGCAGTCGGGGTGCTGTTGGTTCCCGCCTCGTCCGAAGATTATCGGTTGCAACTGCGGGTCGCAACTGTGAGTCGCAACCAGGGCGGGACTGCCCTCCTGGCTGTCAGATCGTCGCCACCGATACCGTACTCATCCCGTCTTCGAACTCGGCGAATCGGTTCCGACCGCGCTCCTTGGCCGCATACATGGCTCTGTCGGCATTGCGCAGGAGTTGGTCGCTCGAGACGCCCGGCCGATGGAAGGTGATCCCGATACTCACTGTGGTGGTCACCACCTGACCTCCGACCGCAAACGGTCGGCGTGCGGCAATGAGGATGCGCTCGACCAGCTTGACCACCTCACATCTGTCGCCGATCTCCTCCAGCACGACCCCGAACTCGTCGCCGCCGAGCCGGGCCGCAGTGTCCGATTCGCGCAGGCACCCGACCAGGACCTCGGCGGTCGCCTGCAAGAGGGCGTCCCCGGCCGAATGCCCGAGTGTGTCGTTGACCACCTTGAAGTTGTCAACGTCCAGAAACAGGACGGCGAGCTGAAGGTGGGTTCTCTCCGTCCGGGCCATCGCATGCTGGAGGCGATCCTGGAAGAGGGCACGGTTGCCCAGGCCGGTCAGAGAATCGTGAAATGCCTGGTGTGAGAGGCGCTCTTCGAGCTGCTTCCTGTCCGTCGTGTCCCGCAGGCTCCACACCCGCCCGACGACGGCCCCGTCCACCCGCTGAGGCATGGACACACATTCGTAGACCCGGCCATCGACGAACTCGAGGACGTCACAGCTCTCCGCCTCGCTGTTGTTCGAGAGCTCCTCCAGCTTGGCCAGGAACAGCTCCGGCATCAGCAACTTGTCGCGAAAGAAGGCGGTGACCGCGCCGGGACTCGGACCGGACGGGATGGGAGTGGGCAGTCGCAGCATCTCGGAGAAACGACGGTTGTAATTGACGATCCGGCCGGCTCCGTCGACCACGACGATGCCGTCGGCCGTCGAGTCCAGGGTGGCCGTCAGGAGGGACAGCGCCTTGCGTACCTCGAACTCGGTGAGCATCTGGGAGGTGATGTCGTGGCCGGAGACAACGTAGCCGCCGACCGTTGGGTCGTCGATGAGGTTGACCAGCGCGAGCTCGTACGGGGAGGTCCCGTTACTGCCGTGGTGCTTCAGGGCCAACCGAACGGTCACCGGATTGGCCGCCGTGGCCCCTGACGCGGCGCATTCGAACGCCGCCTCGAGGGTGGAGCGGTCGGGTTCGCTGACCAGTTGGGCCAGCGGTTGTCCCTCGACCAGTTCCGGATCGTGCCCCAACAGGCGACTGAGCGCACCGGACACCGAAGCCACCGTGCCTTCGGGCGATACCAACATGGTGATGGAACTGGAGTTGTGCACGAGAGACCGGAGACGGGCGTCGTGGTGGTGGGCGAGCTCGAAACGCCGACGCTCGGTCAGGTCCCGAAGGCACAAGAGCACGGCGCCGTCCTCGAACCACGGGACCGGTGTACCGACCAGCTCCACCAACCGCCAACCTGACGCTGTGGCCACTCGTACCTCGATCGGCGAGCCGACCTCCTTGCCGCGCACACTGACCAGGGACCGGAGAACGAACTCCAGGTCCTCGGGATGGATGAGGTCGAGCCCGGACTTGCCGATGGCCTCGACGCGCGACCGCCCGAACAGGCCTTCGGCGGCACGGTTCCCCCACATGACCCGGCCCTGTCCGTCGACTGCGATCGCCGCATCCGGTAGCTCTTCGAGCAGCCTGGCCAGGGTTTGCTCGTGTTCAGGCACCTGTGACATATCGACCGGACGAGGGAGCAGCTTTAGGGCTTCGCCCGAGGCTCCAGGGGCCGACCGGGGTCCGGCACCGGGTATGGACCATCGGAGCAGCATCATTGACAAGGGGTTAGCGTGGTGCTCCCCGAGGGTTTCGGCCTGCACCAAACGGAGAGGAAACGTCATGGTGTTCATCCTCAGTGCCATCTACATCGTCTTGCTGATCACGCTCGGGATCATCTCGCTCCGGAAGGGCCACTGGGTGATGTTCATCCTGGGCCTGTTCTTCCCGCTCTTCTGGTTCATCGGGGCCCTCTTGCCCCGGCGGGTTCCCTGAGCGGAGCCGCGGGCGGGCGACGGATCACCCATAGCCTTCCTCTGAGCCGCCCCCGCCTGCACCGGCGACGTCTGCCCCGCGACGGCGAACCACGATGAGCGGTCGCGCCGACGGGCTCCTCCATGCCGGAACGCCGGCGGCCCGATGGGTCCTCGTGGCCACGGTGCTCGGTTCGGCCATCGCGTCCATCGACGCCACGGTCGTCGGTATCGCCCTTCCGACCATCGGGCGCGAATTCCATGCCTCACTCGGAACGTTGCAGTGGGTGGTGACCGGCTACGCCCTCACGCTGGCCTCGCTGCTCCTGCTGGGCGGATCGCTCGGAGACAATTTCGGGCGGCGGCGGGTCTTCATGGTGGGTGTCCTCTGGTTCGTGTTCTCCTCGGCCGCCTGCGCCCTCGCGCCGGGAACCACCGTCTTGATCGGCACCCGCGTGCTCCAAGGTGTCGGGGCTGCGCTCCTGACCCCGGGAAGCCTGGCCATCCTCGAGGCGTCGTTCGATCCTGATGATCGAGGCCGGGCCATCGGGTCGTGGTCGGGGCTCGGCGGCGTGGCCACTGCGGCCGGTCCCCTCCTCGGCGGCTACCTGATCGCCGCTGCATCGTGGCGGCTGATCTTTCTCGTCAACCTGCCCATCGGTGCGTTCGTGCTCCTGATCTCCGCCCGGCACGTTCCCGAGTCGCGCGACCCGGGCGCCACCGGTCATGTCGACATCGCCGGAGCCCTTCTGGCCACACTGGCGCTCGGCGGTGTCACCTTCGCACTGATCGAAGGTCCATCCCTCGGCTGGGCCGCCCTGTCGGTGGTGGCCCTGCTGTCCCTCGGTATCATGTCGGGGTTCGCCTTCTTTTTGGTGGAGAGCCGCTCGCCGGCACCGATGCTCCCGCTCGCCGTCTTTCGGGTCCGTCAGTTCACCATCACGAACGCGGTCACGTTCATCGTCTACGCCGCGCTGGGTGGAGCGCTCTTCCTCCTGCCGCTGCAGCTGCAGGTTGCCGACCACTACTCCCCGCTCGAGTCGGGGCTGGCGCTGCTGCCGCTGACCGTGGTCATGCTGTTGCTGTCGGCCCGCTCGGGTCGCTTGGCCACCAGAATCGGCCCCCGGTTGCAGATGAGCGTGGGACCGGTGGTTGTCGGCGCCGGCCTCGCCCTGCTCGGACGGATCCCCACCGACTCCTCCTACCTGTCGGGGGTGTTGCCGGCGGTGCTGGTCTTCGGATTCGGGCTTGCCATCACCGTCGCGCCGTTGACGGCAACGGCTCTCGGGGCCGTGCCCGACGAGCACTCCGGCGTGGCCTCGGCCGTGAACAACGATGTGGCCAGAGTCGGGAGCCTGATCGCCGTCGCCGTGCTTCCCGCACTGGCGGGGATCTCCGGGACCAGCTACCTGCATCCGGCCGAACTGTCGAGCGGGTTCCGGAGCGCGGCGCTCATCTCCGGCGGCCTGTGCGCCGCCGCCGGCATCCTCGCCGCCGCCGGCATCAGGAACCCGCCTCGAGCATCCCCGGATGTGAGAGACGGTGCCGGCCACCCCGGCCCGGTGGCGTGCTTCCACTGCGCGCTCGACGCCAGCCCGGCCACCGTCGACCCGCGCGTGGCGGGCCGGCCCGCCTGACGCGTCGCCCGAACCGGGCCGGCGCGCTCGGGCGGAGGGGGCGGGGACCGATGTCGATGTGTGGCTCTCGGGCCAGGGGTAGCGTACGGACGGACCATCGAAAGGGGGGGTGCGATGACGGGCCACTGCCGGGAGCGCGGTTCCGCGGTCGCCGATCGGGGGCGAACCGCATGACGGTGATCGACGAACTGGCCGGAATCGTCGGTGTCGCCAACATCGATTCCGGGGCCGACATCAACGAGGACGACACCCACGACGAGGCCCTCTCGGCCTCTCCGGTGCGACCCCGAGCGGTGGTCCGGCCTGGTTCCACCGCAGAGGTCGTGGCCATCGTGGGATGGGCCGGGGCCCACGGGATCCCCGTGACCGGCCGCGGCTCGGGTACCGGGCTGTCCGGTGCGTGCATTCCCGTCGCCGGTGGTGTCGTCGTGTCGTTCGAGCGGATGTGCCGCATCCTCGAGATCGACATCGCAAACCATGTGGCCGTGGTGGAGCCGGGGGTGACACTGGCCGAGCTGGATGCCGCCCTGGGTCCGCACGGTCTCGTCTATCCCGTGTTCCCCGGCGAGCAGTCCGCCTCGTTGGGCGGAAACGTCTCGACCAATGCCGGCGGCATGCGGGCCGTCAAGTACGGCGTCACCCGCCACCACGTCCTCGGCATCGAGGCGGTGCTCGGTACGGGCGAGGTGATCACGGCCGGTGGCAAGTTCGTGAAGTCGACCAGCGGCTATGACCTGACCCAGCTGGTGATCGGATCAGAGGGAACGCTGGCGCTGGTCACCCAGGCCACCCTCCGCTTGCACCCACGGCCCGACCACCACGTCACGCTGCTGGCGCCGTACGCCGACATCGAGCACATCGCCCGTGCCGTGTCCCCGATCGTGGCCAGCGGCCTGGACCCGCTGCTGGTCGAGTACATCGACCTGGTCACGATGGCCGGCATCACCGCCAATGCCGGCATCGACCTCGGGATCCCCGATGACGTGAAGGCGCGGGCGTTGGCCTACCTGGTGATCGTCCTGGAGAATCACCAGGTGGGCCGACTCGAAGAGGACACCCAGGCCCTGGCCGAGTTGGTCGCCGACCTCGGTGCCATCGATGTCTACGTCCTGCCCGGCCACGCCGGGGAGCAGCTCATCCGGGCCCGTGAGCAGGCCTTTTGGGTGTCAAAGGCCAACGGGGCGGACGACATCGTCGATGTGGTGGTGCCGAGGGCCTCGATACCCACGTTCCTCGAAGGTGTCGCCCGCCTGGCCTCGGCCACCGCCTCCCTCGTGGTCGGATGCGGCCACGCCGGGGACGGGAATGTCCACCTGTCCATCTGGCAGGCCGACCCCGAGGTGCGACGCCGACTTGTGCGCGACATCATCGGCTCGGGGCTCTCGCTCGGCGGGGCCATCTCGGGCGAGCACGGAATCGGGACGGAGAAGCGAAGCTATCTGGCCGAGCTCGAAAATCCGGCCACGATTGACCTCATGCGCCGCATCAAGGCAGCGTTCGATCCCCACGGCATCCTCAACCCGGGCACCATCTTCGACCTGGCCCCCGAGCCGTCGCCCGTCGCATGAACGGAGCTCAGGCCCTCATCCGCACGCTCGTCGCCCACCGGGTCGACACCTGCTTCATGAATCCCGGTACGTCGGAGATGCACTTCGTCGCCGCACTCGACGAGGTCCCGGCCATGCACAGTGTGCTGGCCCTCTTCGAGGGGGTGGCAACCGGCGCGGCCGACGGGTACGCCCGCATGGCCGGCCGCCCGGCCGCCACCCTGCTCCACCTCGGCCCCGGACTGGGCAACGGTCTGGCCAACCTCCACAATGCCCGGCGCGCCCACAGCCCGGTGATCACGATCGTCGGCGATCATGCCGTCGCCCACCGGGCCTACGACGCCCAGCTCCAGTCGGACATCGAGACGGTGGCCCACAACGTGTCGACCTTCGTCCGCACCGCCGAATCGACGGCCGGGTTGGGCGCGGATGCGGTCTCCGCACTGGCCGCCGCAGCCGGCCCTCCCGGCTCGGTGGCGACGCTGATCCTGCCGGCTGACGTGTCGTGGTCCGAGGGCGGTGTGGTGGTGGACGGCCCACCGGCGCCGTCACCGGCCGGAGCGGCGCCGGATGACGCGGTCATCGCCGCGGCAGCTGCCGCCCTGCGCTCCGACCAGACCTGCGCCGTCCTCGTCGGGGGCCGGGCCTGTTCGGGGCCGACGTTCGAGATGGTGGCCGACATCGCCACCTCCACCGGGTGCAAACTGCTGTGCGAGACGTTTCCCGCCCGTCTCGAGCGGGGCGCCGGCAGGCCGGTCGTGGACCGTCTGGCCTACCTGGCCGAGTTCACGGCCATGCAGCTCGAGGGCGTCCGGCACCTGGTACTGGTGGACGCCAGGTCGCCGGTGTCGTTCTTCGCCTATCCCGGGAGACCGAGCGACCTGGTGCCCGAGGGATGCGTCGTCCACCCGGTGGCGGGCGAAGCTGATGACGTGGCGGCGGCGGTGAACGGGCTGGCCACCCTGGTCTCGGCCGGGCGAGGGTCGGCCCTCCACCAGCAGGCGGATCGCCCGGGCACTCCCACCGGTCCCCTCACGGCCCAGGCGGTGTGCCAGGCCTTGGGTGCCCTTCTGCCCGAGGGCGCCATCGTCTCCGATGAGGGCAACACCTCGGGGCTCTTCGCCCCCGGCGCCACGGCCGGGGCTCCTCCGCACGACTGGCTCTGCCTCAGCGGAGGGGCCATCGGCCAGGGACTGCCGGTGGCGCTGGGCGCGGCGATGGCCGAGCCCGACCGACGGGTGGTCGCGCTCGAAGCCGACGGCAGTGCCCTCTATACGTTCCAGGCGTGGTGGACGATGGCCCGCCAGGGACTCGACGTGACCACCATCGTGCTCAACAAGGACTGGGCCTCGCGGCCTCGAGGGCCGAGACGGCCGAGGACTTCACCGACCAGCTGGCCCGGGCCCTGGCCACGCCGGGCCCGAGCGTGGTCGAGGCGGTCGTCCCCTCGCTCCTCTGAGCCACCCTGCCGCCGCCCGCCTGTGCCCGTGGGTCAAGCCCCGGGTCGCGGCGGGCCTGCGCTCGTGAAGCGGGTTCCCGGGGGATCGATGGCGAACGGGGCCGACCCGCCCCACTCGTCGAAGTAGACGAGCTCGTCCAACGGCCGACGGCGCACGGGGCCGTGGTGACCCTCGGGGCGACCGATGGTGATGGCGGCGGCCACGAAGACTTCGTCGGGGATGGACAGCAGTGAGCGGAGCTCGGCGTCGACCAGCAGGTTCCAGCTGGTCATCACCCCTCCGTAGCCGAGCGCCCGGGCCGCGAGCAGCAGGTTCTGGCAGGCGGGGTAGATGGACGCGCCCTCGACGGGGTTGACAGCACGGTGACGGACCAGGCAGGGGAGGATCAGCGCCGGCACGGCGTCGAGGTGCTCGACATAGGCCTCCATGGTCCGGGCCATGACGGCCTTCCGCGACGTGTCGTCGGTACCCGAACCCCGGTCGTAGCCGTCGGTGGTCCGCTTGACGTCCCACGCCCGCCGCGCCGCCGCGCCGATGAGGTGTTTGGCCGCGGCCGCCTTGGGTCCGTCGGTGAGCACGAGGAACCGGAACGGCTGACGGTTCGAGCCGCTGGGTGCCCGAGTGGCTGCGAAGAGCACGTCACGCAACACGGAGGCGGGGACGGGCTCATCGCGGTAGCGGCGGATGGCCCGGGTCGTGCAGATCCCCTCCAACAGCCCGACGGTGTCGCGGGGCAAGGCCCGATCGCCGCCCGGCCCGGCCTGGCCGTGACTGGATTCCGCTTCCACCGCCAGATACTGCCCGACGCCGATCCACGGCGCCAGACCCAGCTTGCCCACGTCAGAGCAGGTCCACCACATTGTCACACCCCTTCGTCACACTGGGATGGTGACTTCGACGTGCACACCCGGATCCACGCCCGAGGGATCCATGGGCCAAGGATTCACAGCTGCGGTTCTGCGCGGGCTCCTCGTCCTCGGGCCGGTAGTGGAGACGGACTTGGCCCTTGAACTGGCTCTCTCTGCTTGGATGCGTTTCAACGACGTGGAGTTCGACGAAGCCCGGAGGGCACTTCTGACCGCGAGGAAGGTCCTGCTCGGGGTCGGGAACCTCGACCCCCTCACCGAGCCGATCCCCTTCAGCGGTCGTTCGCCACGGCTCGACACGCTCAATCTGGCCGCCTACCTCGGTACGCTCGTCGAGCGGGCTGCGGCTTCGGTGCACTGCCGACCCGATGCCCTCGTCGAGCAGGCGATCCGGCAGCTGCCGGCGGATGCCCACCGGTCCAACGGTTCGCAACCTCGCCGGGCCCGCCAGACCCTCGGGGGTCGGGCCGGGTAGAGCAGGCGGGCGATGTGGTCCGCCCGCCCACGAGGGTCGGGTCACACCACCAGGTGCTCGATCGTTTCAGGCCGCCGGCCGCAGGCTCGCAGCCCGGGCGATGGACGTCCGCCGGACCTTCTCGGCCACCGACGGGGCCACCTGCAGCATCGATTTGAATTCGCTGGCCGAGCTCACCAGCAGGGTCAGATCGGTGGCCGCCGTTGCCGTGGCCGCCCGTGGCGTTTTGTCCAGCAGCTCCATCTCGCCGATGAATTCGCCGCTGCCCACGTCGGCAACCCTGGTCGGCCGTCCACCCGCCTCCCGCGAGATCCGAGCACGGCCGCTGCCGATGATGATGAATTCCTTGGCCGGGCTCCCTTCCCGGATCAGCACGCGGTCCTGCTCCACCTGGAGGTAGGTGGTCAAGGACTCGATCTGGCGCAGTTCCGCCTTGGTGCAGTCAGCGAACAACTCGAGATCGGAGAGGCGGATGGCCGGGGCTGCATCCATGGTGAGCGCTCCTTGGAATCGGACCCGAACGTCGGGTTGCGCCCAGTATAGGGGCTCCATCTGCAAAAGGCATCACTTTCAGATATCGATCTCTTGTTCAGATACGAGCCATCATTCAGATAGGGGCAGCGTGCCGAGCGGGCAGCGTGCAGGGAGGGGAGCCCAGTGCCCGGCGGGCAGGGAGATGGCGCCCCGTCGTCGGCTATCGGGGATGCCGCAACTGCCAGCTACGAATGGCGACGTAGCTGGAGGCCACGAAGAAGAAACATCCGCAGCCGGCCACCACCTCGCATGCCAGGTGGAGGCCTCGGAGTGAATGCTGCAGGTCAGCGAACCAGTTCCCGACGATCCACATCCCGAGGAAGAGTCCGCACAACCTGAGGGCCGACGCGAAGGGCACCCGGGCGAGCAGGGGGCCATGCCGGTCCGTGAGAGGCTCGGCCCGACGGTCCATCGACTCCGGGCCGACTGCCGCCGCTGGTTCAATCATTCCTGATCGATCGGCAAGCGTGACGATCGACTTGAGCGACCAACGGCTTCGAACCGCTGGGCTCACCCGGTGGTCAGGATCGCAGTACCCGACCCGGTCTCCGTAGCAACGCCTCTGGTACCGAGCGGCCGTCGACCCGGATGGGCACTCCGTTGACCAGGGTGTGGGTCATGCCGACCGGCGCATCCGCCGTCAGCCGCTCTCCGTCGGCAGGGAAGTCCCTGACGCGCCGGATCGGCCCCGGATCGACAGTGTCCGGGTCGAAGACCACCAGGTCGGCGGCCATTCCGACCTCGACCGAGCCGCGGTCCGAGAGGCCGTAGACACGGGCCGGCTCGGCAGTCAGCTTGTGGACGGCGTGCTCGAGGCTCATCACCTCGCGCTCCCGAACCCAATGGCCCAACAGGTCGGTTGCGAAACATGCATCGCAGAGTTGGCTCACGTGGGCGCCCGAGTCGGCCAGCCCCAACAGGACGTCGTCCCTCGGGAGCAGCCAGGCGATGCCCTCCGGATTGTTGTTGGCCAGCACCGACCAGAACCGGGAGGTGAGGTCATCGGCGAGCGAGAGATCGAGGAGGACGTCGAGAGGCGTCAGGGCCTGCTCCTCAGCCAGCTCGACGACCGAACGGCCGACCAGGTCGGGTCGCGTGGTCGACTCGGCCACCGACACCGAAGCGCTGTTGAACAGGCTGAAGCCGCGGGCATCGAGCTGCGTCTGGGTCGCCTGCCGCCAAGCGGGGTCCCGATACGCGGCCTTCCGCTCCTCGATCGGGGTGTCCATGAGGGCGGCGAAGTTGGGGAAGGTGTTGAGGGAGAAGGGTTCGGCCAGGTTCATCTGGAACACCAGTGGCCGGCACGACACCTGCGGCCATACATCGGCGCCGGAGGCCCTGGCCGCGACATGTTCGGCCATGACCTGCTCGTGGTAGTCGGAACCGGCGAAGGTGAGGAGCGCGGTCCAGGTGAACGGGCGCCCGATCTGTCGTTGGAGCTCGAACATCTGGTGGTTGGAGAGTACGCCGCCGGGCAGCAGCGCAGCCACGCCCCGGCTGCGGTTCCTCAAGGGCTGGAGCAGGGCGGTGAGCTCGTCGAGGTCCGCCACCCGCGAAGGCACCGGCCGCCCGTGATCGCCGTTGTGGGTGGGGGACCAGCTGGAGGCGAAGCCGATCGCCCCGGCGTCGAGGGCCTCGTCGATGATGGCACCCATGGCGTCGATCTCGCCCTCGGTGGCGGCCCGCTCGTAGGCCTCGGGGCCCATGGCGAAGAGCCGGACCGCCGTGTGTCCCACGTAGCAGGCGTAGTTGAGAGCCACGCCGCCGCCCTCGACCGCGTCGAGGTACTGGGGGAACGACTCGAACTCGTCCCACGGCACCCCGGCCATCAGGGTGTCGAAGCTCATGTCCTCGACGTGCTGGAGCGTGCGGACCAGGATCTCGACCCCCGCCCGTCGGGTCGGTGCGATCGAGAAGCCGCAGTTCCCGGCCACCACGGTGGTCACCCCGTGGAAGGAGGACGGGCTGAGATCCGGGTCCCAGAACACCTGGGCGTCGTAGTGGGTGTGGATGTCGATGAAGCCGGGGGCGACCACCTGGTCCGAGGCGTCGAGCTCGGTCGTTCCCGACAGGCGTGGGCCGATGGCCGCGATCCTGCCGTCACGGACGGCCACGTCCGCCGCCTTCCCCGGTGCACCGCTGCCGTCAATCAGCGTTCCGCCCCGTATGACGACGTCGCCGTCCATGACCATGTCCACGTCCCCGGTCCACGTCCCCGTTGCCAGGCTGGAGATGATAGCCAGCCGATCGCCGGGGCGAGCGTGTCCCCGGACCGGTCCGAATAGGATCGGGCCAGGATCGGACCGGGGAGGAGCCGAAGCCATGGTTGAGGATCGAGCACCGGAAGAGGAGGACCGTCGGAGCGCACGGCGACGGATCGACGAGCTGATCGACGAGGCGGGCAGGGAGTCGTTTCCGGCCAGTGATCCTCCGGCCACATGGTCCGGTGGGGATCGGCGCGACGTGGGCGACCACCGGGCGGTGGGAGGGTAGCCGCGCTTCGGCCCCCGGTACTGTGAGACGACGCGGTCATCGAACGGAGCGTGCTCCCCGGCTATGGACGGCATGAGCGACCCGGCTATGGACGGCATGACCGACGATCTCCACGGCCCGGGTTGGTGGGTGGGCTCGGATGGCTACTGGCACTCTCCGGACGAGGAGTTCGACGCCGACGTTCCGAAGAGGAACCATCCGGCACGCAGGGTCGCGGTCGTGCTCCTGGCCGTCGCCCTGGTGGGGGCCACGACCGTCGGCGCCTGGCTCGGCGGTGCCTCGGGAGGCGTCGGCCCGGTCTCTGCGGGCCCACCCCTGGCAGAGCTCGAGGCCCAGGTCGAACACGTCGTCGTCGGTGCCGGAGCCCACGAGTTCGGCGTCACCGGCGTCACCGGGGTGACCTGCGGTCCGGTGGTCTCGTGGAGGCCGGGCAGCACGTTCCGGTGCACCGTCTATGCATCGTCGCAACGCAAGATCGGCGTCTACGAAGGGACGGTGGAGTCGGCGCCTTCATCGGAGGAGTGGCGCTGGCGCGGGGCGTGGTACCCGGTCCTCGGCCGCTCGACCACCGAGTAACCGCGGCACACTCAGTTCCCGATGCGGGCGATGCCCACGATGGGCCTGTTGAGCCGGTGGCCCCCCATGGACCCGTAGTACCGGGCGTCGCCGAAGGCGAAGATGCCGCCGTCGGACGCCACCTCCCAGTACCCGCCGCCGTCGGCGGTCGGGGCGATGCCCACGATGGGCCTGTTGAGCCGGTGGCCCCCCATGGACCCG
>JBEKIU010000144.1:0-11425 GCA_050011635.1 Acidimicrobiales bacterium
GTCGCCCCGGAGGAAGCGGTAGAACGTCTGGGCTGCCCGGTCGCCACTCGGGACCATCTTCTCACCGTCGCTGAATTGCTGCAGGTCCATGCCGGCACAGAAGGCGCGATCCCCGGAACCGGTGAGGACGACAGCACCGATGCCGTGATCATCCTCTCCGTCGAGCAATGCGGCCCCGATGGCGGACATCAACGAAGGGCTGAGCGCATTGCGGGCCGCCGGCCGGTTGAGCCGGGCGACGAGCACCGACCCCCGTCGTTCGCGCACCAGTTCGTCGTCGGTCATCCTTTGTAGTCGGTCGTTTCGGCGAGTTCGGCCGCGCCTCTCATGAGGTCGATCACGATCGGGCCGAAGGCCAGGAGCTTCTCGTCCTCACCAGCCCGCTGGAAGCCCTGCTCCAGCACGATGGCCAGCTTCCACTTGGCCAGGATCACGTAGTAGTCGATGTCCGCGACCTGGCGCCCCGACACTTCCGAATAATGGGCGAGGACCTGGGAACGAGTCGGCATGCCGGTCATGTCCACATAGCTGGAGGTCGCCGCGTCCGGCCCATTGGTGTCCTCCGGCCAGCCCTGGACCATCCAGGCCAGATCGAGCTTGGGATCGCCGACCGTGCCCATCTCCCAGTCGACGATGGCCGCCAGCCGGGCCGGTGCCCCGTGGCGGTACATGACGTTGGCGAATTGGTAGTCGCCGTGCATCAGCCCTGGGACGTAGTCGAGAGGCCGGTGCTCGCCCAACCAGTTGGTCGCCACGTCCATACCGGGGAGCTCACGGCCCTTGATGCGCTCGAAGAAGGTCGTCCATCGGTCGACCTGACGATCGTGGAACCCGTCGGGACGGCCCAGGTCGTGCAGGCCCTTCGCTTTCCAGTCGACGTTTGACAGCAACGCAATTCCTTCGGCCAGCTGGTAGGCCAGACCCTGCCGAGCGCTGAGGTCGGTATCGAATGGAGCGGGCCATTTGTCGACACCCATGGGTGACCAACCCTCGACGAAGCCCATGAGATAGAACGCACGACCGAGGACGGATTGATCGACACACATCGCCACCGCTCGGGTGTGGGGCACATCAGTGCCATCGAGCGCCTCGATGATGCGCCATTCGCGGAAGATTCCGTCATCACGGCTGGCCGGTGCCGTTGCCGGCGGGATCCGCATCGCGCAATGGAGGTCGCCACGCCGGATCTCATAGATCTCGTTCTGAGATCCACCGGAGACGTAGCGGCTCTCGATCTGCTCGCCGCTGCCTTGCAGGCCCACGCCGTCCATCCAGGCGGCAAGTCGATCGAGGTCCATCACGAGTTCCTCACTTCGGGTTCAGGCCATGTGGCAGATGTGGTCGGGCAGCAGCCCACCGCTTGGATCGGTGGCCGGAGGGTCAACGGTCATCAGTCGTCCTGTTTGCGCTTCCCTCGCCCGTGCTGTTTCCCCACCGGTGCCGGAAGTATAGAATTCTGGTGATGAAGAATACAATTCTTGCTCCCCAGAATCAAGGGCCACGACCGGAGGACGACCTGGCCGACCGCATCGCCCGGCGGACACTGGCCAAGCGGGGTGCGGTGTACGCCAGCGAGGTCAGGCGCCTCCTGGACGCGGGTCTCGAGGTCATGCGCGAGTGCGGGACGACCACGCGCCCGCGCGTCAGCGACATCGTGGCGGCTGCAGGGCTCTCGAACGAGGCGTTCTATCGGCATTTTCGCTCGAAGGACGCGCTCGTTGCCGCCATCCTCGAAGACGGCGCGGAACGTCTGACCAGCTATGTGGCGCACCAGATGGCCAAGGCACCGGCGCCGGAGGGGAAGGTGCGCCGCTGGGTGGAAGGGATCCTGTCCCAGGCGGTCGACGACGACATCGCGGCCACGACACTGGCCGTGCTCTGGAACGGAGGAAGCATCGGCGACGGGCTCGTGCCCGGTCGTTCGTCTCTGAACGCACCCTTGGCCGCGTTGCTGCAAGAGCCGTTCGCCGCCCTGGGAAGCGCTCGTCCTGAATTCGACTCATCGCTCGCCACCCATGCGATCATCGGGATGCTCACCGACTACTTGCAACAGGGCAGACGCCCAACTCGCGCCGATCTCGAGCACAGTGTGGAGTTCTGCCTGGCGACGGTCTCGAGTGGCTGAGCCTGTCGGGCACACCGAAGGCGTGCACCGGTCGGAGCGGGTGACACGGCCCTTCCACGGCTGCGTCTACAGAGAACGGACCGCCTGAGGCGTGTCGTCGCTGCCATTGGGCACGCCGACCGACCCGGTGCCCAGTTCGTCGTCGCCGTTGTACCCCCAGCAGTCCATGCCGCCGGTGGTGAGGACCGCACAGTTGCCGAAGTACCCGGAGGCATCGGCGGTGGCCACGGCGGCGTTGGTGATGCCGGTGACCGCCTGGGGGGTGTCGTAGCCGACCTCGTGGTCTGGTCCACCGATGGTTCCGTTGCCCAATTCACCGGTGGAGTTGCCGCCCCAACAGTCCAACTTGCCCGTGGAGAGCACGGCACAGTAGCCGAAGTCGTCGAGCTCGGTGGCCACGTCGTAACTGCTGACCGAGACTGCGTCGGTGATGCCGGTGACGGCCTGGGGTGTGTCGTAACCGTCCTCACCGTCGGGACCACTGATGGTCCCGATGCCCAATTCACCATCGCCGTTGTACCCCCAGCAGTCCACTGCCCCGGTCGACAGGACCGCACAGTACTCACCGTCGGCGTCGCTGGTGACCGAGAGGGCGTCGGTGATACCGGTGACCGCCTGGGGTGTGTCATAGCCGTTCTCACCGTCCGGCCCGCCGACGGTCCCGTTGCCCAACTGGCCCGAGTTGGCTCCCCAACAGACGACCCCGCCGGTGGAGAGCACAACGCAGTTACTACTGCCGACTTCGCTGGCTATCGAGATGGCGTCGGTGATGCCGGTGACTGCCTGGGGTGTGTCATAGCCGGCAAATGGGCTCACTCCATCAGGACCACCGGTGGTCCCGTTGCCCAACTGGCCCCAGATGTTGTCCCCCCAGCACTCCACTCCCCCGGTCGACAGCACCGCGCAGTCCTCGCCGTCGGCGTCACTGGTGAGCGAAACGGCGTCGGTGATGCCGGTGACCGCCTGGGGGGTGTCGTAACAAGACCCATTGCAATCGGGCCCACCGGTGGTCCCGTTGCCCAACTGACCGTCGCTGTTGTCCCCCCAGCACTCCACTCCCCCGGTCGAGAGCACCGCACAGTAGCTGGCCGCGAGGTTGACACTGCTGACACTGGCCACCGAAACAGCCGTGGTGATGCCAGTGACCGCCTGAGGTGCGTCGGCGCTCACGGTTGTCCCATCGCCCAGCTCGCCAAAGGAGTTGTCCCCCCAGCACTCCACTCCCCCGGTCGAGAGCACCGCACAGTAGCCACCGATGTCTTGACTGGCGCTGGTGATGGAGACCGCGCCGCTGATGTCGGGCACCGGCTGGGCGATGTCCGAGCTCCCCGTTGTCCCGTTGCCCAAGGCACCTGCTCCCCAACAGTCCACGCCACCGCCCAGGATCACTGCACAGTCGCCGAAACCGTCACTGGCGTCGGAAACCACGCCGGCCAGCGGAAGCGATGGGGTGACGCCCTCCGATCCGGCCGACGAAGGACCGGTGCCGCTGGCATTGGTGGCAGCCACCGCGAATGTGTAGTTGTCCCCGTTGGTGAGCCCGGTCACCGTGATCGGGCTCGCAGTACCCGATTGCTTCTGTCCTCCATGAGCGGAGGTGGTCGTGTCGGTGGCTGTGACCGTGTACTGGGTGATGGTGCTGCTACCGGCAGTCGACGGACGGACAAAGCTCACCGCCGCCGATGTGTTCTCCGGCGACGCCGACGCGGCAGTGGGTGGACCCGGCAGTACGTCACTTTCGGAGAGCCTGATCGCCGGTGCCTTCACGGTCGTCGTTCCAGTGGCCGTGACATCGAACGCGAAGGTGATCACCTTCTTCCCGGTGTTCTTCGGGACGGTCACTTTCTGATTGACGGTCCCGTTGCAGAGCTGCTTGGCCGGGAGTCCCTTGATGGCGGGGGTCACCGAGAAGGTACAGGTCTTTGCGTTGGCCACTTTGAGGGACAGCGTCACCGTGCCACCGGCCCAGGTGAGCGAGGACGGCTTGGCCGTGAATGCGGACACCGTGGGTGGTGTCGAGGCTCCGGCCGGTGGTGCCGGGTCCAACATCGTCACCCCGGACAGCACGAGTGCGATGACTGCACCGACGGCGACGACGCGGCTATGTGGTCGAACCCCTCCCCAGAGGGTGTGCATTCCGGCTCTGAACATGATTCGCTTCCGCTCCGAGGTTCACGACCTGCGCTTCGTCGCCATGCAGTGACGATTCGGCGCAACCGGCCGCAACGACTTCTGAACCGCGCCTCAATCGTAGTTCACCACTCGTCATTCCCCAGGTCACACGAGCGGGATCACTCGTTGTGGGTCGGGCTCGGATGCAACGCGGTGTGCCCACAGGTCACCGGCAAACACGACCTCGAATTGCATCCGGCCTGCCGTCACCGATGTGCACTCCGAACGGCCCTCCTTGTCAGGGATCTCCTGACGCTGTAAGGTATCCCCTGACAACACCGGAGCAGGGCGAGGAGAGCGGGATGGTCGTCACCGAAGAGGATGTGACCGCATCCTGCTCGTTCTGTCTGAAGCCGAACCACGACGTCGCCAAGTTGGTGGCCGGACCAGGGGTGTTCATCTGTGACGAGTGCGTCGATCTCTGCTGCCAGATCATCGGCAGCCCACCCTCGGCGCCACCAGGGCTGACGTCGTGGGAGGAGGACCTTGACCTCGACGGGGTACTGGCGAGCCTCCCTCGGATGGCGGCCGCAGGGGCGCAGGTCGAACGCAATCTCGCCCGCTTTGTCAGGAGGGCGAGAGCGCTTGGCGCCACGTGGGCGGCCATCGGGACGTCCCTGGGGATGACCCGACAGTCGGCATGGGAGCGATTCTCCGGCGAGGAGTAGTTGAAGACGGGCGACCGACCAACAGGCGCCAAGGCCGATTCCGCTAAAGGTGGAACGGCAGGGGACCGATCGGATACCTATGACCTCCAGTCCGGCATTCGCACCTGCACGAACGGCGACCCAGTGGACCGGAACGGGCAGGTCCGACGACCCCGATGGCCGGCGGGCGGGTATCCAAGCCGCCGCCGAGGCCGTGGTGGGGGACAGTCCAAAGCTCCTGGTCGTCTTCGCCAGCGACGTCTACGACTTGGGTGAACTGCTCGGTGGTGTGGCCGACGTCGCGCTGGAGACTCCAGTCGTCGGATGCTCGACTGCGGGCGAAATTGCCACTGGAGGACCGGGGACGGATGGGGTGGTGGTCATGGCCCTCGGTGGACCGGGCTTCTCCGTCGCCACCGCCGCGGCCAGTGCCGATGCCGGTGGGCTACGCGGAGCCAGTGCGGAGGTGGCGGCGAGCGTGGCCACTCTGGGTCCGTGCCCATACAAGGTGCAGTTGCTGTTGAGCGACGGACTCGGGGGTGACCAACAAGAGGTGGTGAGGGGCGCGTTTGGCGTGGTGGGCGCCGAGGTTCCTCTCGTCGGCGGCTGCGCCGGCGACGGCCTCAAGATGCAACGCACCTCCCAGTTTTTCGGGAGCTCAGTCCTCGAGCACTCGGTCGTGGGCGCGGCGATCGGGTCCGAGGGTCCGATCGGGATCGGGGTGAAGCACGGCTGGCGCACCGTCGGGGATCCCATGGTCGTCACCGCCAGCTCCGACAACCGCGTCGTGACCCTCGACGATCAGCCGGCGCTCGAGGCCTATCTCAAGCGCCTCGATGCGCCCCAAGCCGTGCAGGCGGACGCCGCCGCGTTCACCCAATTCGCGATGACCCACCCCCTCGGGCTGAGCCGTCGAGGCGGCGACGAAGTCCGATTCGTCGCGGGCGGGGACTTCGCAGACGGCTCTCTGAACTGCATCGCAGCCGTACCCCAGGGGAGCATGGTGAGGATCATGGAGGGCGACAGCGACTCGGTGCTGCAGGCGACAGACGTGGCCTGCGAACAAGCGTTGGCTGAGTTGGACGGGAGAGCCCCACTGGGACTTCTGGCCTTCGACTGTATCGCTCGAAAAGGGGTGCTCGGCGACGACGGGACCAGGTCCGAGGTGGGAAGGATCGCCGATCACGCCGCCGGCGCGCCGGTCGCCGGGTTCTACACCTACGGCGAGATCGCCCGCACTCGTGGAGTCAGCGGATTCCACAACCAGACCCTTGTCGTGGTGGCCTTCGGTTGACGATGTAATGGACTCTTCGAACTGGGCGACGCAGCAGCTTGCTGCCTTCCTCACCGTGCTCACCGGTGCGACGGACGAGCACGAGGCCGTTGTCCATGGGCT
Source organism: Acidimicrobiales bacterium (assembly GCA_050011635.1). Taxonomy (GTDB): domain Bacteria; phylum Actinomycetota; class Acidimicrobiia; order Acidimicrobiales; family RAAP-2; genus Bog-756. The sequence continues at coordinate 6,341 of JBEKIU010000144.1, forward strand.
TGAGCGTCTGGCCGAGTCGTCCGAAGCGGATGCCGGGGCATTTGTGACGGCGGGTCACGTCACTTCGTCGCTCGGATGGGCTCTTGGCCGTGCACCTGAGACCGAGATCGTCGCCGTGGCCAAGAGCGAACGGGCGACTATCGACCTTTCCGGGGTGGGATGTTGCGATACCGTCGCCATCCCCGTTGATCGGGACAAGGACACCACCGTTGTCCTGGTCCGGTCCGTCGATGCCTTCACCACCGAGGAGGTGGGCCTTCTGCGGAGTATGGCTCGCGTCCTGGCCCTGGCTCTCCGCCTCCTCGGGACGGTGGCCAGCGAGCGTACCCAGGCCGCACGGAATCATGAGCTCGTCCTCTCCCTTCGGGGACGACAAGCGCTGTTGGAGCGGCTCTCCCACATCCAACACCAGATTACGTCGCGGACGTCCCTCCAGATCGTCCTTGACGCCGTCACCGCGGGAGCGGCCGAACTTCTCGGTGAGGGAATGGTGGCGCTGCAGCTTGTCGATGATTGCGACCCCGACACCATGATCACCGTCTCGTCGGTCGGCATCTCCCCGGACGATTCCGATTTGCCTCGCGTTCCCGTCCGGGCAGGGATCGGGGGGCGAGCTGTCACCGAGAACCGTCTCTGTGTCGACGAGTGCTTTCAAGGACTCGGGGGGACCATCGGCCAGTCGGACCAGGCCGAGCCGAAATCGGCTCTTGCTGCGCCGGTCCACCGCGAGGGCCAGGCTGTCGGCAGTCTGATCGTCGCTTCGGGTCGTCGTGACAGCGAGTACCTACAGCGAGCGCAAGAGGTCGCGATCGCGTTCGCAGAGCACGCCAGTCTCGCCCTCAACGACGCTCGAGCCGTCCAGGTCATGAAGCAGGCCCTGGACGACGCCACCCACCAGGCCATGCACGACGAGCTCACCGGCCTTCCGAACCGTGCCTGCTTCTTCGACCGCACGGACCAAGCTCTCCGTCAGGCCGCCCGGGACGGGACCTGCACCGCAGTCCTGCTCTTTGACCTGAACCGGTTCAAGGAGATCAACGACACTCTCGGCCACAAGTACGGTGATCGGGTCTTGCGGGAAGTGGGCCCAAGGATTCACCGGGGCCTTCGGGACGGTGACACACTGGCCCGGCTGGGCGGCGATGAGTTCTGCGTCCTGCTCCCACGCATCGAAGGCCACGGCGCCGCCCTTCAGGTTGCCGAACGGATCATCAGCCTCTTGGAGGAGCCCTTTGACATCGAAGGGATGACGATGGACGTGGCCGCCAGTTGCGGCATCGCCATTGCCCCGAAGGATGGAGACAGCGCTGACCTGCTCCTGCAGCGCTCCGACGTGGCCATGTATGTGGCCAAGGACACTCACGAGGACATCGTCATGTATGACGATGAGCTCAACATCAACACCCGCGAGCGCCTCGCGCTCCTGGGCGAGCTCCGGACTGCCATCGCCAAGGAGCAATTCGTGCTCCACTACCAGCCAAAGGTGGCCCTCGACTCTGGTCAGATCGAGGGGGTCGAAGCGCTGATTCGTTGGCAGCACCCTGTGATGGGGCTGGTAGCCCCGATCGAATTCATCTCGTTGGCGGAGCACACCGGGCTCATCAAGCCCCTCACCACCTGGGTACTCGATGCTGCGCTCCGACAGCTGCGGTGTTGGCGGGACGAAGCTGAGCACTCGGCCCTCAGCGATCTGTCGATGGCTGTCAACCTCTCCGCCCGCAGCCTGCTCGACGACAACTTCCCAGCCGAGGTCGTGGCCGCCCTTCATCGCTGGAGGGTCCCCGCCGGCCAGCTCGAGCTCGAGATCACCGAGACGACGATCATGGCCGATCCTTCCCGAGCCCACCGAATCCTCGCCGAGCTTGCCGCCGCCGGGGTCAAGCTGTCGATCGATGATTTCGGGACCGGGTATTCCTCTCTCGCCTACCTGAAGAATCTCCCTGTCAACCAGCTCAAGATCGACCGATCGTTCGTCATGCACATGCACCAGGACCTCAACGACGCAGTGATCGTGCGCTCGGTGATCGACCTCGGACACAACCTCGGCCTGCGAACCGTGGCCGAGGGGATCGAGGATGCAAGGACACGGGATGAGCTCACGAGTTTGGGCTGTGACAGCGGCCAGGGCTATCTCCTGGCCAGACCGATGCCATCCCAGGAGATCGGTGACTGGATCCGGGCTCAGGGTGAGGCCCTCGGGGCAGAACGACTGACGACGCAGCGTTGAGCAGGGACGGTGCGGTGCGGCCTCCGCGAACGGACGTCGAGGGGTCTGAAGGTGAGATGACCGTCCCGAACATGGGTTCGTGTTGTCTCGTTGGCCGAGTCCGGGCGGGCCAGTGGGCGGGATCCCGCCCGGCACCCCTCTGACCAGGCACTTCACCGATTTCCAAAGAAACTCGAACATTTCGCTCAAGGTCGAGAGCGGTTCTGCCGATGGGGTGGTGAGGTTGAGTGTCCATCGTCAGTCCCATCCCCCCCTCGGCGACCCGGGCAGATCAACCTGTTCGTCACCCCGTCGAGGGCGGATCCGCCACCGCACTCCGGGCTGACGCCAGGCCCGCTATCCCTTCGGGGATAGGGGGCCGAAGGCATCCGGGTTCCCGACGACCGACCCGTCTCGCCCAGGCGATCAGACCGAAGGTCGGGCGCACTTCTTCCAATGCGGGTGATGTCCTCCAGTTGGCGCTCGACCTTGTCGTCGAACTCGAGGCCGCGGCGGGGATGGTCGAGTGCCTCTGGAAAGGACTCGACGCGCCCGCGGGCGTGGCTTCCGTCACTGGCCCGTACCATTCCCGACGCGCTGGCGTCACCGCTGTCGAATGTCCGGGCTCTGAACGAGTACGGGAACGAGATCGATACCTTCACGTTGCGCCGCTGATCACTTCCCATCACTTTCAGCACCCGGGGGCCACGAGGGGCCTCCGGTCTGTCGGTCACGACGCAGCGGGCGACGGTGTGCGACGCGTACGCGCTACGGTGCGTCCAGTGCCAGATGAGCTCCTCGCCACTGCCCGCGCCGCACTCGGGCGCGGGGATGTCCTGATGGCCTATGACGCCGCGGTCTCGGCCATGGTGGCCGAGCCCGAAAGCCTGGAGTCCGCGTTCTTGGCCGCACTGGCGCTGGCACGGGCGGGGGCGAGCGAACGTGCGCGCGCCTCAGCGACAGAGTTGCTGGTGAGGATGGACAGCGCCGGCGATGTGCCGATCAAGCTGCGCGAGGATGCTGCCGCACTGACAGCTCGACTCGCCAAACAGGATGCGTTGGCAACGAACGGTGATGAGCGCCCGGCACGGCTACGAGGAGCAGCCGATCTCTACGAAGAGATCGCCGACCGATATGGCCGCTCCTACACGCGCATCAATGCGGCGACACTGCGCCTCCTGGCCGGCGACCTCGAGAAGGCTCGCCAGCTGGCTGAACAGGTATGCCAGCTGGTGGCCCAGGCCCGCCGAAGTGACCCCGACGACTACTGGCTCGATGCGACCGAGGCGGAGGCCGCGCTGATCCTTGGCGACGTGGAAACCGCCAGGCGGGCCTTGACCCGTGCCGTAGCCGCCGCCGGAGACGGCCTGGCGACGCTCGCTGTGACGCGACGACAACTCCGGCTCGTCTGTGAAGCCACATCGACGGACCTGGAGGTGCTCGACGAACTCCGTCCTCCGATCGTGCTGCACTACTGCGGTCACCGTATCGACCCATCGAGCGCACCGGCACGCTTTCCAGCTGATCTCGAGGCACACGTGGACCGTGAAATCCGCACGTTCCTCGCCCAGCACCGGGTCGGGTCCGCGTTCGGCTCACTTGCGTCCGGAGCCGACATCCTCATCGCGGAGGCGCTCCTCGACCAGGGGGTGCCGCTCAGGGTCGTGCTTCCCTTCGACACCGCCGAATTCGAGCGAACCTCGGTTGATCCGGCGGGGCCCAGATGGCTCGACCGGTTCCGGGCGTGCCTCGGACGGGCGGAGTCTGTCGTGCACGCATCGGATTCGTCCTTCATGGGCGACGACGAGTTGTACGGGTATGCCGGACGTATCGCCATGGGCCACGCGTTGAACCAAGCCGCCTACCTCGATGCCCCGGCCGAGCAGCTGGCGGTCTGGGATCAAGCGGAGGGCGCCCCGATGGCCGGGACAGCCCATGACGTCGCCGTTTGGAAGGCCAGCGGTCACCACACGCACGTGATCGCGCTGCACCCGCCGGCGCTACCTCCTCAAAAGGCCGGATCCCCGTCGGCAACACGGCAGATCGGCGCCATCCTCTTCACCGACCTGCACGGGTTCTCCCGATTGCGCGACGAGCAGTTCCCGGCGTTCGTCGACCAGGTTCTCGGACCGATGGGCGCCGTGCTCGACGGCCACGGCGAGGCAGTCCTGTGGCGCAACTCCTGGGGCGACGCCATCGCCGCCGTGTTCTCCGATGTCATCCAAGCGGCGGACTGCGCGCTCGGGCTGCACGAAACGCTGTCGCGTATCGACCTGGAAGCGATCGGGCTTCCGAAGGATCTTGAGCTCCGTATCGGTGCGCATGCCGGTCCGGTGATGGCGATCGGCGATCCCGTCACTCACAAGCCCACCTACTGGGGACGCGAGCTCACCCGCGCGGCCCGCATCGAGCCTCGGACGCCGGAAGGGGAGGTCTACGTCACCGACGCGTTCGCCGCCCTGCTCTCCCTCGAACATCTCGAGCCTTTCGCTACCGAATATGTCGGCCGGGTGACGACAGCGAAGGAATTCGAGACGATCCCGATGTACCAGCTGCGACGCCGCTCGTGAGGCAGCCTTCCTGCCCTTCCGCTGAGGCCGCTCGATCAGAGGATGGTAATGGAGAGTCGTGCTGTGGCTGTGTGCTGCGATTTCGCCTTCCCGACCTTGGTATCGAGCACTTCAACCGTGAACGTCGAGCTGACACTGCTCTTTGTGGGAGCTCCCGTGATCGCCCCGGTCGTCTTGTTCAGTGTGAGGCCGGCAGGAAGTTGCCCTGAACCCAACCGCCATACGTAGGGTCGATTGCCGCCCACGGCCACGAGGACGGTCGAATACCTCTGGCCAACGGTCGCTGCGCGGAGCCTCGTCGTGGAGATG
>JBEKIU010000145.1:0-11362 GCA_050011635.1 Acidimicrobiales bacterium
CGCGGCCGTGGCCCACGCAGTGGCCAAGCACGGGCACGAGGACACGCCTGAGCTGCGGGAGATGATCCGATCCGGCATGGAAGACGTCTCGCCGGCGATGGCATAGCGCCTCCGAGCACCGTGTCGACGAGAACGAGGATGGATCCCCTCGCCACCGTCGAGGCCTTTGGCCTGGCCTGGGGGGCTCACGACCTCGATGCAACACTGGCCCTCGTCACCAGCGACTGCGTGTTCGAGTCCACTGAGCCGGGGCCCGACGGCACCCGCTACGAGGGCCGCGACGCCATCGCCAACGCCTGGCGGCCGATCTTCGACGACAAGAGCGCCACCTTCGCAGCCGAGGAGACCTTCACCGCGGAAGATCGGGTGGTGCAGCGTTGGCGCTACTCGTGGGTCGGGGGTCACGTTCGGGGTGTCGATGTGTTCCGGGTGCGTGACGGGCTCGTCTCGGAGAAGCTCTCCTACGTGAAGGGTTGACCGAACGACGGGTGGCCGGCACCGAGTCGGTGGGACCCTGAAGTCACGGCTCCGAACCTGCCCGGGGGATGGCGAGCGGAATGTTGCCGTGAGGGGTCATCGCCGAGGGACCGCCCGACGATCCCTGCCGGAGTGTCCCCGACCCAGTTGACCCTCCGCACGCGACACAGCCCCTGACCAGTGCCAGGGGCTGTGTCGGAGGCTGCGACTCCGCAGCTTGTGCTCGTTCCTTTCAGAACGTTCCTAGATCTGGTACTTCGAGCCTGGTGCCAGTCCCACTTTGCCGCCGATGACGCAAATCGTGGTGGTCGCCACTTGGCCCTTCTTGATCGACGCCGCGGCCTTGCCCGTGCCGCCGGTGACCGTCGCCGTCTCCTTGACCTCCAGCGACCCCTTCGTCTTGGGGCTGCACGCCGTGTTCTTGACGTCGGCGTAGGTGTACTTGAACTTGGTCGTACCGGTCTTGTTCCAGGTGATCACGCCGGTCTTTGTTTTCAGGGTGGCCACGATCTTCCCAGATCCGCCAGTATTGGCCTTGTCGCTACAACCGGTGATGGTCCCGCTGCCGGTTGCGCTGATGGTGCCCTTGGTACAGGTCACCGTCGGTGCGCTCGCACCCGCAGTTCCCGAGACCAGAGCTATGGAACCAAGTGAACCAGCTGCCACCATTGCGGCAATGGCGACAACACGTGTCGGAAGATGGCGTCGCATAAAAGTTTGTTCCCCCTTGGGATGGTCGTGTTGATGAGACCCGCTTTGGTCCTCGTCGATAGAGAACGAAAGGGGAGTCCCATTCGTTACAGTGGCTGCGCCCATCGCTTCGTGGTACCGGCACTGCCGCCGGGAGTGGAAGTTGCACGGACCCTTCGAACCCGTCTGCCGACGCCGCTTCTGCCGTACGATTCGGCCCGAGCATGCCGGAGCCCGCCCACGAAAGCGTCCCGTTCTCCACCCTCATCCGTGAGTGGGGACGGATCGGTCTGATCGGGTTCGGTGGCCCACCGGCCCACATCGCCCTGTTCCGCCGGCTCTGCGTCGAGGACCGGGAATGGCTCACGGCCGATGACTTCGAGGACGGCATCGCAGCCACCAGCCTCCTCCCCGGTCCTGCGTCCACCCAGCTGGCCATCTACTGCGCCTGGCGCCTGCGGGGCCGCCTCGGCGCCGTCGTCGGCGGGATCTGCTTCATCCTCCCCGGCCTGACCATCATCCTGGCCCTCTCGGCCCTCTTCCTGTCCGCCCACCCGCCGTTGTGGGTGCTCGGGGCGGCCGCCGGAGCCGGTGCGGCCGTACCCGTGGTGGCCCTCAACGCCGCCGCCGGCCTGCTCCCGGCGAGCTGGCACCGGTCGGGCACGGAACCAGCCGGCAAGGTCCGCTGGATCCTCTACTTCCTGGCCGGCGGCATCTCGGCCGCCACCATCGGACCCTTCCTCGTCCTCGTGCTCATCGTCTGCGGTGTCACCGAGATCGTCATCCGGACCCCGCGGACAGAGAGAGGTCGGCCGGGGGCGCCGGGACTTCTCCCCGTCGCCGTGCTCCCGGTGGTCACCGGGGGAGTGGCCGCACTCTGTTGGATGGCCTTCAAGGTCGGGGCCCTCTCCTACGGCGGGGGCTTCGTCATCATCCCGCTCATGCAGCACGACGTCGTGGTCACCTACCACTGGATGAGCGGCGCCCAATTCCTCAACGCCGTCGCCCTGGGCCAGGTCACCCCCGGGCCGGTCGTCCAGACGGTGGCCGTCGTGGGCTACGCGGCCAGCGGCCTGTGGGGAGGTGTGCTGGCTGCCGCGGTGGCCTTTGCCCCGTCGTTCGCATTCGTCATCGCCGGCGCCGGCCACTTCGACAGGCTCCGCACCGATCGCCGGGTCCAGGCGTTCTTCCTCGGCGCGGGAGCAGCGGTCGTCGGCGCCATCGCCGGGTCGGCGATCCCACTGGGGTTGGAGATCTCCCACCTGTGGCAGCTCGGCGTCACCGCCCTGGCCGCCGTCTGGCTCCTCGCCCTGCGGCGTGGAGTGGTGGCCGCCCTGATCGGAGCCGGGGTTGTCGGGGTGGTCGCCGTCCTCATCGGTGCCCCTTCCTGACCCGGATGTCCCACAACCCGCCCGGGTACACTGCCCGGGTGGTGACGGCGGATCCTGACGGGGCGGTCGGTCCCGCCACCACACGTTCGACGGCGTCACCCCGGCGCGGCATCCCGGTCGAGGACTGGGACGACCGGGACCGGCTCCTGTCGGCCCTGCGGATCGGCGGCGCCGTGGTCCTGGCCCTGTGGATGATCGGCCTGGTCGCGTTCTCGACCGTGCTCTACCACCGCAACTTCCTGGGCGAGGACTTCGCCACATACAACCAGGCGTGGACCCTGATCGCCCACGGCCACCTCAACCCGTACGACACCATCTTCGGGTTCCCCTTCGTGAAGTCCGACTTCGAGCTCATCGTGTGGCCGTTGGCCGTCGTCCACCTTGTCGTGCCGAGCTCGGCCGTCCTCCTCTGGATACAGGACGCGGCCGTGGCCGGCTGCGGGCTGGTCGCCTACCTCTGGGCCCTCGAGTACCTCGAGCGCCGCGAGGTCGACCGGTGGGTGCTGGCCGCCGTGGCCGCGGCGGTGCTGGTGGCGACGGTGGCCAACCCGGGCACGTACGCCACGTTGAGCTTCGACGTCCACCTCGAGCCGATCTCCACGCTGTTCGCGCTGCTCGCCGCCCGCCAGTTCTGGCGGGGCCGGCCCCGCTGGGGCTGGGTGTGGGTGGCGGCGGTGCTGCTGTGCGGGTCGTTCGCCGCGCTCATGGTGGTGGGTCTCGGGGTGTCGGCGCTGCTGGCCCGACCCGATACCCGGCGATCCGGGCTGCTGCTGGTGGCCACCGGTCTGGCCTGGACCGCGCTCATCTCGGCCCTCCACGCCAACCAGGGCTCGGGCCTCTCCCTCTACGCCTACCTGGCCGGCCGGTCGACGCTGACCGGCGCCGGTGGGATCGTGCTCATCCTGGGCGGCATCCTGGCCCACCCCTCCCGTGTCGTCCACCACTTCGACTCGCGGCTGGGGGCCATCTGGGTGCTGATCAAGCCGGTGGGGATCGTGGGCCTGGCTTCGGCCTGGGGGTTCGGGATCCCCGCCGTGGTCCTGGTCACCGATGCACTCAATTCGAGAGCCGACTTCCTCAACAACGCCTTCCAGAACTTCGCCGTCTTCCCCTTCGTCCTCGTCGGGACGGTGATGGTCCTCGTGTGGCTGGGCCTGCGCTTCCGACGGGGGTGGGTGCCGGCCGCGGTGGTGGCCGTGGTGGTGGCCGGCGTGGCCTTCGACTACGGGGCCCACTGGTCACCGGCGCTGGTGCGCGGGGCCGCCGGCCAGGTCCAGCCGGGCCCGGCCGCGCAGCTGCGCACGGCGCTGGCCGCCACGCCGGCCGACGCCGAGGTGATCGCCACCGTCTCGGTCATGGGGGCCTTCTGCGGGCGGCCCGCGTGCTACTTCTACTTCCCCAACGGCCCGCGCCCGGTGCAGAGCCACACCGTCGTCTTCGTGTTCGCCACCGGCAACGAGGCCACGACCACGCCGGCGGGATCGGCCATGGCCATCGCCTACGTGCGTGACAAACTGCACGCCCGGACGGTGGTGGACGCCGATGGTGTGGCCGCCTTCATCTGGCACCCGCCGCCCGGCACCACCGAGGTGACGGTCCCGGGCGTGGCCCTCCCGGCCTGAGCCCGGCGACGGCCGGGACTACTTGTAGGGCACGACCACGCTGGAGGTGGCGGTGACCTTGGACCCGACCGGCGGGGTGCCGGTGGCCGTGCCCGTGTTGGTGATGGAGCCCCGCTTCACATCGGCCTGGGTGGTGGTGTAGGTGGCCGTACAGGTTTCGGTGGCCGCAGGGGCGAGCGAGGTGGCCGGGCAGCTGATGGCCGACAGGCCCACCATGGGGTCGGTGACGGTCACCGGGTTGAGGGTCACGTTGCCGGTGTTGGCCACCTTGTAGGAGTAGGTCACCTTGGTGCCGGCCGCCGTGTACTTGGAGATGGAGGCCGACTTCTTGAGGGTGATGGCCGGGGTCTGGACGACCGAACTGAACGGGACCACCACCGAGGAGGTGGCACTCACGTTGGCCCCGACAGGCGGGGTGCCGGTGGCCGTGCCCGTGTTGGAGATCGAGCCTCTGGTCACGTCGGCCTGGGTGGTGGTGTAGTTGGCCGTACAGGTCTCCGAGGCTCCGGGGGAGAGGGAGTTGCCGGGGCAGCTGATCTTCGACAGCCCGGACATGGGATCGGTGACGGTGACCGGGGCAAGGGTCACGTTGCCGGTGTCGCTCACCTTGTAGGAGTAGGTGACCGTGGTGCCCGGGCCTGAGAAGCTCGAGACGTTGGCCGACTTGGTGATGGCGATCTTCGGGCTCTGGACGGCCGGGATCACCAGCGACGAGGAGGCGGCCACCCAGTTCCACGAGGGGGCCAGGGCAAAGACCGTGCCGATGTTCCTGATCGAGCCCCGGTCCACGTCGGCCTGGGTGGTGGTGTAGGTGGCCGTGCACGTCTCGGTGGCCGCAGGGGCGAGCGTCGTGGTCGGACAGTTGATGCTCGACAGCCAGAACATGGGGTCGTCGACGTCGATGTGGGTGAGGGTCACATTCCCGGTGTTGGTCACCTTGTAGGAGTAGGTGACCTTGGTGCCCGGGGCCGAGAAGCTCGAGACGTTGGCCGACTTGGTGATGCTCACCTTCGGGGACTGGACGGCCGGGACGACCACCGAAGAGGAGGCGGTGACCTTGGTCCCCGACGCGGAGGTGCCGGTGGCCGTGCCCGTGTTCCTGATGAAGCCCTTGTCCACGTCGGCCTGGGTGGTGGTGTAGGTGGCCGTGCACGTCTCGGTGGCGGTGGGGGCGAGCGTGGCCGACGGGCAGGAGACGGCCGAGAGCCCCTTCATGGGATCTTTGACGGTGACCGAGTTGAGGGTCACGGTACCGGAGTTGGTCACCTTGTAGGAGTAGGTGACCGGGGTGCCGGCGGCCGAGTAGCTCTTGATGGAGGCCGACTTCACGAGCCCGATGGCCGGGCTCTGATTGGCCGAAACGGTGACCGAAGAGGTAGCGGTGACGTTGTGACTGGCACCCGACGGCGGGGTGCCGGTGGCCGTGCCCGTGTTGGTGATCGAGCCTCTCGACACATCGGCCTGGGTGGTGGTGTAGGTGGCCGTACAGGTCTCGGTGGCCGCGGGGGCGAGGGTCGCTGACGGACAGGCGATGGCGGACAGGCCCACCATGGGGTCGGTCACCGTCACCGGGGCGAGGGTCACGTTGCCGGTGTTGGTCACGGCATAGGAGTAGCCGACCGGGGTGCCGGCGGCCGAAAAGCCGCTGATGGAGGCCGACTTGGTGATCCCGATGCCCGGGCTCTGGACGGCCGGGATGTCCACCGTCGAGGTGTGGGTGACGTTCGGTCCCGCTCCGGCCGGTGGGGTGCCGGTGGCCGTGCCGGTGTTGGACAGGGAGCCGGCATCCACGTCGGCCTGGGAGGTGGTGTAGCTGGCCGTACAGGTGACCGAGGTCGTCGGGGCCAGGGAGGCGATGGTGTCGGTGCCACTCCCGCAGTTGATGGCCGAGAGGCCGACCATGGGATCGGTGACGGTGACCGAGGTGAGGGTCACGTTGCCGGTGTTGGTCACCTTGTAGGAGTAGGTGACCGGGGTATCCGGGGCCGAGTAGTTGGCGACGGAGGCGGACTTCACGATCCCGATGGCCGGGGCCGAGCCGAAGTAGCTGCCGTTCGAGGTGGCCGACACGTTGGCCCCGGACGGCGGGGTGCCGGTGACCGTGCCCGTGTTGGCATAGGCGCCGGCCGTCGCCGTGCCGGTGGCCGTACAGGTCTGAGAGGCACCCGTGGCCAGGGAGGCGATGACGTTGGTGCCACTCCCGCAGTTGATGGATGTGGAGGCCACCTTGTTATCGGTCACGGTGACAGTGGTGAGGGTCACGTTGCCGGTGTTGGCCACCGCGTAGCTCCAGGTGACGGGCGAGCCCACCGGGATGTCCTGACCGTTCGAGCCGTTGGTGGTCTTGGTGAGCCCGAGCGAGGGGCTGGCCACGGGCCCGGGCACCGTCACCGAGGACGGGTTGGAGGTGATCGTCGTGGTCTGCGGGTTGGTGCCGGTGGCGGTGGCGGTGTTGGTCACCGAGCCGGTGTCCACGTCGGCCGGGGTGGTGGTGTACGAGCCGGTGCACGTCTCGGTGGTGGTCGGGGCCAGGGACGGGTCGGGACAGGTGATGCCCGAGGCGATCTTGTTGTCGTTGATCCCGATGGACGAGATGGTGGTGGTGCCGGTGTTGGTGACCAGGTAGTTGTAGGGGATGGACTGGCCGGCGGCGCCGTAGCCGGTGGCGGTGGTGGACTTCACCAGGCTCAGCGACGAGGTGGCGCCACTGGCCGGCACCGTCACCGTGGACGGGTTGGAAGTGACTGTCGAGTCGAAGGGATCAGTGCCCGAGGCGGTGGCGGTGTTGGACACCGAGCCGGCGTCCACATCGGCCTGGGTGGTGGCGTACGAGCCGGTGCAGGTCTCGGTGGCAGCAGGGGCGAGGGACGGGTCGGGACAGGTGATGCCCGAGGCGATCTGGTTGTCGCTGATCCCGATGGACGAGATGGTGGTGGTGCCGGTGTTGGTGACCAGGTAGTCGTAGTCGATGGACTGGCCGGCGGCGCCGTAGCCGGTGGAGGTCGTGGACTTGGTCAGTGAGAGACCCGAATACGGGACGGTCACCGTTTTGGAAGTGGCGCTCACCGGGTTGCCCTCTTGATCGGTGCCGTTGGCCGTGGCGGTGTTGGTGATCGATCCGTTGGTGACGTCGGTCGACGTCGTCGTGTACGTGGCCGTGCAGCTCTCAGACGCATCCGAGGTGAGCGAGGTGGACGGGCAGGAGATGGCCCCCAACTGGCTGTCGTTCACCGACAGGTCGTTGACGGTCGTCGTCCCGGTGTTGGTGACGAGGTAGGAATAGTTGATGGGTTGACCGGCGGCCAGGAAGCTGGCCGGGTTGGCCGACTTGGCCAGGGTGATCTGCGAGTACGGGATGGTCAAACCGTCCGTGGCCGTCACGTTGCCACCGACCGGCGGGGTGCCGGTGGCCGTGCCGATGTCGGTGATCGAGCCGGTGGTGACATCGGCCTGCGCGGTGGTGTAGGCGCCCGTACAGGTCTCGCTGGCCCCGGCGGCCAGCGTCGCCGATGGGCAGGAGATGTGGGCCACCGCGGTGTCGGTGACGCCGACCGAGGTGAGGGTCACATTCCCGGTGTTGGTCACGACGTAGGAGTAGTCGACGGTCTGGCCCGTTCCGGTGAAGCTGGTCGGGTTGGACGACTCGACCAGGGAGATGGCCGGGTTGTCGACGGTGAGGGGAACGCACGAACTGGACACCGGTCCGGCGTCCGAGGTGTCGCCGCTGTAGGTGGCCTCGAACCAGTACTCCCCGGCGGTGGCCGTCCAGGGTTCAGAGGACCCGGGGACCCCGTTGGTCACCGCCACCGACGTCCCGAGGGAGGCCACCGGATCGGTGCAGCCGGAGTCCGAGTAGACGGTGTAGGAGACGGTTCCACCCGCGGTCGGACTGGCTCCGGTCAGGGTGGCCGTGTCGGTCACCGTCGTGTTGACCAGCACCGGACCGGCGGGGAGCGTTTGGGACACCGTGGGCGCGTACTGGGTGGGACCGTAGGTCCAGGTGTCGTGGAGGTAACCGGAGCCGCCGTAGCCGCCGAAGAGGACCATGTCCCCGGTGCCCGTGTCGTAGGCCATCGAGGCGCCGTAATGGGGGGGCGGGGAGGTGACCGGGGACTGCTCGGTCCAGGTGCTGCCGTTCCAGCTCCAGGTGTCATCGAGAAAACCGGAGCTGCCAGCGCCACCGAAGAGGACGGTGCCCCCGGTGGCCGGGTCGGAGGCCATGGTGGCGCCGTAGCGGCCGGGAGGGGAGGGGGCCGGAGACAGCGGGGTCCAGGTGGTCCCGTTCCAGGTCCAGGTGTCACTCAGGACGGTGTCGTTGTAGCCGCCGAAGAGGACCATGGCCCCGGTGCCCGGGTCGTAGGCCATGGAGGCGTACTCGCGGCCGGGCGGGAAGCCGGCCGGGGACTGCGCGGCCCACGTCGTGCCGTTCCAGGCCCAGGTGTCGTGCAAGAAACCGGAGCTGCCGTCGCCTCCGAACAGGACCACCTTCCCGGTGCCCGGGTCGTAGGCCGCAGAGGCCCCGTAGCGGGCCGGAGGGGAGCCGGACGGGGTCACGTTGGTCCAGGTGCTGCCGTTCCAGCTCCAGGTGTCGTCGAGGATGCCGGAACTGCCGTCGCCGCCGAAGAGGACCAGATCGCCGGTGGCCGGGTCGTAGGCCATCGAGGCCAACTCGCGGCCGGGCGGACCGGTCGTGGCCACCTCCGCCCAGGTGGTGCCGTTCCAGGTCCAGGTGTCACCGAGGAATGCGGAGCCGTTGGTGCCGCCGAAGAGGACCGCGTCCCCGGTGGCCGGGTCGTAGGCCATGGTGGCGAGATAGCGGGCCGGAGGGGAGGTGCCCGGGGACTGTTGGGTCCAGGTGGTGGGCGTACCGGCCGGGACGCCGTAGGTCCAGGTGTCATCGAGGAAGCCGGAGCCGCCATTGCCGCCGAAGAGGACCATGTCCCCGGTGCCCGGGTCGTAGGCCATCGAGGCGAGGGAGCGGGCGGGCGGGGAGGGCGCCGGGGACTGCGCGGCCCAGGTGGTGCCGTTCCAGGTCCAGGTGTCGCCGAGGACACCGGAACTGCCGTCGCCGCCGAAGAGGACCATGTTCCCGGTGCCGGGGTCGTAGGCCATGGAGGCGAGGTAGCGGGCCGGCGGGGAAGTGGCCGGGGACTGCTCCGTCCAGGTGGTGCCGTTCCAGGTCCAGGTGTCACTGAGGAAGCTGGGATTGCCGAGCCCGCCGAACAGAACGACCTTCGCGGTGGCCGGGTCGTAAGCCATGGAGGCGCCGAATCGAACGGGCGGGGAGGTCGCCGGAAGCGGCTCGGCCCAGGTGGTCCCGTTCCAGGTCCAGGTATCGCCGAGGTAACCGGAGCTGTCGACGCCGCCGAAGAGGACCATGTTCCCGGTGGCCGGGTCGTAGGTCATGGCGGCGCCGTGGCGGGCGGGCGGGGAGCCGGACGGGGTCACGTTGGTCCAGGTGGTGCCGTTCCAGGTCCAGGTGTCATCGAGGTCACCCGAGCTGTTGACGCCGCCGAAGAGGACCACGTCCTTGGTGGCCGGGTCGTAGGCCATGGACGCGGCCTCGCGAACGGACGGGGAGGTGCCCGGGTACTGCTCGGTCCAGGTGGTGCCGTTCCAGGTCCAGGTGTCGCCGAGGTAACTGGAGCCGTCACCGCCGAAGAGGACCATGTCGCCGGTGGCCGGGTCGTAGGCCGTGGAGGCGCCCTGGCGGGCCGAAGGTGAGGTGGCAGGGGACTGCTGGGTCCAGGTGCCGCCAGGAGCGGTCGCTCCGGCCGGCGAGGCCGGGAGGGCGGCCACCGACACGGCGGTGATGCCCACCAACATGAGAGCGGCCATGATCAGCCGCAGCCCAGCCTGTCTCCGACCAGACGACCAGAATCTGAGACGCATGGGGGCAGCCCCTTCCGCTCCTGGGGTGCTGCCCCACACGCCCGCCTGGACGATGGCTTAACACCCCCTGGTTCTGCTGGCAACCGCCCGCCGATATCGGCGACGCTCCGCGTTCAGTCGGCTACGGAGCGACCAAGGATGGCGTGGTCAGCCGGCTGAGCGGTCTCAACCTTCGGGGAATGCCTGGGCGATCCGCACACTGATCAGCCGCTCGATGAGCGGTTTGGGCAGCGGCGTGTCGATCGGGAACTGCAGCGCCCCGGTCGACGTCTTGTAAGGGGCCACATCTTCTGCCATGACCGGAAAGACGGAGCCACTGTGAGGCAGATAACTCAGGTGGTTCTTGAACGCCGCCAATCCGGCGATGACCTTCCCTTCCAGCCTGAAGGCCGGAAGTCGGTAGGAGATTCCCTCTTCGGCGTCGGGAACCACCTCGAGGATCGTCTGGCGCACACGCTCCAGCGTGGACCGCTTCGGCTCTTCGAGGTCGGCCAGGTACTCGTCGATTTCGGCACTGGACATGGATCCGATTCTCGGCCCCCAGCCGATCATGGTCAAGCGACGCACTGCCCGAACCTCGGACCCTCGGCGCGCCCAGACGACGGACGTCGTCCCGGCATTGGCATGAAGCTGTTGACGGGTGCATTCGTTCCGATCATTGTTCGCAGAATGTCACTGAACGTGGAGGCATCTGCGCTCTCCGAGGCCTTTCTGAAAATGCGTCGCACTAAGACGAAAAAAGCGGTTGCCAAACGGTCGTTGCCTGTGTTAGCACCACGGCAGCGGGGCATTCGGCGATGACGCGAAGGGCGGAACAAATGTCGGAATGGTCTCGTTCGAAGTGGTGGGCTCTGCCTGTTCTTTCGGCAATCGGATTGCTTGCGGTCACTACGTTCGTAGCGGTACCACCCGCATTTGCATCGGTCACCGCGCCGGGGGCACCCAGAGGAGTGAAAGCGGCACGCACCCATGGGTCAGTTGTGGTCAAGTGGATTGCCCCGGCGCACAACGGTGGCAGTGCCATCACCGGCTACAAAGTCACGGCGAGCCCCGGATCCAAGACCTGTACGACGAAGAGAGCGAAGACCTGCACGGTCCATGGGCTGAGCACTGGCACCTCCTACACAGTCTCGGTTCGGGCACGCAATGCAAAGGGCCTGGGCACCTCCGCCCATGTCTTGATAAAGCGGGTTGCGACGATCGCAGCTCCGACAACGCCCTTTACCCAGTGCCCGGCGATCGGAGCCGACACCAGTTGTGCGGACCTCATCGATGTGACGGATGGCGGAC